>JAMDBG010000012.1 GCA_023487865.1 Deltaproteobacteria bacterium | reverse complement strand
GTCACTCTGGACAATCTCAACAAAATCAGTGGCGAAACGGCAGATTCGACGAAAGATCTCAAGCTCCTCCGGAATAACATTGATGAAACGGTCACGGCGATCGGTATCCTGGTCGACGAACTGGATCGGATCATCCCCTTCCAGGACAAACCGGAGATCAAACTGCCATGAAGAAGATTCTCTGTCTGTTTTTTCTCTTGTTTCTGCTCGGGGGATGCGGCTCAAAACCGGCGCCGGGGTGGGTCGTCGCGGGCAACCAGCAGTTGGAGACATTCAAAAGGCATTTTCTAATCGGCGGACAGCCGGCCGTTGCGGAACGCCACTTCCAGAAAGCCGTCGAGGAGATCAAGAAAAGCGGGGATCTCGACCTCTTGGGGAAGGCCTGGCTGACGAAGATGGCTTTGCAGGGAGCCGTTCTGGGAGACATGGAAGAAGGCGAATACGGTAAAATCGCGGCTGCACAGCCGGTTCCCGCGAACAGGAATTTTCATCTCTTTCTTACGGGTGATCCGGCGGCGGTGGACGAAGCGCTTCTGCCGCCGCAATACCGGTCGTTTCTTGAAGCCCTCCGGAGTCGTGATGTCGCCAAGGCGGAAAAAGCGATTGCCGCCATGGGAGACGACCCCCTGTCACAACTGATCGCAGCGGGGCTTGCCGTGCGCCGCCACTCGGAGAACGAGGCGATCCTTCAGGCAGCGGTGAGTACGGCTTCCCGGAACGGCTGGAAGAGGGCCCTTCTGGTCTGGCTGGACCGCCTGCGGGCATCTTATGAAGCAACAGGGGATACCGTCAGGGCCGCCGCCATCCGCCAGCGCATCGAACTCATCGAAAAATAGCCGGTCTATGGACGGGAAACACGGCTGCCCAGGGGCTTTTACCTTTGGGGAAGGGCGATCTTCCGTTTCTCCGGATCGGCCTGTGGCCTGTAGAGGATGGCCGTGTGGCCGATGATGTCGACCCGTTCGCTGCCGGTTTTGGTCTCGATCTCGCGGGTCAATGTCTCTTTTTGATCCCTGTCCTTGAAGTCGGTGAATTTGATCTTAATGAGTTCGTGTCGCAGGAGGCTTTCGTCGACGGCCCGGATAACCCCCTCCGTCATCCCCTCCTTGCCGATCTGAACGACCGGCTTCAGGTCGTGGGCAAGGCCCTTCAGGTGCTTTTTCTGGAATCCCCTTAGTGCGGTCATGAATAATCTCCCGATCTTTAAACTTCCGAGTGGGCTGAGGATCATGCGACCCGTGCGTGCCGGGTCCAGCTCGTCATGTTCCAGGAGGGGTCGAAGGCCGCTTCTTCCGTGCGGGGCCGAAGGCCGCATTTGGCTGCAAAGTAGCGGTGGAAGGCAAGGCAGCCCGTCAGTTCGGGATGAAAGGCGGTCACCAGGATGTCTGCCGATTCGGCGGCCGCGATAAAATCCTCGATCCTGAGGAGGACCTCCACTCCCTCACCCGCATGAAGAATCTTGGGGGCGCGGATGAAGGTGAGCGGCACTGGTTCGGAGGAGATCTTCGGAATCAGGGCCTCGCAGGCGAAGCTGTCGAGCTGGCTTCCGAAACCGTTCCGCTGGACCTCGATATCGATGAGTCCGAGGTGCGGCGCCTCTCCGGTGAGCGAGCCGGCCAGGAGGATCGCCCCCGCACAGGTGCCCCAGAGTTTCATTCCCTCGTGATATTTCCGGACGATGACCGGCTCGATATCGAAGATCCTCAGCAGCCGGGCGAGGCAGGTGCTCTCGCCGCCGGGCAGGATCAGGCCGGCCAGCCCGTCAAAATCCTCTATCTGTTTGACCGGTCGGGCATCGATGCCAAGGCGCTGCAGATGATCGAGGTGTTCGAAGACATCCCCCTGGAGGTCCAGGACGCCGATGGCATTTCCGACGGTCGAATGAGAGGGGTTTGCCCCTGCGCGACTCATGGAATCCGTCCCGAGGCCCTCGTTACCAGCCCCGTCCGGCCAGGAGCTGTTCCTTGGGAATCGCCGCGATCTCCAGGCCTGCCATCGCCTCGCCGAGGCCCATGGAGGCTTCGAGCACCTTGGCCGGATCGTTGAAGTAGGCCGTGGCTTTGACAATCGCCCGGGCGCGCACCGCCGGCGTCGCCGATTTGAAGATCCCGGAGCCGACAAAGACCCCGTCGCAGCCCAGTTGCATCATCAGCGCCGCATCGGCCGGCGTCGCTATGCCGCCGGCGGCGAAATTGACCACCGGCAGGCGGCCGAGCTCCTTGACCTTCAGGGCGAGCTCGTAAGGGATGCCGTTGGACTTTGCAAAGCCGGTCACCTCTTCCACCGGCATGCTGACCAACTGGCGGATCTCACGATTCACCGTTCTCATGTGGCGGACGGCCTCGACGACGTTTCCGGTCCCGGCCTCGCCCTTGGTGCGGATCATCGCCGCCCCTTCGGCGATCCGGCGCAGCGCCTCGCCCAGGTTCCGGGCGCCGCAAACGAAGGGAATGGAAAAGCGGGTCTTGTCGATATGACACTCCTCATCGGCGGGTGTGAGGACCTCGCTCTCGTCGATGTAGTCGATCTTCAGGGCCTCGAGGATCTGGGCCTCCACAAAATGGCCGATCCGGGCCTTCGCCATGACGGGGACCGAGACGGCCTTTTTGATCGCGGCGATCATCGCCGGATCCGACATGCGGGCCACACCTCCGTCCCGACGGATGTCCGCCGGCACCCTCTCAAGCGCCATGACGGCCACCGCGCCCGCCTCCTCGGCGATCTTTGCCTGTTCCACATTGGTCACGTCCATGATGACGCCGCCTTTGAGCATCTGCGCCAGCTGGACATTCAGTTCGTATCTCTTTGCATCCACGATATGTTGCCTCCCTGAGGATAAATTTTCAGTCTTTTTTGATCTCTATGACAATAGTATATGATCGTCAAGGACAATTATCAAGACCCCGAAGGCCTCTGGTTTTTCCGTCCCGAGCCTTTCCGTATTCGCGACTCCCCTGTTTACCAGTGCATCCGGGTTTTCACGCCACGATCCTGCAGAAACGTCTTGATCTCCGCAATGGTATAGGTGCGGAAGTGGACCATCGAGGCAATCAGGGCGGCGTCGGCCTGGCCGCGGGTGAGGACATCGAGAAGATGGTCGGGTCTTCCCGCGCCGCCGGAGGCGATGACGGGAATGTTCACATGGCTCGAAATCAGGCGGGTCAGATCGATTTCATAACCGTTCTGCGTTCCGTCGGCATCGATGGAATTCAGGCAGATCTCGCCTGTGCCGAGGCGCTCCGCCTCCCTTGCCCACCAAAGGGCGTCGATGCCCGTTGCCGTCCGACCGCCGTGGATGACCATTTCATAGCCGGAAGGAAGCGCGGCGTTTCCCGGGTTCTTCTTGACGTCCATACCCAGGACGATGCACTGGCTGCCGAAGGCTCTCGCCCCTTCGGCAATGATGGCCGGGTTCTGAACCGCTTCCGTGTTGACGCTGACCTTCTCGGCGCCGGCCAGGATCACCCGCCGCATGTCCTCCACCGTCCGAATGCCCCCTCCCACCGAAAAGGGGATGAAGATGGTTTCTGCTACCTTGCGGACCACGTCGATCATGATGGACCGGCCCTCGGCGGAGGCGGTGATGTCGTAAAAGACGATCTCGTCCGCCCCCTGTTCGTAGTACGCGCGCGCCGCCTCGACCGGATCGCCGATATCGATGTTCCCTTGAAACTTAACCCCTTTCGTCAGCTTGCCCGCCCGGACGTCCAGACAGGGGATGATCCTTTTACTGAGCATCTATTCCTCCCCAGCGGCAGAAGTTTTCCAGGATGGCGAGCCCCGGTCGGCCGCTCTTCTCTGGGTGAAACTGGACGGCGACGAGGTTCTTCTTCGCCACGGCGGCGCAGAAGCGGATGCCGTAGTCGGTCCATCCCGCTGTCCAGTCCTCGTCCGCGGGAGCGGGGTAGTAGGCGTGGACAAAGTAAAACTCTGCAGATTCGGGAATTCCGGCGAATACCGGGTGACCCTGCCGGAACTCGACACGGTTCCACCCCATATGGGGGATCTTCAACCGCCGTCCGTCGGCTTCGATATCGGCCGGAAAACGCCGGACGCGGCCGGGGACGATTCCCAGACAGGGGGTGTCATCCTCTTCGCTGTGATCGAAGATCACCTGGGTGCCGAGGCAGATCCCGAGGAGCGGTTTTCCTTCCCGCACCCATTTCCTGAGGTGAATATCCAGACCGCTTTCGCGGAGATTCGCCATTGCCGCGCCCGCTGCGCCGACACCGGGGAAGATGATGTGGCTTGCCTCATCCAGTATACGGGGATCGTTTGTGATGATGCAAGGCTCGCGCAGATATTCCAGAGCCCGGGCCACGCTCGTCAGGTTTCCCGCCCGGTAGTCGACAACACCGATCATTCTCCTACTCCAGCCATTGATATGTCCGTCTCCTCTCCTGCCTTCCCGATGCCATACCGTTTCCCCTGCCAGGAGTCGCGCGCCTCCAGTTCGCGGTTGATCGCGTTGAGAACGGTGAGTTTGTTCGCCGCCCATTCCGGTCCGAGGAAGATCTCGTGGTAGCCGTCGGCGGTCAGCCTCTGGACGACCATCTCCGGAGGCAGGATCTCCAGGATGTCGCATACCGTCGCGACGTAGTGCTCGCGGCTCATCATAGCCAGTTCCCTTTGTTCATAACATTTGCCGAGGGCCGTTCCCCTCGGTAGGCGAGCAGATCCGCCGGGGAAAGGAATATTACCGCCGGCGTGGAAAAGCGGAGAAATTTGTCGCCTATTTCCAGACATTCACGAATACGTACGCTCCCGTGGATCGACTGAGGGCGCTCTACGACGAGGCGCTCGAAGAGGGGGACGTCATCGGCCTTTCCATCGGGACGCGCCCGGATTGCGT
>JAMDBG010000042.1 GCA_023487865.1 Deltaproteobacteria bacterium | reverse complement strand
ATGTACATGCCCCTTACGGAGGTATTGTTCCGGAGATCGCCTCCCGCAAGCATATCGAAGCCATCGCACCGGTCATCCGTCAGGCCTTGGAGAATGCTGGGTTGACCCTGGAAGAGATTGAGGGAATAGCCGTGACACGGGGGCCGGGATTGATCGGATCGCTCCTTGTGGGTTTGTGCGCAGCCAAGGCCATGGCCTTTGTCCGACGTCTGCCCTTGATCGGAGTTAATCACTTGGAAGGCCACGTGGCAGCAATTTTTCTCACCGACAAGCCTCCGAAGTTTCCTTTTGTCGCTCTTGTCGTATCAGGCGGTCATACGACAATCTATCTGGTGGAAGGCTTCCGGCGCCTTACCATTCTCGGTCAAACACGGGACGATGCGGCTGGGGAGGCCTTTGACAAAGCGGCCAAACTCCTGGGTATCGGTTATCCAGGCGGCGTTGTGATCGATCGCCTGGCAAAAAAGGGGAATTGCACTGCTTTTGATTTTCCCCGGGCGATGAGGGAAAGCCTCGATTTCAGCTTCAGCGGCCTGAAGACCTCCCTTATGATGAGCCTCCGGAAAAGGGGAGTCCCATTTACTCCTGAAGAATTACCGGATGTGGCCGCTTCTTATCAGGAGGCCATCGTCGATGTTCTTCTGGAGAAGACGCTGCGAGCTGCTGAGATGACTTCGGTCTCTCGTGTGGTGATCTGCGGGGGTGTTGCCGCAAACAGCCGTCTGCGCGAAAGGTTCCGCGAGGAAACGGCTCGTTCCGGTAAGGGCTTTTTCGTTCCTCCGCCTGTTCTTTGTACCGACAATGCGGCGATGATCGCCGTTGTCGGTGAACATCTTCTCATGGAAGGGCATCGAGACAGCCTGGATATGAATGCAGTTTCCCGCTGGCCTCTGGCCTGAGGGCCTATGATTCCAAAGGCGAAAACCCGAAAATTGGACGATCAGCGTAAAGATCTGAAGGGCAAGTCTGCGCTGATTGTTGTTCGATGAGAAGCCAATGAACTCTGTAAGAAAGACCCTCGCTCGGTATGAAATCCGTCCCAGGAAAAGGCTTGGCCAGTCTTTTCTCGAGGATACAAACATGATCTCTCGGATCGCTTCTTTGGTTGCACCGGAAGCGGATGAGACAGTGGTAGAAATCGGCGCAGGTCTAGGTTTGTTGACTGCGGAGCTGGCAAAGAAAGCGGGCCGAGTGATCGCTCTCGAAATCGATCCGCGTCTGATTACAGTCCTGAGAGACCGTTTTACCGGAGATAAACGAGTACAGGTCGTTGCAGGGGATGTGATGGTTTATGATTTTTTTTCTGCCTCCCCAGGCACGCGGACCAAAGTTGTTGGCAATATTCCTTATTATATCTCCACTCCGATACTTTTTCGTCTGATCAAGTATAGAAGGGCAATCAAATCAATGGTTCTGATGTTCCAGCAGGAACTGGCCGACAGGATCATGGCGTCTCCCGGCACGAAAGAGTATGGCATTCCCTCAGTGATCATCGCGCGGTATACTGGCATCACCCGGAGAATGACGGTGCCACCGACCTGTTTTTATCCTGTGCCCGATGTGGTTTCGTCAGTCCTGAGCTTTGTCATATATGAGGATGAGATGACACAGAAGGAAGAGTCGATATTTTCCGCGACTGTCCGATCTGCATTTTCCCATAGAAGAAAGACCCTCTGGAACAATCTCCGTGCTGCTGGTTTTGCCGGTGACCTGCTGGAACAGGTGATGAAAAAAACCGGCATCACAGGATCCCGAAGAGCGGAAACTCTCACGGTCGGTGAATTCCGCTTACTGGCAACGGAACTTGCCGCAATAGGGGGCACAGAGAAATTTCTTGACAAATGGTTGAATGTCTGATAGACACCGCGGCACGCTTGGATCCGTTATACGGACTGGGACGGAAGGATAGGTAAGTTCATCATACAGGACAAGGCCTCTCGTCTTTGACGTGGGGCCTTTTTTTTAAGGGGGAACGGTTGGAGGTTATACAATCAGTTAAAAAGATGCAGGCGCTGGCCGAATCGAAAAGGCGCGAGGGGAAAAAGATCGTTCTCGTTCCTACGATGGGGTATTTCCATGAAGGACATCTGAATCTGATGAGAGTTGGAAGGAATCAAGGCGATTGCCTTGCCGTGAGCATCTATGTCAATCCTATTCAGTTCGCCCCTACAGAGGATTTCACGGCTTATCCGCGAGATTTCGATAGAGACAAAAAGCTTGCAGAAGGAGTTGGCGTCGATTGGATTTTCTTTCCTGACCGCAAGGAGATGTATCCGGAAGGGTATCAGACCTATGTAGAAGTGGGGGAAGTGACCAACAACCTTTGCGGAATTTCGCGCCCCCGTTTTTTTCGTGGCGTACCACGGTCTGCACAAAGCTTTTTTCACATCGTAAAACCCCATGCAACCATCTTCGGTCAGAAGGATTTTCAGCAGTATGTAACCATTAAAAGAATGGTTCATGATCTCAATATGGATATCGAAGTCATTGGTATGCGGACGACTCGCGAACCCGATGGCCTGGCGATGAGTTCAAGGAATGTGTATCTGAAGCCAGAGGAGAGGGAATCGGCTCTTAGTCTGAGCCTCTCTCTCCTTTTGGCAAAAGGACTTTACGAACAAGGCGAGAGAAGGGTCGAAGTCATTCTGAAAGAGGTGCGGGAATGTATTACCCGTCATCCTTATGTAAAAATCGATTATGCTCAGATTTGCGATGTGGAGACTATGAAAGATGTTTCCTATATTGAGGGAAACGCGGTGCTTGCCCTCGCGGTATGGGTCGGGAAGACGAGATTGATCGACAATCATGTTTTTGGTGAACCTCTTGATATATAAAAAGATTGCTTAAAGATCAGGAGAAAGATTTTCATGCAGCGATTTATGCTCAAATCGAAGCTTCACCGGGCAGTGGTCACCGATGCGGATCTCCACTACGAAGGGAGTATTTCCATAGATGAAAATCTAATGGAAGCGGCAGACCTTTTACCCTATGAGAAGGTCGCCATATACAACATATCGAATGGGGAGCGATTCTCCACCTATGTCATCCCGGGGGCGCGAAATTCGGGGACCATCTGTCTCAATGGGGCAGCCGCAAGGAAGGCATCACGAGGGGACCTGGTCATTATCGCCAGTTATGTCATGATCGACGATGAGAAGGTTTCGGGTTGGTTACCGAAGTGCGTTCTTCTTGATGAAGCAAATCGAATCAAACACCAGAATGGATGAAACGCTCTAAATAAGGTTTGAATCTATCCTGTCATTCTGTTATAAAATAAAAAGTTAAAATAATACGATGAGTGAAAAAGGTATGATTAAGAAAAAGTTAAAGAGGGTTTTTCTAACAGGTCTGGCCGTTGTGATACCGGCGGGCCTGACGATCTATACCCTCTTTTTCATCATCGGCATGATGGACAATCTGCTTCAGATTATTCCATTCGAGTACCAACCTGACAACCTCCTTCATTTTCACATTCCAGGGATGGGCGTGATCGTTACGGTCCTGCTCATCTTCATCTGCGGCCTGGTGACGACGAGTTATCTCGGGAATCGGGTGGTCGTTTTTGGAGAGCGGATCGTTGGTAAAATTCCTTTTGTCCGCAGCATCTATCAGGCCATCAAACGGATCGCTGATGGACTGTTTATGGACAGAGCGCAAAGTTTCAAGAAAGTGGTCATTGTGGAATATCCCCGTCGAGGGGTTTACAGTATTGGCTTCATCACCGGTACGCCAAACGGGGAAATACAGCAACATCTGGGCCGGAAGAGCCCGTGCATCGGAATTTATATCCCTTGCGCCTTGACGCCTACCACGGGTGTTTTTATCATGGTTCCAAAGGAGGAGCTCATAGAGGTCAGCATGTCGGTGGAGGAAGCCTTTACTCTGATCATTTCAGCCGGTATTGTCACGCCTCAGGAACGGATACCTGCAGCCCTTGTTGCACCGGCCAACAGCTGATCGATCTGTAAGGAGTGATTGCGGCGGTAAATTGTAGCAAACCAAAAACATGGAATAAGGAGAAAGAGTAATGAAGTTTATGAGGGTCGATAGAAAAATACCCAGCCGGATAGCTGATCCTTCCCTTGCAGCTTGGGGGCGGGAGGAGATACGCCTTTCCGAAAACGAGATGCCAGGTCTGATGGCCGTCCGGGAAAAATATGGTCCGAAGAAGCCCTTGAAGGGCCTGAAGATTACCGGAAGCCTGCACATGACCATTCAGACAGCCATGCTGATCGAAACCCTTAAAGAACTGGGCGCAGACCTTCGCTGGGCCTCCTGTAATATCTTCTCGACCCAGGATCACGCCGCAGCGGCGATCGTTCAGGCAAAATCGGCGGCTGTTTTTGCATGGAAAGGGGAGTCCTTGGAGGAGTACTGGTGGTGCACGGAACAGGCCTTGACCTGGCCGGACGGCACGGGTCCGGACCTGATTGTCGATGATGGCGGGGATGCGACCCTCTTCATTCATGAGGGTGTCCGGGTAGAAAAAGATCCTTCTATCCTGAATCAACCCTGCGACAACAAAGAGCTGAAGATCATCCGCCAACGTCTTTCTTATGGTCTCAAGAGTGCCCCGCACCACTGGCAGAAGATTGCTGCCCGTGTCCGCGGAGTTTCCGAGGAAACGACCACCGGTGTGCATCGTCTCTATCAAATGGCGGAAACGGGAGAATTGCTGTTCCCGGCAATAAACGTGAACGATTCAGTCACCAAATCCAAATTCGATAATCTTTACGGTTGCCGGGAATCCCTTGCCGACGGTATCAAAAGGGCCACGGATATCATGTTCGCAGGTAAGTCAGTGGTGATATTCGGCTATGGGGATGTCGGCAAGGGGTGCGCTCAGTCCATGCGGGGCTTTGGTGCCCGCGTCTCCATCATTGAAATTGATCCGATCTGTGCCCTGCAAGCGGCCATGGAAGGGTATGAGGTGACGTCCCTCGATGACATCGTTTCGAAAGGGGATATCTTCATTACAGCGACCGGGTGCTGCGACGTGATCACGGGGCGTCATATGGAAAAAATGAAAAATGAAGCCATTGTCTGCAATATCGGCCATTTTGACAGCGAAATCGAAATGCACTATCTGGAAAACACGCCCGGTTGCGTCAAAAAGAACATCAAGCCTCAAGTCGATAAATGGACGCTCAAATCAGGGAAATCCATAATCGTCCTTGCCGAGGGGAGGCTGGTGAATCTCGGTTGTGCAACGGGCCATGCCAGTTTTGTGATGAGCAACAGCTTTACCAACCAGTGCCTGGCTCAACTTGATCTGGCCGCTAACATGAGACAGCCAGGCGTCTATACCTTGTCCAAGAAACTGGATGAAGAGGTTGCCAGGCTTCACCTCAAGCGACTGGGGGCAAAGCTATCCAAATTGACAAAGAAACAGGCCGATTATCTCAATGTCAAAGTGGGAGGTCCCTTCAAACCGGACTATTATAGATATTAACATTCGCTGATCTGGGATCAGCCGTCTTTAGGTTTTGATGCGATACAGCAAAAATACAGACGCGGCGCCGAAGACGATGTTTCCGAACCAGGCGGCAATGAGGGGGGGGAGGGTGCCCGATCTGCCCAGGGACATCCCAAATGCAAATACAAGCCAGTACGAAAATCCGATGAACAGTCCGACCCCAATGCCCTGAGCGATGCCGCCGCTCCGCTCGGACCGCAGGGAAAAGGCGATGCCGATCACAGCGAGGATGATGCTCACCAAGGGAAAGGCAATCTTGCCGTGGAGATCAACGAGGTACCTGGTCGCATCATATCCTTCCGACTGGAGTTTTCCTATGTATCTCTTCAGTTCGGAATAGCCCATGGTCTCGACATCTTTCTGAACAATCTTGAAATCATCAGGCCGCTCCGGAAGGTCAACCACTTGCTGGGTAATGTTTTCTAATGAAGGAAATTCACCGGCTTTAAATCTGGTGATCAGGAGGTTGTGAAGCAGCCAGCGTCCAGCTTGCCACTCACCCCACTCCGCATCCAGGCGCATGGTCAGTGTCATTTCCTGACCCATGTAGTAGATCGTTATGCCCCGCAGCCTATTGCTCTGGGCATCGAAGAATTTGAAATTGTAAATGCCCTTCTGACCCCTATACCAGATCTGATCCTGCTTGAAAGTTCCCAGTGACTGTTGTTTCTGTACTTCGATCAAACGGATATGCTCAGCCCTTTCGTTTGTATAGGGCGTGATCCATTCGCTCATGAAAAAGACCACAATACAAATCGAGGCGGCAATGGTCAGGATGGGAAAGGACGCCCTGTAAAGGCTAATACCGTTGGCTTTCATGGCCACGATCTCACTGTGCCGAGACAGATAGCCGTAGGTCATCAGTGCCGTTAGCAATGTTGCCGCCGGCAGGACCTGTGATATGATCATGGGTATGCGGAAAAGAAAATGGGCGGCCATCTGCCGAAAAGTGGCATTGTTGCTCAGAAACATCCTGATCTTTTCGAAAAAATCGATGATCAGAAAAAGCGAGATAAAGCACACAGTAATGAGCATGAGATTTCGCAAAAATTCACGAACAAGATATCGATCCAGTATCTTCATGAGATTTTCTTTGCCTTAAAACCGTCTTTTCGGGGTGAAAACATCAAGGAGTCGGAACGCTTCCTATCCGCAGCCTGCAGGTCTGCACTCTCTTGATGTTTATCTTCTTTGGTTTGAACGACAGCCGCCGCTTCCGGTGATGTACCGTCGCAATATGCTGGAGGCAATCCACGCTTTGGGGGAAGGGTGTTTGAACGGACCCAGAGGGGTTGCTCACGCACAGAAAAATAAAAGAGCAGTAATCCGGCGACTGCGAAAATGCCGCTAGGTGCCCAGGTGCCGATGATTGGTGAAAGACGTCCTGTCTCGACTAGGGCCTCTCCGCCGAGTCGAAACAGGTAATAGAGCAGAACGACAACCAGACCGATTGCAAATCCCCGTGACCGGATCGAGCGATGGGCCCGGATTCCGAGCGGTAGACCAATGAGGGCAAAGAGGAGGCAGGTAAGGGGAATCGTCAATTTTTTGTTCAGCTCGATCTCCATCTCCCGACGTGCCTCATCCTTGATCCCCCTGTTCTTCAGCACAGCGGAGAGTTCCGTCACCGTCATATCCGTACTTGATTTCATGCCGGCCTTCTTTCCTTCGAAGAGCGATTCGGCAAGTTCCAAGCGGACATCATAGAAGTGGAAATCCATCATCCTGTAATTTTTTAGGCCGGCGTCGACCGTGTGGGTCGTGCCATTCTCCAGTCTCAGGGTGATCGCCAGAGTGTGAGGATCTGAAATGAGATAGGCTTTCCGGGCGATGATGGTGCTCGGTTCTTTGCTGATCCTGGTGTCTGACACAAGGACCCCTTCCAGGAAATCTCCGTGGATCGGTATACTTTCTGCGTACAGGAGGATGCCCCGAAAATCATCTATGAATACCTTCTCTTGAATACCGATGCTGGCCTTTTGTTTCGCCATATTGAAGAGGAGGTTTTTAGATGCGACATTGCCGTAAGGAACTAAAAATAGTGTCGTCATACCGGTGAGAAAGAATGCAATCAGGGCCGCGACGGTAACCGGAAAAGCCAACTGGTAGAGACTCACGCCGGACATCTTCAGGATGGTTATCTCATTATCTCCGGAGAGACGACCCATTCCGATCAGTATCGCAATCAAAAGCGAGATGGGGATAGTGAACATGAGGAAGGAGGGCATAAGGAGAAGGATCAGCTGGGCGATGTCGGAAAAACGGATCCCCTTGTTGATCATCAGGTCGATCACCTGGAGGATCTTCCCCAGGAGAAGGACGAAAGTCAATACAAGGAGGATCATGAAGAAGGGCAGGGCTATTTCCTTCAGGATATATCGGCTAATCAATCGGCGCATACATAAAACCAGAAGCAGTCGAAGCCCCATATCATCAGCAAGAGAAGCTCGATGAGGCGTGCGAGATCTCCATGTCTGGTCAGCTCATATCACAGGCCGGAATGCGTCGGCCGGAACAAATGTGGGTTTGTGTCTGTCCCCACTATTGTACACCGTGACGCATTCAATCGCTTTTACTTTTTCCAATTCGATCGGGGTATCATGAATACCCTTTCCGCGTGTTTAATGCCAGGTTGGGCTAACGATTAGGGCAAAAATTGCACATCTCGATTGGTAAGTCAAGAAAGAGGCTAACCAAAAAAAGACATCGGACCTCCAAGCAAGGTGGGCTGGAACGGATATAAAAAGGCAAAGAGGAGGGGACTCAGAGAGAGCCGGAGGGCCTGACGATTAATCGTTTGACAAATTCGGTCGATTCGTGAAATAAGGGCGAGCTGAAAACGTGGATTCATACTGTCTAAGGCCAGGGTAATGCAGAGAAAAATACATCTAAAACTGGTTCTCTTCCTAATCCCTCTTTTGATCTATGTGGTTCCTCTCCCGTTTACCCCCCTGATGGAACCAGATGAAGGAAGGTACAGCGCTATTCCCAGCGCCATGAACGCGACAGGCGATTACGTCACGCCGCGCCTGAAGGAAGCGGTCTATTTCGAGAAGCCACCGCTCGCCTACTGGGCGACGGCAATCGCTTTTCGGATTTTCGGAGAGAATGAATTCTCTTCACGCCTTTTTGTGGCCCTCTGTGCCTGGGGCTGTATCATCCTGACCTATCGTATGGGAAGTTTCTTCCATGACACCCGGTCAGGTCTTTATGCAGGGGCGGTTCTAACGACTTTTCTGTATCACACTGCCATCGGGCGGATCAACATCCTCGATATGCCGCTCGCTTTTTTTGTGTGCATGGCGATCTGGTCGGGATTTCGTTATCTGGCTACGACGGAAAGACGTAAAATAAAAATATATCTGTTTTATACCTTCAGTGCCTTGGCGTTTCTGACAAAAGGGCTGATCGGGATCGTCTTCCCTTTTGGTGTTGTCATTGCTTGGCTTATCGTTTCACGACGATGGCGGGATACTTTTGCCCTGTTTTCACCCGTTGGCATCCTGTTCTTTTTGATCATCACAATGCCATGGCTGATCCTTGTCCAGAAGGCAAACCCGGACTTCTTCCACTTTTTTTTCATTCAGGAACACCTGCTCAGGTATGCCACCCGGATGCATAACCGGTATCAGCCATTTTACTTCTACGTTCCGATTATCCTGGCCGGGACCCTTCCTTGGTGCGCCTTTCTGCCGGAGGTGCTCCGGAATGTCCGGAAAGGTTCAGGGGATTTGTTTAGCGATATCGAAAAGCGCTTCCTCATCGTCTGGATCTCTTTGATCCTGATCTTCTTTTCGATCTCCTCATCGAAACTCATTCCCTATATCGCACCAGTATTTCTCCCCATCGCCCTCCTCTTCGGCCACCTCTTCCGGATATATGAGGACAAAGTGAACAGTGCAGAGAGAACATCTGTTCCATTGCGATACAGAGCGACAGTCATCCTGCAAGCGCTCTTGTTTATGGCTATTCTCCTGGCACCTCTTTTTCCTCACGATCAACGCGTTGACCTGAGTAACTGGTGGCCCTGGATTGTTGTTCCTTTTCTCCTTCAAATTCTGATTCTTTTTCTTCCTCATCTGGTCATGGCAAGGACCGGCAGAGGTTGGTTCCTGATGACTTATCTTCTTTTTTCTTTATTCCTTGTTTCCGTAACTTTTCCTGTTGCTCAGTACCTTACGCCCTATAAATCCGCCTGGCCGCTTTCACAGGCCATCAAGACCCATCTCCCTGCCGGCGCCACACTGTATCAGTACGGTCTCTCACTTTATGGGATCGATTTTTACACAGGGATGAGAACCCCGATAGTCGACGACATCGGAGAGGTGGGATATGGTAGCGAAAAACTCCCTCAGGAAGAACGGGAGCGGTACTTCCTTTCGTCGGCCTCCTTCTTCCGGCTAATTCAGGGAAAGAAGGGTATCTATTGTGTTACGGAGCGTGGTGAAAAAATGGAGAGACTTAAAAAAGAAGTTCCAGCGCTTACGATATTGTGGCATAATGATTTTTATTTCCTGGTAAAATTGGCGTGATCCAAAGAAAGGCATGTTTCCATGATCAAGGTCAGAGAAAATTTTCTGCCGCTCAACCGGCCGTCCATTGGAACAGCGGAGATTGCCGGTGTGACCGAATGCCTGAAATCGCAATGGATCACAACCGGCCCCTTGTGCAAAACCTTTGAGGAGCGGTTCCAGGCCCTGACCGGAGCCAGGCATGCAGTTTCAGTCGTTTCCGCCACGGCCGGGATGCATCTTGTGCTCATGTCCCTCGGCATCACTGAAGGGGACGAGGTGATTACCCCTTCGATGACCTTTGCCTCCACGATCAACATGATTACACTCCTCGGTGCCAAGCCCGTCTTTGTCGACGTACATTATGATTCGCTGAACATCAATGCGGACAGCATCGAGGCGGCGATCACCGCCCGAACCAGGGCGATCATTCCTGTCCATTTTGCCGGTGCCCCCGCCGACATGATGCAAATCATGAAGATTGCCGATCGTCACCATATTACTGTCATCGAAGACGCAGCCCATGCCGTCGGTACATACTATCGGGGAACGCATGTCGGGGGCTTGGGAGGGATTGCCGTCTTTTCATTCCACCCCTTGAAGAATATCACAACGGGCGAGGGTGGGATGATCACCCATGACGATGATAATCTGGAAAAAAAACTGCGGACTTTGAGGTTTCACGGCATAGAACGTGATGCCTGGAAACGGTACGGAAAAGGGGGAAATCCCGAATATGATATAGAAGAGCCGGGATACAAGTACAATCTGACGGATATTCAGGTGGCCCTGGGAATCGCGCAGCTCGATCGGTTGGAGGAATTCAACCGGCGAAGGTCCGAGTTGGTGGATATCTATCGAAAGGGTCTCGGTCATCTGGATGGACTTGAGCTTCCCGGCGATCCACCTTACCGTCACACCCACTCCCGCCATCTTTTCGTGGTAAAGATCCTGGCAATGGAACGTTCCGAGTTCATGGAAAGACTCTCGGACTACAACATCGGCTATGGTCTCCATTTCCCGGCCTGCCATCTCCTGAAATATGTAAAAAACCGTTTCGGATTGACCTCTCTGCCGGAAACGGAACGCGCCGCAGGTAAAATCCTCTCTCTTCCACTCTTTCCGGATATGACCGATGACGATGTCGCTTATGTGTGTGATGCCGTACGGGACATTCTAAAGAAAACTTAGAAACACGAATGACGAAAGAAGTGGCCATGAATGCTAAACCAATGATATCCCTTGTGATTCCTGTTTACAACGAAGAGAGGAATCTGGCGATGCTGATGGAACGGATCCTGCCGACGATGTCCGCCATGAAGAGACCCTATGAAGTCGTTCTGGTCGATGACGGCAGCCGTGACAGCTCGCTCGATATACTGAGGGGCTTTGCAGAATTACCGGAAGTCAGAGTGGTTGAACTGACGAGAAATTACGGTCAGCATGCGGCGATTCTGGCCGGTTTTTCCATTGTCCGAGGGGAGATCGTAGTCACCCTTGATGCGGATCTTCAGAACCCGCCCGAAGAGATTCCCCGTCTTATCGAGACGATGGAAGAAGGCGGATTCGATGTGGTGGGCACAATCCGCAAAGGCCGGAAGGATTCTTTTTTACGGATCATTCCTTCGAAAATCATCAATATCGTTGCCAGAAAAATCACCGGCGTGCAGATGACTGACTGGGGGTGCATGCTTCGGGCTTACCGCCGGCAGGTGGTTGAAAGGATGATTTCCTGCCATGAACATGCCACTTTCATCCCGGCCCTCGCCACCCACTTTGGGAAAAGGTTAACAGAGATCGTCGTTGCCCATGAGGAGAGACATGGCGGCAAGTCCAATTACCCACTTCGCAAACTGATCAACCTGCAGTTTGATCTTGTCGCCTCTTTTTCCGATCTTCCCATTAAACTCATCATGTATGGCGGAATCGCCATGGCGACGCTGGGTGTCTGTTTCGGTATTGTCCTCGCGGTGGCCCGCCTCGTCTATGGAGCACTCTGGGCGGCACAGGGGGTTTTCACCCTGTTTGCTGTCCTTTTCGCCTTTGTTGGATTCCAGTTTTTCGCTCTGGGAGTCATCGGTGAGTATATCGGGAGGATCTACCGGGAAGTTCGAAAAAGACCGGAATACGTGATTGAACATGTCCATGGTGATAAGGCAGGAGGCGGAGACGCACAGCTCAAGGAGAAGGAGAGTTGAAAAGTGTTGTTTTTGCCTATCACAACATGGGGATTGCAGGTCTCCAGGCACTGCAAAAAGCAAATTACCACATTGCGTGCATTTTTTCCCACCGGGACGATCCGAGTGAAAACTGCTGGTTCGGTTCAGTGGAGACGTGGGCGGCCGAACGGGCGATTCCCGTCTACTGTCCGACTGACGTGAACCAGCCGGAGTGGATCGACAGGATCGCAGCCCTCCGACCGGAGATGATCTTCTCCTTCTATTATCGCCGAATGCTCACGGAGAGGATCCTGGACATACCGACCCTGGGCGCTTACAACCTCCACGGATCGTATCTGCCGGCCTATCGGGGGCGCTGTCCGGTGAACTGGGTCCTCGTAAATGGAGAGACAAGTACCGGTGTGACCCTGCACCACATGGTGAAGAAAGCCGATGCCGGCGACATCGTCGGCCAAAGGGTTGTTCCTATCGAGCCTACGGATACAGCGGTCATCCTGTACGGGAAACTCTGTGATGCGGCGGGTAAGCTCCTGGACGAGGTACTTCCTCTGATGAAGGCAGGAAAGGCGCCGCGCATTCCTCAGGATATAACCAAGGGGAGTTACTACGGCGGCCGAAAGCCGGAAGACGGGCGGATTGATTGGGGATGGTCCTCCGAAAGAATCTATAACCTGATCCGTGCAGTGACGGCACCCTATCCCGGCGCGTTCGGCCTGCTGCCGGACGGTTCAAAGCTGCTTATATGGTGGGCGACGCAGGATGAAAAAGGGGCGGAAGACTCAGGGGACTCACCTGGAAAAGTCCAGGTCGAGGAAAAGCGGGTTTTGGTCCAGACGGGACGGGGGAAAATTCGTCTCCTCGATGTGGAGACTGGCGGTAAACGAATGACAGGAGACGGACTGATCCGGTATTTTAAAGACAGGGAAGGAATGATTCTATCATGAAGATTTTAATTTTAGGGGTGAATGGTTTCATCGGGCATCACCTGACCGAAAGGATCCTCAATGAGACCGACTGGAGCGTATACGGTATGGATCTTTCCGACGACCGTCTGGGAAAATCCCTCAGTAATCCCCGCTTTCATTTTATTGAAGGAGACATCGCGATCAACCGGGAGTGGATCGAGTATCACGTCAAGAAGTGCGACGTCGTCATGCCACTGGTGGCCATAGCCACACCGAAACTGTATGTGGAAGACCCCATCAGTGTTTATAACCTCGATTTCGAGATGAATCTTCATGTGATCAAGTACTGCGTGAAATACAACAAGCGGGTGGTGTTCCCCTCCACCTCGGAGGTCTACGGCGCCTGCCCCGATCCGGAGTTCAAAGAGGATGAGAGCTACCTGGTGGTCGGACCGATCCAGAAGGAGCGCTGGATTTACTCCTGCTGTAAACAGTTGCTGGACCGCGTTATTTACGCTTACGGCACACGGGGACATCTCGAATTCACCCTGTTTCGCCCCTTCAACTGGGTCGGCCCCCGCCTGGATTCTCTCTATGCGGCAAAGGAGGGCAGCTCCCGGGTGGTGACGCAGTTCATCGCCGAACTCCTGATGAGGCGCCCGATCTCCCTGGTTGACGGCGGCGGTCAAAAGCGGTGCTTCACATACGTCGACGACGGCATTGGGGCTTTACTGAAGATTCTGGAAAACGCCAAAGATGCCTGCAAGAACCAGATCATCAACATCGGCAATCCGGAAAATGAGTGCTCGGTCAGGGAACTGGCCGACCTGCTGAAACGGCTCTTCATGGCTCATCCCGATCATATAAAAGATGGTCACTATTCGGAGATCATCGAGGTGCCCGCTCAGACCTATTATGGAAAAGGCTATCAGGATATCTACACCCGGAAACCGAGCATCGAAAAGGCGCGGCAGCTCCTGGGGTGGGAGCCGAAGATCGGTTTGGAGGATTCCCTCCGAATGACGCTCTATTCGTTTCTCGAAGAAAACGGGCCCTCTTTCCGTCAATGACGATGGCTCCCGCCACCGGTGAAGGTGACTTATCGACTGGGGAGAAATTGAAACAGATTCTCGGATTGAAAATCGATGTGGACACCTATCAGGGGATGAAGAGGGGCGTCCCCCGGCTCCTTACGTTGCTGAGGGAGGAGGGACTCACAGCGACTTTTTTTCTGAGTATCGGGCCGGATGCCTCGGGAAGGGCTGTTTTTCAGCTTCTGAAGAATCCGCGGTTTCTGAAAAAGATGGTCCGGACCCGCGCCGCGAGTCTCTATGGCCTGCGGACCGCCCTGTATGGGACGCTCCTCCCCTCACCTATGATCGCCCTTTCTTTTCCCGATCTGGTGCGGCAAATCGTGGAAGAAGGCCACGAGGTGCAGTTTCACGCCTGGGACCACAGGCGCTGGCAGGATGGGCTGTCGACCCGAACAGAAACCTGGATTCGCGATTGGTTCAAACGCGGCATCGATGGATTTGAAAAGCTGACGGGGAAGAAACCTGCCGCTTTCGGCGCCCCTGCCTGGCTGATAGACGACCGGGTCCTATCCTTTGTCCATGACCTGGGCTTCGAATACATCAGTTGTACGCGGGCCAAGAAACCCTTTATCCATGCAGCCGCGGATCTGATCGAAATTCCTTCCGATCTCCCCTGTTTCGAGGAAATGGGGATTGAAGGGGCCACTCAGGCTATTCTCTCAGCGCTTGCCGAAGGCGGAATCCATATCCTGCCGGTTCATGCCGAAGTCGAAGGCGGGCTCGCGAGCGAACCTTTCCGCCATCTTATCCATGCGGTGAAAGAAAGGGGATACCGTTTCCTGCCCCTCTGCGACATCCTGCAGCAATTGGATAGGGATGCGCTCATCACCAGGCGCTTCGATCTGCGGCTTCTCCCTGGACGTTCCGTTCCCTGCGCCGTATAGTAGAGTAAGAGATTGCCGGAAAAAAAGGGTTGACCCTGGAGATTTTTTCAAGTAGTCATACGTGGAGTTTTTCATTTCCATCCTTCCCTCATTGCGGGGTGCTTTAATGAGATCGCAATCGATTCATCTTTCGGCAGACTCCTGGTATCCGGCCGACGAAAATACAATTTGTCACTCCCTTTTTGCCCCCCTTGTTCCGTCAAGATTCGCCTGTTGCTGTGCAGGGAAAATGTATCGTGAAGAAGCGTCTTGTCTTTTGCTCAGACAATGACTTTAGCGGATGGGATTCAGCGGTTTGAGAGGAAAGTGCAGATGGTCAACATGATAAGGAGGTCAAACGTATGAAGCGAGCAAGTCTTTTTTTCATCGTGGGTATCATGTCAATGTGTCTGGCGGTCAATGCGATTGCCGCGGAGAAGGTGACGGTTTACACTTCGTTGGAGACGGATGAAACGGTGAAATACCTCGAGGCGGCCAGAAGGGATATGCCGGACCTGGAGATCAACATCATCCGCCTTTCCACGGGAGAACTGGGCGCAAGAATGTTGGCGGAAAAAGACAATCCACAGGCGGATCTGGTCTGGGGGTGGGCCGTGACCAACATGGAAGAATTTGTTCCCCGGGGCATGCTGGTGCCCTACAAACCCAAAGGCGTGGAAAGACTCGAGAAGCGTTTTGTCCACCCCAAATATTATTATGTCGGCATCGATATGTACATCGCCGCCTTTTGCGTGAATACCAAAGTCATGCAGGAGAAGGGACTGCCCATGCCCAAGGGGTGGAACGACCTCCTTAATCCGAAATTCAAGGGGCTCGTCACCATGCCCAATCCGGTGGCCTCCGGCACGGGATTCCTCCAGATCGCCAGCATCCTCCAGATGTACGGTGCGAAAGAGGGCAAGGAAGACGGCTGGGAGTTCCTGAAGAAGCTGGACAAGAACATCGGCCAGTACATCAAGAGCGGATCCCGCCCGGCAAAGATGACCGCCTCGGGGGAGTTTGCCGTGGGGGCTTCCTTCGAATTCGTCGTGGCCGAACTGATCAAACAGGGTTTCCCCGTCAAGTTCGTCTTCCCGATCGAGGGTGCGGGATATGAAGTGGAGGCCAACGCCCTGCTCAAGGGGGCGAAAAATCCCAAGGCCGCGATGAGATTCCTGGATTGGGCCATCACGGACAACGCCATGAAAGAGTATGCCAAATTCAAGCACGGTGTGACCCTTCCCGGGATTCCTTCCCGTCCGGATCTGCCGAAACTCTCCGAAATCAAACTCTATCCGATGGACTTCAGCTGGCAGGCCAAAAACAGTGAGGCCATCAAGAAGAAGTGGGAAAGCCTCTTCTCAAAGTAATCACACCCTTCCGGTCATCCCGCGCAGGCAGGATGACCGGAAGACATTTTTTTTCATTCTGATCTGTATAGAACTCTCAACATCTAAGCGAGGATATCAATGGGCAGAGATCTCAAGCTGGAAAATCTCACAAAACGCTACGGGAATCTTACCGCCGTGGATCGTGTCAATCTGGAGATCCGGGAAGGGGAGTTTATCTGTTTCCTGGGGCCCAGCGGTTGCGGAAAAACAACAATCCTCCGGATGATCACCGGATTTGAGACCGTCACGGACGGGAGTGTGATCTTCAACGACCGCGTGATCAACGATCTCATCCCCAAGAAGCGTGAATTCGGCATTGTTTTTCAGTCATACGCCCTTTTCCCGAACATGACCGTGGAGGAGAACATCGCCTTCGGTCTGAAGATGAGAAAGATGCCGAAAAAGTTCATCGCCGAACGGGTAGACAAGATGCTCGACCTGATCGGCCTGTCCGACTGGCGCAGGCTCTATCCGGCCCAGTTGAGCGGAGGTCAGCAACAGCGGGTTGCACTGGTGAGGGCCCTCGCCCCGGATCCCCAGGTGCTCCTTCTTGATGAACCTCTGAGCGCCCTCGATGCAAAAATCAGGCTTCGGCTCAGGGCCGAGATCAAGAGACTGCAGCAGGAGTTGAAAAAGACAATGATCCATGTCACCCATGATCAGGAGGAAGCCTTATCCATTGCCGATCGTGTGGTGGTCATGGAAAAGGGGCAGTTCCGTCAGGTGGGTCGGCCGATTGACATCTATAAGAATCCGAGCTGCAACTTCGTAGCGGACTTTGTGGGAACCTCCAACTTCTTTGAAGGACGCCGCACGGCCGATGTCGTCGATATCGGCAGAAGGAAGATCAAGGTGACGAGCAACGGCAATGGGACCGACGAGGCCGTCTCGCTGGCCATCCGTCCGGAGAATGTGGAGGTCTTCAAAGGAGATGCGGTTCCCCAGGTGGCGGAACCGATGAATCTCGTCCGCGGACGGATCGACGTGGTCGTTTTTCAGGGGGCGGCTGTCAGGCTTCTGATCCATCTGGAGGGGGAAGAGATCATCTCCGACGTCGTCGAGAAGGATTTTGAACAGCGCGCCCTGAAGCAGGGGGATGACGTTTATGTCTATTGTTCCCCCCAATCCTTTCTGGTGTTTCCCGGAGGAGGGGGCGGAAAATGAACCCTGTCCAACCTTCCGGAAAGCGATTCTCTTCCTGGTTCACCGCCGACAATCTCTTCACCGGGGTGATCATGACGTTTCTGCTGGTCATCCTGGCCGTTTTCCTGCTCTATCCGGTGGTGGACATCTGCCGGTTGAGTTTCATCAAGGACGGGGCGTTCAGCCTGCAAAACTATCTGGATTATTTCTCGGAGCCGAAGATATTCCGCTCCTTCTACAACAGCATGTTCGTCTCCACGGTCACCATGGTCATCACGACGGTGCTGGCCTTCCTGTTCGCCTATGGCCTCACCCGCACGACCATGCCGGGGAAGGGATTCTTCTACATGGTCTCCACGCTGCCCCTCATTGCGCCGACCATCATCCAGGCCCTGGCACTCATCCTGCTGTTTGGACGCAACGGCGTCATCACCCGCTACCTGCTGGACACGAGCTGGAATATCTACGGCGCCACGGGGATCATCGTCGGAGAGATTCTCTACTGTTTCCCCAACGCCCTTTTCATTCTATATACCACCCTGTCCGCGGTGGACACGCGCCTTGACGAGGCAGCCCAGAGCCTGGGCGCCTCGGCCCTGAAAACCTTCTTCAGGGTGACCCTGCCTTCGGCGAAGTACGGTATCGCCAGCGCCGCGGCGCTCACCTTCAACCTGACCATCACCGATTTCGGCATCCCCGTGGTGATCGGGGGGGATTATTCCGTTCTGGCAACGGAGATCGTCAACAAGGTCTTCGGCATGCAGCGGTTCGACCTGGGGGCGACGATCAGCGTGATCCTCCTGGTTCCCTCCATCACCGCGTTTGCGATCAACTATTACCTGACCCGGAAGAGCTATGCCATGATCAGCGGCCAGGCCCGCCCGTTCATCCAGCCTTCCCGGCCGCTGAAGAAATGGGCGTTCACCGCTTACTCGGGATTCATCTGCGCCTGCATCCTTCTGGTGTTCGTGACGGTCTTCCTGGGCTCCTTCGTCAACACCTGGCCCTACGATTTTTCGCTGACCTTCAAGCATTTCGACTTTCCGTCGCTCGGGGCGAGTGTGCCCTTCTGGACACCCTTCTGGAACAACGTCCTGGAGCCGGGACCGCTGCGCGACATGATCGCCATCAAATACGCCCCCATCTGGACCAGCCTCCTGGTCTCCCTGGTGGTGGCCGTCATCGGGGCGTCCATCACTCTGGTGGCCGCTTACATCATCGAAAAGAAAAAGCCCCGGGGCGAGCAGCTTCTCTACGCCCTCTCGGTATTGCCGGCGGCCATCCCCGGGGTCGTTCTGGGCCTGGGATACGTTCTGGCGTTCAACAAACCCTACTTCCTGATTTACGGCACCATCTGGATCATCATCATCAATGTCGTGATTGCCAACTTCACGCTGGGCGTTCTCTCCGGAACGGCGAATCTGAAGCAGATCGACAAGTCCGTCGAAGAGGCCGCGGTCAGTCTGGGCGCCGGACCCGTCACCACCTTTACCAAGATCGTATTTCCCTTGTCCAGGGTCGCCTTTTTTTCCACCGCCACCTTCTATTTCATGCGGGCGATGACAACGATCAGCGCCGTCCTGTTTCTGGTGTCGGCGCAGATCAAGCTGGCCGCAATCGAGATCATCTTTCTGGATGTAGACGGCCGAACGGCGAGCGCCAATGCCATGTGCACCGTGGTAGTCCTTATTGTCGCGATGTTCCTGGTGATCATGAGGGTTACCACCGGCAGTTCAGGGCTTTCGGGCATGAGCAATTCGAAATAAACGGAGTCTCTGCAAATGAACATCATCGATCCGGACAATCCCATCCCGAAATATTTACAGATCAGCGCCTGGATAAAGGATCTGATCCAGTCAGGGAGGTACGAAAAGGGCGGCGCCCTGCCGTCGGAGGTCGAGCTGGCCAGGATCTGTCAGGTCAACAGGAACACCCTCAGACAGGCCATTGCGGAATTGACGGCAGCGGGAATACTCCGGAAGGAAAAAGGGCTCGGAACCTTTGTCTGCGCCGAGACCCCTCTGGCGATCAAGCATCGGCTCAAGAATATTTCCAGCTTCAGTGATGACCTGCGGGAACTCGGGATCAGGGAGACGACAAAAATCATCAAGAAAGGGGCGGAAGAGGCCAAGGAGGAGGTATCCAGAAAACTGATCTTGGGCCAGAACGGAAAGGTGGTGGCCATCCGCCGCCTCCGGACCGGCGATAAGGTGCCCTTTATCTACGAGGAAAGCTTCCTTCCCTACTTCACCTTCAAGGAGATTCTGCAGATGGATCTGACCGCCTCGATGTACCAGATCCTTTACGAACGGTTCAATATCACCCTGGCCAGGTCCGAGCAGACCATCCGTGCAGTCAATCTGAAAGGCCGTATCGCGTCCTACCTGAATGTTCCGGAAAATACTGCGGCTTTTTTCATGGAGAGTCTGACCTATGACGAGAACAACTGCCCCGTAGAGCTTTTATACTCGTACTACAGGGGCGATAAGTATGTTTTCGAGGTCGAGCTGAGCCGCTATCATATCAGTGAGAATCCGCCGCATGAGGATTAACCTTGCTTTTTGTCATGAGGAGAGTGTATATACATCTAAACAGCAAATACCAAAGTGTTAAACAAGGGGGAAATATGAAGGAATACAACCTGTTGGAGGAATTGGTCAAGGCGAGTCCCGGGATGGAGATCTGGTGGGATTCTTCGCCCGTCATTTTTGCAAACTGGTGCCGGAAGGTGCTCGCCAAGGCGCAGGAGGGGGATAAGGAGACGCTGAAAAAGCAGTTTGACCGGATGTACAATGAGAAAGATCCCAAATCCTCTCTGTTTCGCGGCGTCACGACCAATCCTTCCCTGTCTTTGCAGGCCATCAAGGATGACGAACCTTATTGGAAAGAGGTCACCAGGGGGATTATAAAGAGCAATAAGGGGATAGACAAAGAGTCCCTCTTCTGGCTTCTTTATAAGGAAGTCGTAAGGCGTGGTTCCGCGATGTTCCTGCCGCTTTATGAAGCGACAAACTTCCGCGAAGGGTTTTTATCAGGCCAGGTGGATCCCAGGGCCGCATTCGACAAGGACGCCATGATAAAACAGGCGATGGATCTGGTGACGATCAATCCCAATGTGATGATCAAGATCCCCGGTACGAAGGAAGGATACGAGGTCATTGAGATCCTCACCTCTCGGGGGATATCGACCAACAATACCCTGACCTTTGTCCTGTCCCAACTCATGGACTGCGCCAAATCCGTGCAGAGGGGTCTGGAAATGGCCAGGAAGAACAAAGTCGATCTGTCGCGCTGGCGGTCCGTGATCACCCATATGGAGGCCCGCTATGGAGACCTGGGGGGATTGAGGGACTTTGCCAAGGAAAAGGGGATCGAACTTTCCGAGGGCGATACCCGTCTGGCGGAACTGGCGATTTTCAAGAAGGCCTACCGGCTGATCAAAGAGAGGAACTACCCGAGCAAGCTGCTCTCCTGCTCTTTGCGCGTGGGGCCGAAAGTGGACGGCGTCCTAAAGCTATGGCACCTCGAGGAGAAGGCAGGGGCCAACATCGTGGTCACCTGTCCGCCCAGTTTCATTGACGAGGTCATCAACTTCCCGAATCCGGAGAATATCTCCTTTGAAAAAGGGCGTATCGATCGGGAGATTCCCAAGGACGTGCTGGATAAACTCCTGAGGGTCCCCTACTTTGAAAGGGCATACGCGGAGGACGGCTACAGCCGCGCCGAATACAACAGCCATCCATCGCTCGTCAAGACGGCGCAGCAATTCTCGAAGGCCACAGAAGACATGGTGGAATTTGCCGACAAATGCCTGGCGGAGTCGTCTCTCCACGCATGATCCCGTTTGGCGATGATCGCTTCGTCTGGGCTGGTTATCATTACGAAAGGAGAGCTCAATGAAAGAATTAAAAGATTGGTTTGTGCCTTGGTTATTCACTGCACGGGAGTACAACACCGCCATACTCGACAAGGCCTGGGCGAAACCGGATTACGGCCGCCTGATGCTCAATGAAAACCCTCTACCCCCTTCCGAGAAGGTCATCAAGGCAGTGGCGGAGGTCCTGAAAAACGGGAACCGTTATCCCGACAGCATGCTGCGGCTGCGGACCAAGCTGGGGAAGCTCCACAACCTCGGACCGGACAATATCGGCCTGTGCAACGGCTCTTCGGAGATCATCGACTGCATGATGCGCAGCTTGCTTGAGCCCGTCGACGAGTTCATCATCTCCACGCCCACCTTCGAGCTGTTCCCGCCGCGGGCGGAACTGGCGGGCGGGAAGGTGGTCTCCGTTCCCCTGCGCAAAGAGGATCTCCAGTATGACACGGACGCCATGCTCAAGGCGATCACCCCCAAGACCAAACTGATGCTCGTCATCAACCCCAACAATCCGACAGGCATCTTCATCGACGACAAGGACCTGATCCGTTTCTGCGAGACGGGCATCCCCCTGTGCATCGACGAGGCCTATCTGGACTACCATCCCGAGATCCCGTCCAAGGACTTCCTGCTCAAAAAATATCCCCAGGTCTTCCTCTCCCACACCTTCTCCAAAGCTTACGGCTTTGCCGGCATCCGCTTCGGGTACGTGGTGGGGACCGAGGAGATGGTCAAGGCCTTCAACGCCATGTTCCTGCCCTGGAACGTGAGCCTGATGGCCATGGCGGCGGCCGAGGCGATCCTGGACAATCCGGGCGAGGTTGAGGCGAAGGTGAAACACAACAACCGCTGGATGGAGATCTTCACCAGGGAGCTGGTCCAGGTCGGCCTCAAGCCCTTCCCGGCGCACGGCAACTACATGCTCATCGACGCCACGATGACCGGCAAGACCACCGCCGAGATCCTGGCGGCCGGGCTGGAGATGGAGCATATCTTCCTCAAGAGCATCAAGCCGATCCACTGCAAGGACGGTTATTTCCGGGTCACGCCCGGCGTGGATGATGAAAACGAACGCT
>JAMDBG010000210.1 GCA_023487865.1 Deltaproteobacteria bacterium | reverse complement strand
AAGCAGTCTCTTGGCGATGTAGCGGAGCATGGTTTCCCTATTATCCCGGCCGGTCAGAAATCTTCGAGCAGCTTCATTGCCCTGATATTTTCCAGCATCCGTCTGAGGCTCGTATCCGAATGCGATTCGATGGTGAGGATCGGTCTGAGGTTCTTCTGTCGGACCAGTGCCATAAGCTCCCGGAAGGGGAAATTCCCTTCTCCGACCGGCAGGTGCTGATCGGCCGTGCCGTCGTTGTCGTGGATATGGATCTCACCCAGGCGGTCGCCGAGGGTCTCCAGCCATTCCCCGTACGGCGCCCTTCCAAAGGCGTTGGCGTGCCCGGTGTCGAAACAGAATCGGACCCGGGACGAATCCAGCGCGTCGAGAAGCGGCCGGAGCTGCTGGGGCCCCTGTTCGTAGACATTCTCCATGGCGATCACCGTCTGGGTCCCTTTAACGTACCCGATCAGCCCGTTCCATGTTTCGAGACTGTTGGCGAGCCATTGCCTCTCCCCGGAAACATAATACTTTTCATCAAATGACGGATGGCAGACGATGGCGCGCGGCCGAAACAACGGCAGCAGTTCAAAGACCCGGCGGAGTCGGTCCACGGTCACCTCACGGATTTTCGGATCGATCGCCCCCGGACGCAGGTCCAGGAAGGGGGCATGGAAAGTGACCGAAAGCCCCGCATCGGCAAGGCGGTCCGCCGTCTCTTTAAAATCGATGGCCTGATAACGCTCCAGATCACGATGATTGAAACTGACCTCCGGATTGATCCCTTCGCGGATGACCATCGGCAGTAAATTTTCCCGAAGGCGGTAGAAAGGTATATGAACTTGGATTTTTTTCAGTATTTCACGCATGCGGATCTCACCTAAGTTCACTGCAGGGCTTCGTTTATCACAAGCATCCCCTTTTCACAACGGGGAATTCGGACCGGATGGTCATTGACATCACTCTTGCATTCTGTTATTAAAAACAAACGGTTATTCTCTTAAGCAGGCCGGAAGACACAGGTACGGGGGGCACCCGATGCACCTGTCGCCGTAAAGAAAAGAAAATGGGAGGAGGATTGACAAAAAAAAGGGAGCACGGCTCGCGGAAAAGGGCTCTTCTTTGCATCAATGCCGCGTTGGAGAAAAAGGCGAAGGATCTGGTCATCCTTAATGTGAGGGATATCTCCGCCTTTGCCGACTATTTTATCATCTGCAGCGGGACCTCGGACCGCCAGGTCAGGGCCATCGCCGATGCGATTCAGGAGAAGCTGAAACTGACGGAGATCCTGCCCCTGGGAGTCGAAGGGGAAACAGCGGGGCACTGGGTCCTGATGGATTACGACGATGTGATCATCCACATCTTCCTCGAGACCGTCCGGACTTTCTATGACCTGGAAAGGCTGTGGTCGGAGGCCCCCCGGATGCTCGTCTCCGACGATGTCATCTCACTGAAGGCGCTGGCCAGGGGGATGTAGCATTGAAAGAGATCCTGACTGGGATCAACGATTTGATCTTTCCTCCCCGTTGCATCACATGCGACGTGATCCTGGAAGAGCACGGTCCTCTCCCCTTCTGCCCGCGCTGCACGGCCGGGATCCATTTCATCCATTCACCTCTCTGCACCCGGTGCGGCACGCCCTTTACCGTCACGGCAGGGGAAGACCACCTCTGCGGTGAATGTCTCGTGACCCGGAAACCCTACGCGGTCGCAAGGGCAGTCGGCCTTTATGAGGAGACACTCCTGACGGCAATCCACCTTTTCAAGTATCGGGGAAGGGTTGGGATCGGCAAGGTCTTGGGAAATCTGATGGCCGATTTTGCCGGCGGGATCTGGGACATGAAGGTTTTTTCCGTGATCATGCCCGTCCCGCTGCATCGAAAACGCTTACGGGAGAGGGGTTTCAACCAGGCCGTTATCCTGGCGAGACAGATCGCAAGACGGTTCTCCCTTCCGATCGATTTTACGACACTGAGACGGGCGGTCTTCACGGAGCCGCAAGTCGGGCTGGGACGCGAAGACAGGTCGGTCAATGTCCGGGGGGCCTTTGCGGTGCGGAAGCCGGAGCAATCAGCGGGGAAAAAGATTCTCCTGGTAGATGATGTCTATACCACCGGAAGTACCCTTAGCGAATGCGTCCGCACGCTTCTCACGGCCGGGGCGGATTCAGTCGCCGTCCTTACACTGGCAAAAGCGGCCGCTGATCACGATGCGCCGGATAAACATGATGGGCCTGAAAATGGGAGGATACTGAACTGATGAAGAAGATTCTTACCTGGGAAGAGCTGAAGAGAGAGGTGCAGAGAAGTCGTACCGAAGGGAAAAAAATCGCTTTCACCAACGGCTGCTTCGACATCCTCCATGCGGGCCATGTCCAGTATCTGCGTGAGGCACGCAAGACAGGGGATCTGCTCATCCTGGGTCTGAACAGCGATGCCTCCGTCCGGGAGATCAAGGGAGAAAAACGGCCGCTGGTTCCTCAAGGGGAACGCGCCGAGGTCGTTGCATCTCTGACAGCAGTCGACTACGTTACTGTTTTTGACGAAACGACGCCGCTCCGGCTCATCGAATACCTGAAACCCGACTGCCTCGTCAAAGGAGGAGACTGGAAAGAAGATGCGGTTGTGGGAGGGGATTTGGTTCGGTCCTGGGGGGGTAAGGTCGTTATCGTTCCCCTGACCGAGGGGGTCTCCACGACAAATATCGTGGAGAAGATCCTCAGTGCATATGGAACAATTTGATGTTATTAATATTTTACCTAAACTTCACTTTTTGCTTTACAAATGGCCCTTCATCATGTATGACGTGTTCCCCAAATTGAGAATAAGGATAGGACATGGTGACCATGGCGAAAACAGCGATGAAGCCTGAAAAGCTTGAGTTTTTCAGGCAAATGATGACTCTGAAGATAAATGAACTCCTGGAAGAGGCGGAGAAAACCGTTTCTGAGATGACAAGCAGCGTAAAGGAAAACTATCCCGATCCCAACGACCGGGCATCCCTCGAATCGGACCGCAATTTCGAACTCCGGATCCGCGACCGTGAGCGGAAACTGATCCTCAAGATGCAGGAGGCCATAAAGCGGATGGACGACGGTGTATTCGGCATTTGCGATGTCTGCGGAGGGCCGATCTCCGAAAAAAGGCTCATGGCCAGACCCGTGACCACCCTCTGCATCGACTGCAAGATGAAACAGGAAAAGATGGAGAAGCTCAAGGGGGAATAACCGCCAATCCTCCCTCTATTCCAAACGGCGACACTGCCGCTTTCCAATCCCCCCTCGATCCCCCGCGTCATGGAGGACCGAAGAGGGATTTTTTTTGAGGACCATGCCGGATGTTTGTCAGGGTTGCCATTGCGATCCCCTCTCCAAAGACCTTCACTTACGCCGTTCCGGAAACGTTTGTTCCTGCCGTCGCTGTGGGAAAAAGGGTCCTGGTCCCGTTCGGGAAACGACAGGTGACCGGTTTTGTCCTTGAGGTCCAGACCGAAACGGTCTGTGATCAGACCCTCAAGGAGATTCTCGACCTTCCCGATCCTGAACCCCTGTTCGACCCGGAGGATCTCGTTTTTTATGAATGGATCTCCCGGTACTACCTCCATCCGCTGGGAAAGGTCCTGGGGGAAACCCTCCCCGGAGGGATCGCTGTGCAGAGCGACCGATGGCTCTGTCTGGGTGGCAGCGCCGGGAAGGCGGATCTTTCTACGGCTCAGAAGGAGATGCTGGAGGTCGTGGCCCGTTTCCCGGCAGGGATCCCCCTGAGCCGTCTCCGAAGGACATTGGGGAAAAATGATGTGTATGGAGATCTCCGTTTTCTTGGGGCAGCAGGCCTGATTGTCACCGAGGAGCGCTTGAATCGGCCTGCGGTCCGTCCTAAAAAAGAGAAATGGGTCGGACTGTCCGCAGAAATTCCGCCCGGGATACGCCTCACCGCCCGGCAGTCCGCCCTGGTCGATCTTCTCAGGGAACACGGCGAGATGCCGATCGGTCATTTACTTGAATTGATCAGGACCACCGCCGCCGCCCTGCGGACTCTGGGGAAAAAAGGCGTCCTCCATCTCTACGAAAAAGAGGCCTCACGGGGGCCGGGTTCCAATCCGGTGATCGGGAGGACCGAAAACGGGATCACTCTGAACAAAGCCCAGGCGGCCGTACTGGATGAGATCCGGAAATGTCTCACCTCAGGCCGTTTCTCCCCCTGTCTCCTCCACGGTGTGACGGGGAGCGGCAAGACGGAGGTCTATCTCCGGGCTGTCGCCGAAGTCCTTGGAGGTGGCGGCGGCGCGATCTACCTTGTCCCGGAAATCGCCCTCACCGCACAGCTTCTTTCCCGCATTGCAAACCGATTTCCGGAACGGGAGATCGCCGTCCTCCACAGCGGCATCTCCCAGAGTGCCCGATACGATCAGTGGAAGAGGATCAGGCGAGGGGAGGTCCGTGTGGTCGTCGGCGCCCGTTCGGCACTCTTCGCGCCGGTCCGCAACCTCCGGTTGATCGTCGTCGATGAGGAACATGATCCTTCCTACAAGCAGGACGACCGATTACGCTATGGCGCCCGTGACCTTGCCCTGGTAAGGGGCAGGTTCTCAGGAGCGACAGTCATCCTCGGGTCAGCCACGCCTGCAATCCAGAGTTATTTTCACGCCGCCGAGGGCCGTTACCGCTACCTGACCCTCCCCACCCGGATCGACGACCGCCCCCTCCCCCGGGTTGAGGTGGTGGATCTCCGGACGGAACGCGACGAACGGGGACTGACGCCTCTTATCTCCCGCACCCTCAGGGAGGCGATCCGGAAGACCCTGGCCGACCGGCAGCAGACCCTCCTTTTTCTCAACCGCCGGGGATTCCACACCTACCTTTTCTGTCCGGACTGCGGCCATGTCCTTTCCTGTCCTCACGGTGAAATCGCAG
>JAMDBG010000149.1 GCA_023487865.1 Deltaproteobacteria bacterium | reverse complement strand
ATGAAAAAGCAAAAAAAATCCTGACGAGAAGCGCCAAAATCAGGGCCTTGGAGCAAAAAAAGGAAAAGGCCCGGAAAGCGGCGACCGCCGGTTGATCATAAGCATGGCGATCGGCTGCCTCGGGAGGCGCTGCATTCGTTCACGTTGAATCCTCTTGACATGGGAAACCTCTCCTCCTATACTGCGCCTGCAAAGCGGATCATTAAATAGGCATAAAAAGCGCCCCGTTGCGGATAGGGGTGTCTTCATTCACCCTGTTCACACACGGGGGTTATTATGCGGGAGGATTTCAGGGAAGTCCCCCGGTTCGGGATCTTGACAGGGCAGGAAGGCATATGGCGAAGCTGAAGCTCAAGACGCATGTGATCAATCGCGACTGGTGCAAGGGGTGCGGAATTTGCGTGCATTTTTGTCCCAAAAAGGTGTTGGAATTGGACGAGAACGACAAGGTGGTGGCGGCCAGGCCGCAGGATTGCGTGTGCTGCAAGCTGTGCGAGCTGAGGTGCCCGGATTTGGCGATCGAGGTACAGACGGAGCAGGAGTGACATGGGCGGCAGATTGACTTTTGTCCAGGGGAATGAGGCCTGCGTGGAGGCGGCTCTATACGCCGGGCTGGATTTTTTTGCCGGTTATCCGATCACCCCTTCGACGGAGATCGCGGAGCTGATGTCGGTGCGCCTTCCCCTGAAGGGCGGGAGATTCATGCAGATGGAGGATGAGATTGCCTCGATCTGTGCGATCATCGGTGCATCGTTGACCGGGAAGAAGGTGCTGACAGCGACCAGCGGACCGGGATTCTCGCTGATGCAGGAGGGGCTGGGATTCGCCATCATGGCGGAGATCCCCTGCGTCATCGTCGATGTGCAGCGGGGAGGACCATCGACCGGTCTGCCGACGAAGGTCAGCCAGGGAGATGTGAACCAGGCCCGCTGGGGGGTGCACGGAGACCACTCGATCATTGCGCTCACCGCTTCGAACCACCAGGACGTATTTGCCATCACGGTCGAGGCCTTCAATTTTTCCGAGACGTATCGGACGCCGGTGATCCTCCTGTTTGACGAGGTGATCGGCCACATGCGGGAACGTCTCGAGATACCGGCGCCCGGGGAAATCCCGCTTGTGGAACGGCTCAAGACGTCGGTGCGGGAGGGAGTGGACTACCACCCCTATTTACCCAGGGAGGACGGCCGTCTGCCGATGTCCGATTTCGGGGGCGTGCACCGGTACAATGTGACGGGCCTCTTCCACGACATGTGGGGATTCCCTTCGGACAATCCGCGGGTGGTGCACGAGTTGTTGCGGCACCTCGTGGATAAGATCGAAGGTCATGTGGTTGAACTGACCCGCTACAAGGAATATTTTGTTGACGACGCGGAAATCCTTCTGATTTCTTACGGAGCCTCGGCGCGTTCGGCGTTGCACGTGGTCGTGGACCGCCGCAAGCGGGGAGAGAGGATAGGATTACTGGAACTGCAGACCATCTGGCCGTTTCCCGCGGCGCTGGTGCGGGAGAAGTCGAAAAACGCCCGCTATGTGGTGGTCGTGGAGATGAACATGGGCCAGCTTTTGCAGTCGGTCAAGGAGGCGGTGGAAAGGCCGGAGCGGGTCTTTTTGTCCAACCGTGTGGATGGGGTGCTGATCACGCCGGAGGACATCCGCAACATTCTCCGCCTGATCCAGGGTAAAGGAGTCTGACATGGCCGTGGGGGACTATCTCCGAGAGAGGTTTTTTCCACATATCTGGTGTCCGGGTTGCGGTCACGGGATCGTGCTCAACGGTCTTCTGCGCACGGTCGAGAATATGGGGCTGAAAAAAAACGACATCGTGATGGTGTCGGGAATCGGTTGTTCTTCCCGGATTGCGGGGTATCTGGATTTCCACACGCTGCATACCCTCCACGGACGGGCGCTGGCCTTCGCCGTCGGGGTGAAGATGAGCCGCCCGGAGCTGACGGTGCTGGTGCCGATGGGTGACGGAGACGCCCTGTCCATCGGGGGAAACCACTTCATCCATGCCTGCCGCCGGAACATCGACATGACGGCCATCGTGATGAACAACCGGGTTTACGGGATGACGGGCGGGCAGTATTCGCCGTTGTCGGGTTACGGCACCATGGCGACGACGGCGCCCTATACGAACATCGACCAGGAGTTCGATGTGGTCAACATCGCCACGGCGGCAGGGGCAACCTTTGTGGCGCGCACCACGGCGTATCACGTCCAGCAATTGGCCGATGTCCTGGAGGAGGCGATCCGTCACAAAGGATTCTCCGTGGTGGAAGTCATGTCACAGTGCCCGACCTACTTCGGTAGAAAGAACAAAGAGGGGAGCGCGGTAGACATGATGGAGAAGATGAAGACCCTGACCACGCCGATCGGTTCCAAGGCGAAGCAGGAGAATCCGTCGCTGATCGAACGCGGTATTTTCGTGAAAAAGGAGATGCCGGAGTACTGTACCGAGTATCAGCGGATCATCGAGCGGGCGATGAAGGGGAAGTGACCATGGAAAGATGCAGGATGGTGTTTTCCGGTTCCGGCGGCCAGGGGGTGATCACGGCGGCGATCATCCTTGCGGAGGCTGCTGTACTGCATGAAAATCTTATCGCCGTCCAGTCCCAGTCTTATGGCCCGGAAGCGAGGGGCGGCGCGACCCGCTCCGACGTCATCATCGCCGAGTCCCCGATCCACTTTCCGAAAGTGATCCAGCCCAACGTGCTGGTGTGTCTGACACAGCAGGCCTATGCGAACTATTTTTCGATCCTCCGTCCCGGCGGCCTGTTCGTTACCGACAGCCGATACGTGAAGCTGGGGAAGAAGGTGGATGCGCGTCAGGTGGAGCTGCCGATGTACGAGACGGTGATGGAGAAGATCGGCCGGCCGATCGTTTTCAACATCTGTATGCTCGGGGCCCTGATCGGGCTGACGAAGCTGGTCCGACCCGAATCGATCATCAAGGTGCTCGAAACGCAGATTTCCCCCAGTTTCCTCGACATGAACCGGCAGGCCCTTGACCTCGGACTGAAACTGACCGAAGGATTCGGCGTTTAAATCCATTGACTGCAAATTCATGTTCATTTCCTTTGATTGTAAATGCGGGCTTGCGCTTCCTCCGAGACGATCGTCAAGAAATGCCGGGGGGGTTCGAAACCACCGCATACCCCCCTCCGCCCCAGTGAAGGTCAACTCCGACGGAAATCCGGTTACATCAAAAGCTTCATTGGTTCCCGCTTTCGCGGGAACGACGGAAAGGGTCGGTTTTTCCGATCTCGTCAGGCGAAAGGCACCCCGGAACTATGGAGGTACGGCATGAAAATCCATGAGTATCAGGCAAAGAAACTTCTGCGAGACTATGGGATTCCCGTCCCGCGCGGCGAGGTGGCGGCACCCCTGGAGGAGGCCCGCAGGATAGCGGCGGAGCTGGCGGGACAGGTCGTCATCAAGGCGCAGATCCATGCCGGCGGCCGCGGAAAAGGCGGCGGTGTAAAGAAGGCCTTGTCGCCCGATGAGACATACGCGGCCGCCCGATCGATCCTCGGAATGCAGCTCGTGACCCACCAGACAGGTCCGAAGGGGAAAAAGGTGCGCAAGGTTCTGGTGGAGGAGGCGTCCGCCGTCCGAAAGGAGCTTTACCTGAGCCTGGTAGTCGACCGGTCGCGGGGGAAGGAGTGCGTCATGTTTATGGCCTCGGAAGCGGGCGGCATGGACATCGAACAGGTGGCGGCGACGGCTCCGGAAAAGATCATCCGTTGCGCGGTCCACCCCGCCATTGGGTTCAGCCCGTTCCAGGCGCGCAAGCTCTCCGTCGGCCTGAAACTGGATCCGGAACAGGGCAGGCAGTTCGCCGAGATCTGCCGGAACCTGTACCGACTGTTTCGGGAAAAGGACTGCTCGCTTCTGGAGATCAACCCCCTGGCGATCACGGCGCAGGGTCGACTGCTCGCTCTGGACACAAAGCTCAACTTCGACGATGACGGTCTTTACCGCCATCCCGAAATCCGCGAGCTGCGCGACGCGGATGAGGAGGAGCCGCTGGAGGTCGCCGCCAGGAACGCCTCCGTGAACTACGTCAAGTTGGACGGAAACATCGGCTGTATGGTCAACGGAGCGGGTCTGGCGATGACGACGATGGACCTGATCAAGATGGCGGGAGGCGAACCGGCGAATTTCCTCGATGTAGGCGGCAGCGCATCGCCGGAGCAGATCGAGAAGGCTTTCCGCATCCTGACCTCCGATCCGAGCGTGAAGTGCATCCTCATCAACATCTTCGGCGGGGTCCTACGATGCGACCGCGTCTCCGCCGGACTGATCCAGGCGGTGGCAAATGTCGAAATGAAACTGCCGATGGTGGTGCGCCTGCAGGGCACGAACGTGGAGGAGGGGCGGCGGATGCTGCGGGAATCCGGACTCCGGGTTACGGTGGCGGACGGCTTGTACGAGGCGGCCCAAAAGGCCGTGTCTCTGATCGGATAAGGAATGCATCTGGGGGAAATATTCCTATGGCCATATTGCTGGATCAAAAATCGCGTATCGTCGTTCAGGGGATCACGGGCTCGGAGGGGAGCTTCCACACCCGGGAGTCGGTGAAGCTGGAAACCAAGGTCGTCGCCGGTGTCACTCCCGGCAAGGGCGGAACGGATTTGGACGGCATTCCCGTGTATGATCGCGTCATCGATGCCGTGGAAAAGCGGGACGCCAACGTTTCGGGGATCTACACGCCGGCGGCGTTCGCCCCGGATGCGATCTTCGAGGCGATCGAGGCGGGGATCGGTCTTATCGTGTGCCTGACGGAAGGGCTCCCCGTCGCGGAAATGATCAAAGTAAAGCAGGCCCTGAAAGGATCGGACTCGCGGCTGATCGGCCCGAACTGTCCGGGAATCACGACCCCCGGTGTGGGAAAGGTCGGCTTCATGCCCAACTTCATCCACCTC
>JAMDBG010000035.1 GCA_023487865.1 Deltaproteobacteria bacterium | reverse complement strand
ATGGTGGACACGCTGGCAATGAAACTGGTGATGAATCCGCAGCAATTTGACGTGGTCGTCACCACCAATCTGTTCGGTGATATCCTGAGCGACGAAGGGGCCGGCCTTGTCGGAGGGCTGGGGCTTGCCCCCGGCCTGTGCGCAGGCGAGCGTCACGCCATGTCTCAGGCCACGCACGGTGCGGCGCCTGACATCGCGGGAAAGGGGATTGCCAATCCGTATGCGCTGATCGTGTCGGGAAAAATGCTGTTCGAATGGTTTGCCCGCAAGAACCGGGAACCGAAAGCCGCCGAGGCGGCGCGATTGATCGACCGGGCGATGGACCGGGTGATCGCCGGGGCGGAGGCGCTTACGCCGGATCTCGGCGGCAGGGCGACGACCGTGCAGATGGGCGATGCCATCGCCTCGGCGCTCTGAGGTTGCGTCAAGGGATTCGTGGGTCCGCCCCATTCCGGAAAAGGGCGGCTGGCGGCGCAGCGCAGGGAGGGAAGGGTATGACTACCGGAGCAGACAACGTTTCACAGCCGCGCGATTGTCCGCTGATCGTTGAGAAGGACATCCAGATCCCGATGCGCGACGGGTCGCTTCTTTACGCCGACGTATTTCGTCCCGACATCGGTGAACGGGTGCCGGCGATCATGAATATCGGCGTCTACCAGAAGGATAAGCTCTGGATTCCCCCGGAGGACATTGAGGAAAAGGCGAATCCCCTCATGAACTGGGAGACGGCCAATCCCGAGTGGTGGTGTCCCCGCGGCTACGCCTGCGTCCGCGTCGACTCACGCGGGTCGGGAAAGTCGCCCGGCGAGTCGGACCCGAGCTCTTACCAGGAATCGCTTGATTACTGCGACGCGATCGAGTGGATCGCGAAGCAGCCGTGGTGTTCCGCCCGGATCGGTCTGCTCGGCATCTCCTACCATGCGGCCTCGCAGTGGCGCGCGGCCAATCTGCAACCCCCGTCGCTCAAAGCGATCATGCCGTGGGAGGGGAGGGCCGACCAGTACCGCGACCAGGCTTATCACGGCGGGATCTTCGCGCTCGGCTTCATGGGCAACTGGTGGCTCACGCACACGGCGCACCACCTGCTCGGCCGTCCCCGCAGCCATAACCCCGACGCCTTCCACAACGACATGATGTGGAAATACATGAGAAATGACCTCGATTCCGAGTATTGGCGGACGAACAGCGCCCGCTGGGAGAGAATCACAGTCCCCGTTTACTCTGTCGGCAACTGGGGCGGCTTCTCGATGCACCTGCGCGGTAATACCGAGGCTTTCATGCTTGCCGCCTCCCGGCACAAGAAGCTGCGCATCCACACGGGGACGCATTTCCACCCGTTCCACTCCGCTGAGGGGCGGATGGACCAGCTGCGCTGGTTCGATCATTGGCTCAAGGGGATCGATACGGGGATCATGGACGAGCCGCCGGTGAAACTGGAGATTCGGACCGGCGGCGGCACCGACCGGTACCCCTTTCGCTTTGAGAACGAATGGCCCCTTGCCAGGACGAAGTGGACCAGGATGTACCTCAGGATCGACCGGGAGCCGACCGGTGCGATGACGGGAGTCGAGGGGAAACTCGTTCCGGTGCCGCCTTCACAGGTCGGTTCGGCAACCTATCCGGCGAGCGGTGCCACCAAGGCCGGCGTGGCTTCCGGGTCGTCCCTCGCCGTCACGCACGGCAACACCGGCCGCACCGGAATTTCCTTCGAAACCGAGCCGCTGGAAGCGGACACGGAAATCCTCGGACCACTCGTGTTGGACCTCTGGGTATCGAGTACAGCGGAGGATATGGACCTGTTTGTTACGCTCCGCAACATCGATCCCGACGGCAATGACATTTGCGAGATCGGACAGCACGGCCAGGCCGTACCCTGTGTGACGAAGGGGTGGCTGCGTGCTTCGCACCGGAAGCTCGATCCCGTGAAGTCGCTGCCTTACAGGCCTTACCATGCCCACGACCGGCGGTTGTGGCTGCAACCCGGGGAGATCGTCGAATGCCGGGTGGAGGTGTGGCCGACCTCGATGGTCTTCAAGAAGGGACATCGAATCCGCGTCGATGTGCAGCCGCGCGACGGCGTCGGCAGCGCGCCGTACACACACTACCACGCGGATTACAACATGGGTGCGCGGAACACCGTGTACGCGGGCGGCGACAAACCCTCGTACTTGCTGTTGCCGGTCATCCCGGCGAAATCCATCTGAAGGATGAGAAAGCATTTGACAGCTGGTCTGATGAGTAATAGAAATATGGGTTCATTTTATAGGAGTGGAAAGGAGTAGGCGATGGAGAACGAGTTGCTCAGAGAAAGGGTGATGCGCCCGATATCGACAGGAGAGCTGCAGAGGCGATGGAAGGCGGTCCGGGAAGTGATGAAGGAGCAAAGGATCGATTTTTTATTGATCCAGAACAATAATGATTATCTGGGCGGGTATCTGAAGTGGTTTACGGACATGCCCGCGGTTCATGCGTATCCTGCAGCGGCGATTTTTCCGCGGGAGGATGAGATGACGACCTTCTGGCACGGATCGAGCGAGCCGAAAGAGGCGGGTCCGGAAGGGTGGCTGCTGCGCGGGGTGAAGAAGCGGATCAGCACGCCGATCATGCTTTCGATGAATTACACGACGACGTATGACGGGCAGAAGGTGGTGGAGGAGCTGAGGGGATACGGGTCCTGCCGGATTTCGTTTGTGAACGAGGGGGCGATGACGCAGGGTTTTGCCGGATACATCCGGGAGCACCTGACAGGGGCGGCTTTCGTGGATATCACGGACGAGATCGACGAAATCAAGGCGATCAAGAGCGCGGAGGAGATCGAGTGCATCCGGGAGAGCGCGCGGGTTCACGATGAGGCGATGAAGGCCTGTTTTGCGGCGATCCGTCCCGGGGTCCGGGAGTTCGAAGTCGCGGCCGCGGGACGTCTGAAATGCCGGATGCTGGGCAGCGAACAGCAGTTCATCCTGATCGGTTCGGCGCCGGCGGGCAAGGCGTTTCCCTACAGTTCGATCCATGCAATGAACCGGGAACTCCGGCAGGGGGATCAAATCGGGATTCTGGTCGAGGCGACGGATCCGGCGGGGTATTATACCCACCTGCACCGCATCGCATGTATCGGGAGTGTCTCTTCGGAATTGCAGGCGGCGTTCGAGGATGCGAAGGTCGCGCAAAAGGTGACCCTGGATCTGATGAAACCGGGGGCGGATTCCGAGGACCTGATGCGGGCGAACAACGAGTTTTTGTTGAGCCGGGGATATCCGAAGGAGAACCGGCTGTATGCGCACGGTCAGGGGTATGATCTGGTGGAACGGCCGTCGTTCCAGCCCGGCGAAAAGATGAAGCTCAAGGCGGGAATGAATATCGCCCCGCACCCGGTGATCGCCACAAAGCAGGCGACGGCGATCATCTGTGACAACTATATCGTCGGCGCAGCCGGCGTCGGCGAATGTCTCCATGCATTCCCAAAGGAGATAACCGTCCTGTAACGGCGGATGCGGCTCGGCAAATGTAAAAAAAACACCATGATTCACTATTATTTAAAGGATACCCCATGGATGCGAAGAAGAAGGAACAGAAGCAGATGAAATATTTTTACCGCCTTGACGAGGAGGAATCGGTCAATGTGGGCGGCAACTACAGCACGGCAACGGGCCCGCTCGTATCGGGGGAGCGGATTCAGGTCAGTCTGGCTCACAAGGCCGCCGGAACCGGCGCCAAGCCCCATACCCATCCGAACGAACAGTTCAACTACCTGCTGAAAGGAAAGCTCAAGGCGATGGTCAACGGCCAGGAACAGCTGGTCACCGCCGGGACACTCATCCATATACCCGCCAATGCGGTTCACGCCACGGTCGCTACGACGGATGGGGATGTCATTTTTCTGGCGATAAAGGATATGTCCTGGGGTATCGCCGGCACCGCCGTCGACGCGGATGATCCGGGACCCTACTATGAACCGGGGTTCGAGCCCGATAAAAAAGTTTCCCGGTGAACGGTGATCAGACGTCGGGAAAAACAGGAGTCACTCATGGGAAAAAAACAGTATCGAATCGGCATCATTCCCGGGGACGGCATCGGGAGGGATGTCATCAGGGCGGCGCAGATCGTCCTGGATGCGGTCAATGAAACGTCCAAAACCTTCACGATGGATTTCAAGAAAATGGATACGGGTGATGCGGCGGTGGCAAAATACGGGAATCCCTTTCCCAAGGAAACGCTGGACGGCATTGCCGAGACCAGTGCCGTGCTCTTCGGGGCCGCCGGGAATCCCCATACCGTTGCCGTACTGATGGGTTTTCGTCTGTCGTACAATCTCTATGCGAATGTCCGGCCGATCAAATCGCTGCCGGGATCGAACGCCATGAAGACGAATGCGAATCTGATCGTCGTCCGGGAAAATACCGAGGGGCTCTACCGGGGGGTCGGATACATCGATGGCGATTACCATGTCAATCTACGGGTTTTTACGACGAAGGGGATGGATCGGATCCTCCGCTTCTGTTTCGAACTCGCCCGGAAAGAGGGCCGCAGGAAGGTCACCTTCACCCACAAGGCCCATGTCCTGACATATACCGATGAGCCGATGCGGCGGATGTTCTATGAGATTGCCAAAGAATATCCCGATATCGCCGCGGAGGATATGACGATCGACGCCTGCGCCATGCAGGTCGTCATGCATCCGGAGCGGTTCGACATTGTCTTTGCCGAGAATGCGAACGGGGATATCCTCAGCGATGTCGGGGCGGGGGTCATCGGCGGAATGGGATTTGCGTATGCCGGGAACATCGGCGATTCGATGGGTGTCTTTGAGCCGATCCATGGAACGGCGCCCAAATATGCGGATAAGAATGTCGTCAATCCGATCGCCGCCATCATGGCGGGCAAGATGATGTTCGAATACCTGGGAGAGGGGAAGACCGCCGCAAGGATTGAAAAAGAGATCGGAAGAGCACACGT
>JAMDBG010000132.1:9198-22935 GCA_023487865.1 Deltaproteobacteria bacterium | reverse complement strand
TAAATTGGATATTACATCAGTGATGGTGAAAGAATTAAGGGTCAAGACGGGTGCGGGCATGATGGACTGTAAGGAAGCCCTCACCAACTCAGAAGGAGATTTTGAAAAAGCGATCGATTACCTCAGAAAAAAAGGAATGTCGGCCGCCACAAAGCGCTCCTCCAAAGCGGCAAAGGACGGTACCGTTGCCTCGTATATCCATATGGGGGGCAAGATCGGCGTTCTGGTTGAGGTGAACTGTGAAACCGATTTCGTGGCCAAAACCGAGGATTTTCAGGCCCTGGCCAAGGATTTGGCCATGCAAGTCGCAGCAGCCAATCCTCTTTATGTGAATGCGGATGAGATTTCCGAGACAGCATTGGAGCGTGAAAAGGAGATCTATAGGAGCCAGTTGCTCGAAGAGAAAAAACCGGAAAAAATCTGGGAGAAGATTATCGAGGGCAAACTGAAGAAATATTTCGAGGAGGTCTGCCTGATGGATCAGAAGTTCATCAAGAATACCGATATCACAGTGGGCACGCTGATCAGCAATATGATTGCCAAGACGGGTGAGAATATCATTGTGCGAAGATTTTCCCGGTTTCAATTGGGCGAGGAGCGGAAGTAAGATTCATGAACCGGCCTCAATACAGGCGTGTGCTGCTCAAACTAAGCGGCGAGGCCCTCACCGGAAGGGTTTCATTTGGTATTGATCCTGAGGTCGTCAATGCGATCGCTGCGGAAATCCGGGATGTCGCCGCCCTCGGTGTGCAACTCGGGGTTGTCATCGGTGGAGGAAACATCTTCCGCGGAGGAGAGGCTGGCGCTCGCGGAATAGACCGAACGACAGCCGATTACATGGGAATGCTTGCAACGGTGATCAACAGCCTTGCCCTCCAGAGTGCCTTGGAACACCTTGATGTGCACACCCGCGTGCAGACGGCCATCGAAATGAAAGAGGTAGCCGAACCATTTATCCAGAGACGGGCGATCCGCCACCTGGAGAAGGGGCGGGTGGTGATCTTTGCAGCAGGGACAGGGAATCCCTACTTTACGACCGACACCGCGGCGACCCTCCGTGCCGTCGAGATCAGGGCTGATATTCTGCTTAAGGCGACCAAGGTGGATGGTGTTTATGATCGCGATCCGGTTATGGATGCCAATGCCGTTATGTATGAAAAGATTACGTATAATGATGTGTTGACAAAATACCTTAAGGTGATGGATGCAACGGCCATCTCCCTGTGCAGGGATAACGGACTTGCCCTGGTGGTCTTCAATCTTATGAAGGCCGGGAACATCAAGCGGGTCATCTGCGGGGAGGCAGTGGGGACAGTTATCGGAGGGTGAAGCCATGCAGGAGATCATTTTTGAGGAAATGAAGGAGGGTATGGAGAAGGCGATCCATGCAGTTGAGAAGTCCTTCAGCAAGGTAAGGACGGGTAGGGCTTCTCTCTCCCTCTTGGACGGTATACGAGTTGAGTATTACGGGACCTTGACGCCCTTAAATCAAGTCGCATCTCTATCTATTCCTGAAAGCAGACTCATTGTGATTTCTCCCTGGGACAGTTCAGTCCTCGGAGCCATAGAGAAGGCAATCCAGAAATCGGACTTGGGGCTGATGCCCAGTAACGATGGTAAGCTGATCCGCCTCGCCATCCCCGTTCTGACTGAAGAGAGGCGCAAGGAGCTTGTAAAGGTCGTCAGGAAAATGGCGGAAGAGTGCAAGGTCAAGCAGCGTAACATCCGCCGAGACGCCAACGAGCAGCTCAAGGCACTGAAAAAGGACAATGAAATCTCCGAGGATGAGCTCTATCAATTTCAGGAAGAGGTCCAGAAATTGACCGACCGTTACATCGCAAAGGCCGATGAGATTCTCACAGCCAAAGAGAAGGAGATCATGGAGATCTAAAAAGGGCTGGATCAACCGTCCTCAAACGGGGAGCCTGACGGCTCCCCGTTTTGTTTCAATCCGCCTTGAAATATATCCGTCAATGTGTTACTCGGGACGGGAAGACAGTTTCCAGCAAATCCATACTCTGTGCGGTTTATGATGAAAGAAGTCGACCCGGCAAGGCTACCACAACATATCGCCATCATCATGGACGGAAATGGCCGCTGGGCCGAGCGGCATGCCATGGGGAGGATACTTGGCCACAGGAAGGGTGCCGATTCCGTGCGTGTGGCAGTCCAGACCTGCCGCCGGATAGGGATAAAGTGTCTTACGCTTTACGCTTTTTCCGTTGAGAACTGGCTTCGTCCTGAAGCGGAGGTTCGCGCCCTTCTGAAGCTGCTCCACGAATATCTTGAGAAAGAGGTTCAGGGGCTGATGGATCAGGACATCCGCCTGGTGGCCATCGGTAACCTGGACGCCCTTGGAGAACCGATCCTTGCGAAGCTCAATGAGGCAATGGCGAGAACGGCCTCTAATCGGGGGATGGTGCTTAATTTGGCCCTGAGTTACGGAGGGCGTGATGAGATCGTTCTTGCCGCGAAGCGCATCGTCAGCGATGGCTTGGCGGGAAAAATCACATCGGAGCAGGTGACCAAAGAGCTCTTCACAAGCTACCTCTATACCCCAGGACTCCCCGATCCGGATTTACTCATCAGGACGGGAGGCGAGTACCGGATCAGTAATTTTCTCCTCTGGCAGATGGCCTATACCGAGTTCTATTTTACGGAGATCCTTTGGCCAGATTTCCGAGAGAGGCACATCCTGAAAGCCATTGCCGACTACCAGCAGCGCGAACGGAGATTCGGCAAGACGAGTGAACAACTGCGGGCGTAGAGGTAATGGGTTGAGATCAAAAGCCCATAAACCATGAGGAGAGCAGAGATGAACCCCCACGCGAAAAGATGGGCTACCGGTGTTATTGCCGTACCGATCCTCTTTTTCATCATTGCCTACGGTTCGGAAACGATTTTTGCTCTGCTGATCATTATTGTCACCCTTGTGGGAGTAATGGAATACAACCGGATGGTCTTCGGTACAGCTCTCCTGCGGGAGAAAGTCGAGACGCTGACGGTCGCCTTGCTGATCCTGATAGCGGCTATAACCGGAGACAGAGTCCTGCTTGTGGCTATTCTCAGTTTTACTGTCATGACAAGTCTGATGCTCAACCTGTTACGGATCAAGAAAGAGGGATTGGACATGATCCGTGTCGGCAAGGTGATCCTGGGCGTGGTATATGTTCCGCTGTTGATGTCTCATTTCATCCTGGTTCGACAGGAGCCGGCAGGGATTCGTTGGATATTTTTTATACTGGTTCTGGCCTTTTCCGGGGATATTGCTGCCTATTATGTCGGGAAAAAACTGGGCAGGAGAAAACTGCTCCCTGAGGTCAGTCCCGGTAAAACCCTGGAAGGGACGATCGGTCTTGTCATTGGTAGCATCATCGGCTGTCTGCTCTTTCGGCAGTTATTTTTCCCCATGTTGCCGGTGTTGCATACCGTGATCCTGGGTTTGGTGGGAAGTGTTGCAGGGCAGCTCGGAGACCTCTGCGAGTCGGCTCTGAAAAGGGCCGCCGGTGTAAAAGATTCGGGTACCCTGCTGCCCGGTCATGGGGGCATTCTGGATCGGTTGGACTGTCTGATGTTTGTTACTCCGTTTGTGTATTATTATCGGGTGCTCATTCTTCAATGAAAAGAATTTCCCTCCTCGGGTCCACTGGATCCATCGGTTGCAGCACGCTTGATGTGATCGGATCGTATCCGGAAGAATTTAATGTAACGGCCTTGGCCGCCGGTCGTAATCTCGGGCTCCTGAAAGAGCAGATCGAACGTTTCCGGCCGCGACTGGTGGCGGTAGTTGATCAGGAGCACGCCTGCGAACTGAGACGTCTCCTGAATGCCGACTCGGCGACGGCTGTTTTCTTTGGTCCGGAAGGATACCGGGAGGTAGCGGCAGCCGCAGGGGCGGATCTGGTCGTTTCCGCGATGGTTGGGGCGGCAGGTCTCATCCCCACCCTGGAGGCGATTGATGCAGGAAAGGCAGTCGCGCTGGCCAACAAGGAGACGCTGGTTATGGCGGGCAGTATAGTAATGCATAAGGCGGAAGCGAAAGGTGTAAGGATCATCCCCGTCGACAGCGAACACAGTGCAATTTTCCAGTGTCTCCAGGGTCACAAGCAAGAAGATGTCCGCAGAATCATCCTGACCGCTTCGGGCGGACCGTTTCTCCATGCTTCGGCCGAAGAGCTAAAGGAGGTCACGCCTGCACAGGCCCTGCGGCATCCCAATTGGACGATGGGCCGGAAGATTACGATTGATTCGGCGACCATGATGAACAAGGGGTTGGAGGTCATTGAAGCCGGGTGGCTTTTCCGCCTTCCCGTAGCGGCTGTCGATGTGCTGATTCATCCCCAGAGTATCATCCATTCTTTGGTGGAGTACCGGGACGGAAGCCTGATTGCCCAGCTCGGGGTACCTGACATGAGGATTCCCATTGCATACGCCCTTGCGTTTCCGCACCGTCTTCCCCGGACCGATCTCCCTCTGGACCTCCTCACGGTTGGACCTCTGGAATTTATTAAACCCGATCTCGAACGATTTCCCGGTCTGCAGCTTGCCTATGATGCTGCGGGGAGAGGCGGGACGATGCCGGCGGTATTGAACGGAGCGAATGAATGCGCCGTGGCTGCATTTATTGAGGATCAGATCGGCTTTTGCGATATCTGCCTTGTGATAGAAAAAATCCTTCACCTTCATACTGTACAACAAGATCCAACCATTGACGCCATTCTGGCTGCAGACCGGTGGGCGAGAGTAGAAGCCGGAAAAATCATTAAAGGAATGATGGATTAATGGGAATCAGCATTGTATCAGTCGTTATCTTGCTCGGGGTCCTGATTTTTGTCCACGAACTTGGCCATTTTCTGATAGCCAAACGGGCAGGAGTCGGAGTCCTGAAATTTTCCCTCGGTTTCGGTCCACGGATCATCGGTAAAAAAATCGGAGAGACCGAGTACCTTCTCTCACTGATCCCCCTGGGCGGTTATGTCAAACTTCTTGGGGAATCCCCGGGTGAGGAGTTATCGGTAGAGGAAGAAAAAAGGTCTTTTCTGAAACAGCCGGTCCGGAAACGAATCGGTATTGTGGCGGCAGGGCCGGTCTTTAACCTGCTTCTGGCCATCCTGATTTTCACCATTGTCAATATGATAGGACTCCCTGTCCTAACCGCGGAAATTGGTGGACTGCAGGATGAGTCCGCCGCCCTGAATGCTGGCATCAAGACCGGAGACCGGATCACCGCTATCAACGGAGATGCCGTTACGAAATGGGATGAAATTTCCGAGAGGATAAGCGGGAGCCAGGGTAAACCGCTTCTGATCACCATCCAAAGAGATTCTTTACCCCTTTCGGTCGCAGTGACTCCTAAACTTGTAAAGACCACAAGCATATTTGGAGAAGTTGTGGAGGCTTACAAGATCGGTATCAGCCCCGCGGGGCGCACGGTTATCGAAAGGAAAAATCCCCTGTCGGCTTTCTGGACGGGCCTGTGGCAGACGTGGATGATCAGCAGATTGACAGTCGTCAGTATCGTAAAAATGTTTCAGGGGATCGTATCGCCGAAGAGCTTGGGGGGGCCGATCATGATCGCCCAGATCGCCGGATCGCAAGTAAAGGAAGGGATAGTCCCCTTCATATTGTTTATGGCCCTTTTGAGCATTAACCTTGCGATCCTCAACCTACTGCCGGTTCCGGTTCTGGACGGTGGGCATCTGCTGTTTTATCTGATCGAAGGGGTAACGGGACATGAGGTGAATCTCCGCTGGCGGGAAATGGCTCAGCAGATCGGTTTTTTCCTTTTGATCCTCCTGATGATTTTTGTGTTCATGATGGATATTGAAAGGTTGAATATCAAAATAATAAATGATTTTATCAAAATGTTTACGGGATAGAGATGCTGACCCTGGCTATCGAGTGCGCGACAAAGAGTATTGGACTGGCCCTGCTCAATGGAGAAAATGTCTGTGCCGAGGTCTATCTCGATCTGGGAAGACACCATACGGAAATACTGCTCCCGGCTCTTGATCAGTTGTTTTTACTTGCAAGGCATGCACCGGAAGAAGTGGACCTCCTGGCCTGCACCGTCGGGCCCGGTTCGTTCACGGGGCTCAGAATTGGCGTGAGTACGGTCAAAGGACTGGCATTGGCGATGGCAAAACCGGTTGTCGGGGTTTCCACTCTGGAGACCTTGGCCTTGAATGTGATCCCATCCCGGGGACTGATCTGTCCGATGCTTGATGCCAAAAAAAATCAGGTTTATTCCTGTCTATACAGGGTGGGGTCGGACGGTCTTCCCGAAGCAGTGACGACGGAGGCGCTTATTGATGTCGATCAATTTCTGCATGACCTGGACGAGGGAGAGATCATCTTCTTGGGGGACGGCGCGATTCGGTACGAAAAACTCATTGGCGAAACCCTGAAGGATCGCGCCGTTGTATGCGGAAGAAGTCAGCAGAGGCTGCGGGCATCCAGCGTCGGCCTGATCGGATTGCATCGGTATCGGAACGGCGGTGCTCTTGATACATGTACCTTTGCACCAAATTATGTCCGGCTTTCTCAACCCGAGACAATAAGCAAGATATAACCACTAACCTATTCGCCTGAAGCAACAACGGTTGAAGACTTCCCGGCTTTTTTAGAGAGGATCAAAGGTTGACATCGAAGCAGGATTACGATACATTCAGCTCAGAAACAGATGTGGAGGTCGGTATTTGCCTCGCGGTATGAATCACAGTAGTTTGATTATTAAAGAAGGAATTCCTTTCATCATTCCTTTGGGGGCAGCGGTGCTGATTGCCTTTTTTACAGGATTCATGTGGGTTTCCGCTTTGCTTTTCCTTTTTACTTTTTTTACCGCCTGGTTTTTCCGCAATCCGGAAAGAACGGTGCCGGACAATCCCGTTCAAATCATATCTCCCGCGGACGGCAAGGTGATTCGGGTCGAGGAAGTGAACTGTAAAGAGCAACCAGGACAGTCTTTCCAGAAGATCAGCATATTTATGAATGTATTTAATGTTCATGTGAACCGGATTCCCTGTTCCGGAGAGGTCCTTGCCATCCATTACAAGCCGGGCAAGTTCCTGTCGGCCAATCTGGACAAGGCATCAGCACTGAACGAAAGGAACATTGTAATGATCCGGACGGATGACGGACGGGAGATCATCACCATACAGATCGCGGGTCTGATCGCACGCAGGATCGTCTGCTGGTTGAAAGAAGGATCAAAGGTCAAAAAAGGGGAACGATTCGGTCTGATCCGGTTTGGTTCACGGGTAGAGGTATATCTTCCGCTTAGTTCGACTCTACTGGTCAAGAGTGGCGACAGGGTCAGGGCCGGAGAGACACCCATAGGAGAATGGATATGAAAAGGGTTCATTCACTAAGAAGAGACCGCATGAAAAAGGGGATTTATGTCCTGCCGAACCTCTTTACCACGGCCAATCTTTTCGCAGGATTCTATTCGGCAATTGCCTCAATGAAGGGAATGTATGAAATTGCGGCCATCGCGATTCTTATCGCAGTCGCGCTGGACAGCCTGGACGGCCGGATTGCCCGCATGACGCACACAACGAGCAGATTTGGCGGAGAGTACGATTCACTGTGCGATCTGGTCACCTTCGGTGTAGCGCCTAGTCTTCTGATCTATAACTGGTCGCTTCTGGCTTTCGGGAAGTGGGGATGGTTGGGTGCGTTTCTCTTTTGTGTCTGCGGCGCTCTGCGTCTGGCAAGATTTAACGTTCAGGTCGGGGTGATTGACAGCCGGGTTTTCAACGGTCTGCCTATTCCGGGTGGCGCAGCGGTGGTTGCAACGGGAGTCCTTCTTTTTTACTATTTGGGAGGTGAGGGACGCTTTTCGGACCTGTCGGTGATGATTTGCGTCATCGCCCTCTCCCTGTTTATGGTCAGCAGCATCAAATATTACAGTTTCAAGGACCTCAATTATTTTTCTCGTAAACCTTTCATGTCCTTTGTGCTGATTGTGTTGATTCTGGTGATTGTCTTAGCGGAACCGGAGATCATGATGTTCACGTTTGCTTTCGGCTACAGTCTTTCCGGACCGGTGTGGGCCCTTTACAGACTCGTTCGCAAGCTGATGACGGACATCAGGACAAAGAGGACACAATGCCAAGGAAATCTGCTTTAAGCCCGATTATCGAGAGTCGCCAATTCTGAAAGATCAAAATATATGCTGAATGAGGAACATTGTATGAGAAATTATCATGTTGCTGTTGTAGGTGCGACCGGAGCAGTGGGCAATGAAATGATTAGGATTCTCGAAGAGCGTCGGTTTCCGGTAGGAAAACTGACCCTTCTGGCATCGGAAAGATCGATGGGGAAGGAGCTCTCTTTCCGGGGACAGACCCTGCCGGTCGACGTGTTGACTGAGAACTCCTTCCGGGGTGTGGAAATCGGTCTTTTTTCACCGGGAGGGAGTGTCAGCGAAAAGTATGCTCCCTTTGCCGCTCGGGCCGGGTGTGTTGTGATCGACAATACGAGCGTCTTTCGCATGGTGCCGGAAATCCCTCTGGTCGTTCCAGAGGTCAATCCGGAAGCCATTGCATTGTACAAAAACAGGGGAATCATCGCCAATCCGAACTGTTCCACCATCCAGATGGTTGTGGCCCTCAAACCGATCCATGATGCAGTGCGGATCAGGCGGGTCGTGGTCTCCACCTATCAGGCCGTCTCCGGAACGGGGAAAAAGGCCATCGAAGAGCTTTCTCTTCAAACCCGAGCCCTTCTGAACTGCCAGGAACCCGTCATCAAGGTCTATCCTCATCAGATCGCCTTTAACTGCCTTCCCCAGATTGATGTCTTTCTGGATAATGGTTATACGAAGGAAGAGATGAAAATGGTGAACGAGACTAGGAAAATCTTGAACGATCCTGCGATTTCAGTTACTGCGACGACGGTGCGTGTACCTGTTTTTTATGGTCATTCCGAGTCCGTGAATATCGAAACGGAAAAGAAGATTACCGCCGACGAGGTCCGGAAACTCCTGGCCTCTGCACCCGGGGTCAAGGTCGTCGATAATCCGAGCTTTAAACTCTATCCGCTGGCCATCGATGCGGCAGGTGGAAATGATACCCTGGTCGGCAGGATTCGGGAAGATGAATCCATCCCAAACGGTATCAATATGTGGGTAGTGGCGGACAATATCCGGAAAGGCGCAGCACTGAATGCCGTTCAGATTGCTGAAATCCTGATCCAGAAATATCTATGAGAATCATCGGAGGGGGGGCCAAGGGGAGACCGATCCGCCTTTACGGAGGATGCCGTATCCGGCCTACTACCGACCGGGTAAAAGAATCTCTTTTTAACATTCTCAACCCTGTTGAGGGGTTGTATTTCCTCGATATTTACGCCGGTTGCGGAAATGTCGGGCTGGAAGCCCTGAGCAGAGGGGCACGCAGTTCAGTGTTCGTGGAAAGGGATCTCCGCCTTGTAGAGGCTATTCGCGAAAACCTCCGCTTGCTTGGATTCGAAGGCCGGGGGGAGGTGATCGCCGCAGGTGCGGAACAGGGATTACGGTGCCTGGCAAAGAGGGGGGAGAAGTTTGACATCCTCTTCGCTGACCCTCCCTATGGTGGCGGTTACTTTCCGGAAATTCTGAAGTGTTTTGAGGAAACAGGACTCCTGTCTGAAAACAGTATTATCGTGCTGCAGCATTCGGTGCGAGAAGATCCGACGGGATCTCTCACTCGGGCGCTGGTGATGACGGATCAACGACGCTATGGCGATACGTTGTTGTCTTTTCTAAAAAAACGATAAAGGAACCGAGTCTATGAAGAAAATAGCGGTGTATCCCGGATCATTCGATCCGATTACCAACGGTCACATGGACATCATCACACGAGGTCTGAGGATGTTTGACGAACTCATTGTTCTGATCGCGTATAATCCGAACAAAAAGACCCTCTTTTCGGTGAGTGAGCGTCTGGAGATGATCCGGGAGGTGATCAAGGACTTCAATAACGTACGGGTCGACAGCTACGACGGACTTCTCGTGGATTTTGTGAGGAATGTGGGGGCAAATGTGATACTCCGGGGATTGCGCGCCCTCTCCGATTTTGAATACGAATTTCAGCTGGCCCTCATCAACCGGCGACTGAATCGGGAAATCGAGACGGTCTTTCTCATGACCGGTTACAAGTGGTTTTACACAAGCTCGACAATCATCAATGAGGCGGCTAGCCTCGGTGGTTCCGTTAAAGGACTCGTGCCGGACATCGTCAATCAGAAAATGCTGGAAAAATATGCCTGTAAAAAGGAGAGACTATGAAAATAGCGGCACGGATCTCACTCATCAAACCATCGCCGACGCTGACCATTCAGGCTAAAGCCAACGCACTGAAGGCAGCAGGAAGGGACATCATCGGTTTCGGCGCCGGGGAACCTGATTTCGATACGCCCCATAACATTAAAATGGCTGCGGTTCGGGCTATCGAAGCCGGATTTACCAAGTATACCCCCGTAGGTGGCATTGATGAACTCAAGGATGCGGTGATTGCCAAGCTTCAAAGAGACAATCGGCTTACCTATAAGAGGTCGGAGGTGGTGATCTCCTGCGGGGCCAAACACTCTCTGTTCAACATCGGCCAGGTCCTTTTTGAGGAAGGGGATGAGGTCCTGATCCCCTCTCCCTACTGGGTCTCCTATACCGATATCGTCTATTTGACCGGTGCACGACCGGTAATAATAAAGACGAATACCGCTGACGATTTCAAGCTTCAGCCCTCACAGCTGGAGGCGGCCATCACACCGCGTACCCGGGCGATCATCATCAGCTACCCCTCAAATCCCGCCGGGGTCTCTTATTCCTTAAAGGAACTGGAGGCCTTGGCGGAGGTGATCGTCCGGAAGGGGATTATGGTCATCTCGGACGACATCTATGAAAAAATCATCTATGACGGTCGGCCGTTTTATACATTGGCCTCGCTGGGAGACGAGCTAAAACGTCTCTCTATAGTGGTCAACGGGGTCTCCAAGACCTACTCGATGACGGGATGGAGGATCGGTTATTGCGCCGGTGCCGAAGAGATCATTGCCGCTATAACAAAATATCAGAGTCAGAATACGTCAAATCCCACCTCCATAGCCCAAAAAGCGGCGGTAGAGGCCCTGAACGGCCCTCAGGAGAGTGTGGAAATGATGCGGAAGGAATTTCAGAAAAGACGGGATGTCATTACCGAAACTCTCAATGCCATTCCCGATGTGACCTGTCTGAAGCCTCAGGGGGCCTTTTATGTCTTTCCCAATGTGGCCGCTTATTACGGCCGTTCGTTTGGGGGAAAGACCATTACAAACTCTGCAGAAATGGCAAATTACCTGCTTGACGAATCCAATGTAGCCCTTGTTCCAGGGGCGGATTTCGGTCATGACGATCATATCCGCATCTCCTATGCCACTTCGATGGAGCAGATTGAAAAAGGACTGGAGCGGATCCGCGCAGCGCTTTTGAGATTGCGCTGATTCTGAATCGGTCTTGGGTGTTGGGAAGGGATTATTCGCCTGTAATGACTTTGTTAACGGGAACCGTTACATCATTGTGATTGTTTCCTGACATTACAGATGCTTACTCTCTTGGGTGTCGAGGCGGGACATATATCTTACTGACTTTTCACGAGCGGATCATACTATATCTTACTGACTTTTCACGAGCGGATCATACTACTGGAGACGGAGAATATGGGTGGGCTTTTTGGTGTCGTATCCGACAAAAATTGTGCGAAAACACTTTTTTATGGAACAGATTATCATTCCCACTTGGGAACGGAGAATGCGGGGATGGCTCTCTTCGGGGATGGCGGCTTCACCAACACGATCCACAGTATCAGCCAGGCCCAGTTCAAATCCCGTTTTGCCGATGAGTACGGGGGAATGAAGGGGCGGATGGGGATCGGCGCCATCGACGACGAGTCACCCCAACCACTGATCATCCGCTCAAAATTCGGTACCTATGCCTTGGCTGTGACCGGACTCATTGCAAACAAGGATGACCTTGCCGGTAAACTCCTTCGAGAAGGAGCTTCATTCAGTGAAATGGCGGACGGGGGTGTGAACAGTGTGGAACTCGTTGCCAAGCTTATTAACCGTGGCGAAAATCTCGTTGATGGTATCATGCAAATGCAACAGGCCATAGAAGGTTCGGTCTGTCTGCTTTTGATGACAAGGGAAGGAATCTATGTGGCAAGGGACCGGTATGGTCGTTTCCCGCTTATTATTGGACGAGAGATCAGGACAGATGGATCCCTGTCAGGCCATGCAGCGGCTACCGAATCGAGTTCTTTTCCCAATCTCGGGTATGAACAGGTCCTTTCACTTGGCCCCGGGGAGATAGTACGTCTCGATGGAATGGGGATTCGGAAAGAGCAACCGACAAGCAAGGAGAAACATGTCTGTGCTTTTTTATGGATCTATACGGGATATCCGGCATCGGTTTATGAAGGGATAACCGTTGAGAATGCCCGGGAGAGATGCGGCCGGGCAATGGCCAGGGGGGACGACGTAGAGGCGGATCTCGTAACCGGCGTTCCAGATTCGGGTGTCGGCCATGCCATAGGATACGCCATGGAGTCGGGACTTCCCTTTCGCAGACCCTTGGTCAAGTACACACCCGGTTATGGGAGAAGCTACACCCCCCCTTCGCAGAATATCAGAGATCTCGTAGCAACCATGAAGCTCAGCGCCATACGGGATGTGATCCTGGGCAGCCGGATGGTAGTCTGCGAAGACTCAATCGTCAGGGGGACCCAACTCAAGAATTATACGATCCGGAAACTTTGGGACAACGGGGCCAAGGAAATTCATATCCGGCCGGCCTGTCCGCCGCTGATGTTCCCTTGCATATACGCGTCATCGACAAGATCCGTCTCCGAATTGGCCGCCCACAGGGCCATTCGGGATATCGAAGGAACGACTTCGGAACGGTTTGATGATTATCTCGACCACCATTCGGTTCGATATCGGAACATGGTCGAATGGATCCGGCGGGAACTGGATGTCACCTCGCTCAAATATCTGCATATCGAGGAGATGATTGCCGCCATCGGTCTGCCGGAGGAACAGTTGTGTCTGTATTGCTGGCGAGGCAGGTAGGCGCTGCAGCAGGGATTATCAATGCAAGACAATGAGTCACGGATCATTAGGGTTCTTTTATTTTTCAAAAGAGGCGGGTTTTCGTTTTTTTTGTAAAGAACGATCGTGGGGGAGTATTTGGGTTTCCTCCTTGCGATGATCCCCAAAACAATGGTCCAAGCGCGGAGGTCCATGATTGAGTCCGGTCAGTCGTCGGAAAAAAACAAAACCGGTTTATCTCGGGGGAGTGCAGATCGGCGGCGAGGCGCCAATTGTTGTCCAGTCCATGACCTCCTCCGATACGCGTGATGTGAGTGCCACAGTTCAACAGATCCGGGAGCTGGAGGATGTGGGCTGTGAAATCGTCCGTGTGGCCGTTCCCGATGAAACAGCCGCTGCCGCTATCCATGAGATCAAAGACCAGATTCATATCCCTCTAATCGCTGACATCCATTTCAGTCCTCAATTGGCGTTGTTGGCGATGCGTCACGGAGCAGACGGTATTCGGATCAATCCCGGGAATATTCTCCCCGACGGTATCAGGAAGATCGTTCTTTACAAAAAAAACGAAAACCCGCCTCTTTTGAAAAATAAAAGAACCCTAATGATCCGTGACTCATTGTCTTGCATTGATAATCCCTGCTGCAGCGCCTACCTGCCTCGCCAGCAATA
>JAMDBG010000132.1:0-9188 GCA_023487865.1 Deltaproteobacteria bacterium | reverse complement strand
GCTGACATCCATTTCAGTCCTCAATTGGCGTTGTTGGCGATGCGTCACGGAGCAGACGGTATTCGGATCAATCCCGGGAATATTCTCCCCGACGGTATCAGGAAGATCGTACGGATGGCCAGGGAAAATGGCACAGTGATCAGGATCGGGATCAATGCCGGTTCTCTTGAGAAGGAGATCGCCAACCGTCACGGGGGACCTACCGCAGGGGCTCTTGTAGAAAGCGCACTGAAGAATATCCGTTTTCTGGAGGAGATGGGTTTTAACGCCATAAAGCTTTCCCTGAAGTCATCCGACGTGGTGACCACAATCGACGCTTACCGGCTCATATCCGAACAGACGGATTATCCGTTGCATCTCGGTGTGACGGAGGCGGGAACACTCGTCCAGGCGGCGATCAAATCCTCCATCGGCATCGGGGCGTTACTCTATGAAGGGATCGGCGACACGATCCGGGTTTCCGTCACCGGCCGGCCTATCCAGGAGATCGGTGTCGCTTATGGGATATTGCGGGCGCTGAACATCCGGAATATCGGTCCGGATATCATCTCCTGCCCGACCTGCGGACGCTGCGAAATCGATCTTGCGTGTCTTGTAGGAAAGGTGGAAGAGGAATTGAAGGGGATGAAGGCCCCACTGAAGATTGCCCTCATGGGTTGTGTCGTGAACGGTCCCGGAGAGGCAGCCGAAGCGGACATCGGAATAGCGGGAGGACGGGGAGTGGGGATGCTTTTCAAAAAAGGAAAGGTCGTCCAAAAAATCCGGGAGGAGGAATTCATTCCGGTGCTTTTGAAAGAAATAAGGAAAATGGCGAATAACCGATGAGTAATCGCCAATGACCAATGGCCAAGGAGGGTTCATGCGTTATTCGGAGATGTTCCTGCCTACCGGAAGAGAGGTCCCTTCCGATGCGGAACTGATAAGCCACAAGCTAATGATACGGGCAGGTATTATAAGAAAACTGACCGGAGGGATCTATTCCTATTTGCCCTTTGGCTACCGCGCGATCCGTAAGGTGGAGCAGATCGTCCGAGAGGAGATGAACCGGGCGGGTGCCCAGGAGGTTTTTTTACCGATGGTCCAGCCGGCGGAACTCTGGCAGGAATCTGGCCGTTGGGTCCATTACGGTAAGGAACTCCTCCGTTTTCGTGATCGTCACGAGCGGGAGTATTGTCTCGGACCGACCCATGAGGAGGTGATCACCGATCTGGTGCGTCATGAGATCAAGACTTATCGGCAGCTTCCTAGAAATCTCTATCAGATCCAGACGAAGTTCCGCGATGAGATCCGCCCCCGTTTCGGGGTGATGCGCTGTCGGGAGTTCGGTATGAAAGACGCTTATAGTTTCGATGCGGACGAGACAGGTGCCGAAATCAGCTACCAGAAGATGTTCGAGGCCTACCAACGGATCTTCACGCGGTGCGGTCTCCATTTTAGACCCGTAGAGGCGGATTCCGGGAGCATCGGTGGGAGCTATTCCCATGAGTTCATGGTAATGGCCGACTCAGGGGAAGATGCGATCGCCTTCTGTAACGTCTGTCAGTATGCGGCGAATTTGGAGAAAGCCGAAGCCGTAGAACCTGATAAGGAAGGGGGGATATCATCCCCCTTTCCCATCGAGGAAGTCCACACACCGGGGGTGAAAACTATCGAAGAGGTCTGTGCTTTTCTCCGGGTAAAACCGGAAGAGGTCGTCAAGACGCTGATCTTCTCTGCGGACGGCGTTCCTGTGGCCATCCTGATCCGAGGCGATCAGGAAGTAAACGAGATCAAAGTGAAAAACTATCTCGGCAGCGACACACTGGAACTGGCCCCGGATGACCTCATCCTTGCAGCGACCGGATCGCCCCGGGGTTTTGCCGGCGCCGTTGGGATCAAGGCCAGAATCATTGCCGATTATTCGCTTGTGGGCATGACCGATTGCGTCATGGGGGCAAACCGGGAAGATTATCATCTCCGCCATGTGAGTCCGGGAAGGGATTTCCCTATTTCCGCGTATGCAGATCTGCGAATCATCCGTAATGGCGATCCCTGTCCCCGCTGCGGAGAAAAGATCCTTTTTGCCCGCGGCATTGAGGTGGGTCATGTCTTCAAACTGGGGACCAAGTACAGTAAAGCGATGAAGGCCATCTATCTGGACCGGAACGGCCGAGAACAGACGATGGTTATGGGATGCTACGGAATTGGCATCGGCAGAACGGTCGCGGCCGCCATTGAACAGAATCACGATGCGGACGGGATCATCTGGCCCTTGCCTATCGCCCCTTACCAAGTCATCATCACCCCGGTGAATGTAAATGAAAAAAACCTTTCCGAAACGGCGGAGGAGATTTACCAAACCCTGATAAGAAAAGGGGTAGATGTCATTCTGGATGATCGGGACGAAAGAGCAGGAGTCAAATTTAAGGATGCCGATCTGATCGGCATTCCCTACCGGATAACGATAGGTCCCAAGAAGCTGGCAGAGGGGATAGTAGAAATCAAGTCCCGGCGATCTGCAGAGGTCGTGACCCTGCCTGTTGTAGAGGTCGAGGCGTATATCATGACTCGGATCCGAGAGGGGATATAGGTCCCATGCTCCGCATCAATGACATCCTCGATAAGGTTCAGTCTTATCTCTCTACATCTGAAATGGGGATGATCGAAAAGGCGTACATTTTTTCTGCTTCTGTACATCAGGGCCAAGTCCGACTCTCGGGCGAACCCTATTTGACCCACCCTATGGAAGTGTGCGGCATCCTGGCCGATATGAAACTCGATGCGGCGACACTGGTAACCGGTCTCCTTCACGATACGGTTGAGGATACCTTGGCTACACTAGAACAGATAGAGGAGGCATTCGGCAAGGAGGTGGCTTTTCTCGTTGAAGGCCTGACCAAGATCAGCAAGATCTCCCTTGGTAATCAGGAAGAACGCCAAGCTGAGAATTTTCGGAAGATGATCCTGGCCATGTCATCCGATATCCGGATCCTCCTCGTTCGTCTGGCTGACCGTGTTCACAATATGAGAACCTTGGAATTCCAAGCGTCAGACAGGCAGGTCTATATCGCCAAGGAGACCCTGGAGCTCTATGCCCCGCTCGCCAACCGGCTCGGCATCAACTGGATCAAAACGGAACTGGAAGACCTCTCCTTCCGGTATCTGGACTTCGATGCTTATAACGACCTTGCCAGGCGAGTCGTGAAGAAAAAAGACAAACGGGACCAGTATACCGAAGAAGTCAGAGGAATCATCCGCCGTGAGATGGACCTTTTAGGTATCAGGGCGGAAGTAGAAGGCCGAGCGAAGCACTTTTACAGTATCTATAAAAAAATGAAAGAGCAGCATATCAATTTCGACGAGGTCTATGATCTCACCGCCTTCCGGATTATTCTCGAATCGGACAAAGAAAAAGACTGCTATGAGGCGCTCAGCGTCGTCCACGCTCTCTGGAAACCGGTTCCGGGGCGGTTCAAGGATTATATTGCCATGCCCAAGGCTAACCACTATCAATCACTCCATACGACGGTGATCGGTCCTTACGGTGAGCGGGTCGAGATCCAGATAAGGACACACGCGATGCACGAATGGGCGGAAGAGGGCATCGCTTCGCACTGGCGTTACAAGGAAGGCCGTGCCTTCTCCAGCACCGATCAGGATCAGATAAAAATACTCCGGGATCTCCTTGATGTACAGCAGGAGATCAAAAATCCGCGTGAATTCATGTCGAACCTCAAAGTGGCGCTTTTCCCTGAGGAGGTCTATGTATTTACACCCAACGGGGATGTGAAATCCTTTCCAAAAGGGGCTACCCCTATTGATTTCGCTTACAGTATCCATACAGATATCGGTAACAAGTGCATCGGTGCCAAGGTAAACCGGAGCATCGTGCCTCTGAAATATCAGCTGCAGAACGGGGATACGGTCGAGATCATTACTCAGTCGGGTCACCATCCAAGTAAAGACTGGCTGAAGTATGTGGTCACCTCCCGTGCGATGGCCAAAATCCGCAACTGGGTCAAGACCGAGGAGCGGGTGAAGAGTGTGGCTCTCGGAAGGGATCTCCTAGAGAAGGAATTCAAAAAACATCACATGAAGTTCGGTAATTTCGCCAAATCAAAGGAAATGGACGACATTCTTGCCGAGTGCCATGTCGATTCCCTGGATGATCTGATGGCGGTGGTTGGCTATGGGAGGGTATCCCCGAAACACGTTGTCCATCGGTTTCTCCCGGAGGAGGAAATAAAGAAAGAAGAGACCGTTGACAAGATCCTGAAAAAAGGACAGAAAGCAGAACCCTATGGTGTTTCTCTGACCGGGATCGACGATGTCATGGTCCGTTATGCCGGATGCTGCGAACCGATCCCTGGCGATGAGATTATCGGTTACATTTCTCGCGGTAGGGGGGTTATCGTGCATACGGTGAATTGCCCACATGTCCGGGATATGGATACAGAAAGGCTTGTAGAAGTCCAGTGGGACATCCGCGAAAAGCGGGATTATTTGGTCCAGATGCGAGTGATCTGTAATGACAAAAAAGGGATTCTGGCCGATCTCAGTGCCGCCATCTCCACCTTGGATGTGAACATCACCCGTGCGGATACCCATACCGATCCTGATGGGAAAGCCACATGCGACTTCAGCATCAATGTGAGCGACCTTGATCAGTTCAATAGGGTGACTGCAGCGGTTAGGAAAGTCCGCGGTGTTGTTTCCGTCCAGCGTCTTTCACGCTCTTGACGCATCTGCAAAGAGCAGTCCGCAGAGAAGAAGGCATCTCTTCTGCAACGACTCCCATGCAAAACCCGGTAATCCATCTCCGCATCCCCAGACAGATTCATCTCCTTGATTAACCGGTACGCCTGTGGCAAACATTGTACTACTGGTTCCATGGGGTGTCTCTTTCTTGGTTGTGGCAAACCTGCTAAACATACCCGTTCTTCCTACCCTGATACAAGGTATAATACATTACCCTTCGATGATATGAATTGACAGCTGGTGGTGCTTTGCTGTATGAATTATAGAATTGACAAGGGATACAACCGGAAAGGAAACGATAGAATTCATGGATAGACGGCGTTTGAGATGGATCATGTTCACTCTGACCCTGCTGATTATGGGTATAGCTCCCTTGTTGGGATTAGGCGCACAGCAAAAACGTTATACCGTGTTGATCGATCCGGCGCACGGCGGTAACGAGACGGGTGTTCTTGCCGATAAGTTACGGGAAAAAGACCTCACCATGAACATTGCCCTATTAATCCGCCAGGAAGCGCAAAAAGGGACTAATTTTGATATCCAGTTGATCCGTTCCACGGACAGGACCATAACGATACTGGAAAGGAGTAAAGCGGTCGGTGAGTTGCACCCTGATTGCCTCCTGAGCATCCATGTCAATGCAGGGTTCGGAAAAAAGGCGGCCGGCTATGAATTATATTTCCCAGGATTCAGGCAGACGGTTGCCGGAGGAGGCGATTCCACCGCCATACTCAAAGATATGGAAAAAAATAGCTACCTCAACGATTCTGTAAGACTTGCCCAGCATATCCAAGCCAGTTTGGAAATGGTTTTCCCACGCAAGGGACGAGGCTTGAGGGATGCTCCCAACCCACTTTTGGATGCATTGACTATTCCAGGACTAATCGTTGAGGTTGGATTTGCGACCCACACGGAGGACCGGAGGAACTTGACCGACGAGGAAATCCAAAAGGCCGTTGCCCGCGCCTTAGTGAGAGGTCTTCGGGAATATTTCCATAAGGCGCCGTGAAAGGAGTAGGGGGTGCGGAAGGGATCGTGATCTGATGGGTAAAAAAGAGGGAGATCCTCTGGTGTCCGGACTGAAAAAGATTATCTTCGCATCCCGGAATAAGGGAAAGATAAAAGAGCTTCAGACGCTGCTGATAGATAGTGGCGTAACGCTCTATTCCTTAGACGATTACCCGGATCTGCCCGACATCAAGGAAGATGGCAACACCTTTCTGGAGAATGCGCTTAAAAAAGCGAAAACTGTTGCAGAACTGACCGGAGAGATGGTTATTGCCGACGATTCTGGTCTGGAGGTCGAAGCCCTTAATGGGGCGCCTGGTATTTACTCCGCCCGTTACGCAGGTGAAGAGGGGGATGATGAAAAGAATATCCTGAAGCTCCTCAATGATATGCGGGGCGTCTCCTCTACAGGAAGAGGAGCGGTCTTTCGGTGCATCCTTGTTCTCTGCCGACCGGACGGACGTTATCAGGCCTTTGACGGAAGCTGGGAAGGCAGGATTGCTGACGCACCGACAGGACAGGGTGGGTTTGGTTATGATCCAGTATTTTATTTACCGGAACGAGGTGTCACGGTGGCCGAACTTCCTGTCGAGATCAAAAACGGGATTAGCCATCGGGCAAAGGCCGCGGCGAAGTTGAGAGTCTGGCTTGAAAAGGGAATTCGAGAAAACGGGGCGTAGCGCAGCCCGGTAGCGCGCCTGCTTTGGGAGCAGGATGCCGCAGGTTCAAATCCTGCCGCCCCGACCATTAACAGATGTCCAATGCTGCTGACCGAATCAGAGAAGAAAGGGACCACGTTATGCCCAAGGTATCGGTGGAGGACCTCAAACCTGGAATGAAACTGGCTAAACCTCTATCAAGGGGGAATATGGTGCTCCTCGGGGAGGGGACGGTCCTCAATGAGACGTGGATTGCACGAATTGGGGATATGGGCATTGAGGCGATCTTTGTTGAGGGGCCTTCAGAACAACCTGTTCCAAAGGAAGAAGCCATTCGCCAGCTGGACGAAAGATTTCGAAACGTTCTCAGTCAACCATATATGAACCGAATAAAAAAAATGGTTAAAGAACATATCGAAGGGCTGTATGTCTGACAAAATCGATATTCGAACGTTACGCGGCAATGTTGAGTCAATCAATGCATTGCCGACAGTACCCTCCACTCTCAGGCGGATTTCCGTCATGATGGAAAAACCGAGCATAGGATTGGATGAGCTCGGGCGTCTCATCTCGAATGACCCGGCTTTAACCGTTAGGATACTCAAAATGATAAACTCTGCCGCATACGGATTCCCGGGCAGAATTTCATCCGTATCTCATGCCACCATGCTTCTGGGGCTGAGTGTCATTAAGGGACTTTTAATCGGCGTATCGGTCTTCGAATTAATGGAAAAAACCATGATCGGCCTTTGGGAACACTCTCTGGGCTGTACGGTGGTCACAAGGATGATTGCACAGAAAAAGGGACTGAAGGAGCCGGAAGAGGTTTCTGTTTGCGGTCTTCTCCATGACATCGGCAAAGCGGTCCTGATGCTCCAGTATGCCGAGGCTTATGATAAAGCCATGCAGAAAGCAGAAAAAGACGGAATAAACATTCATGAGGCCGAAATCGATTACTTTATGGTAAACCATGCCGAAGTCGGTCACTGGCTCGTCCAAAAGTGGCATTTTCCAATGAATTTGGTGGAGACGATTCGGTATCATCATCACCCGAATCTCTCCAAACAATCGCCAATGGAGACGGCCATCGTTCACGTGGCCGATGTCCTCGTAAGGGCGAAAGGAGTGGGGTACCCAGGGGATCTTGTCGTACCGGCTGTCCATCCTGCGGCATGGGAAATGTTGAATCTGTCCGATAATGATATCGGGGATATCCTTAGAAATCTGGAAGATGCAGCCTCTTTTGCGCGTGAGACGATATGAGAAAAAGGTCCATTCTGGTTGTATCTCCCAATTCGGCAATAACGGATTTTCTCAAAAAAGCTCTGATTGCATCAGGAGAGATGACCGTTATCGATCATCTCCATTCCGCTTTTGATTATATCTACAACGATATTCCTAATCTTCTCATCATGGATCTCAAGGGTGATCCTGAAGGCGTTGGTCTGTTGAATTCTCTGAAAGAGGATCCTCTGTTTGCCAATCTCTCTGTGCTCGTCATCCTTGGGGATTGCGATCAGGTTCCTGACTGGGAAAACTTACTGGTAGAGGATTACATCTGGCACAGGGATCTGGAAAAAGATGCATGTACAAAAGTTGACCTCTGTTTTTCCCGCTCTAACCGGATGGTTGAAGTGAATCCGTTGACTCGACTTCCGGGGAATATCTCCATTAATCGACAGATACAAAACCGGCTTGATAATGGTATTTCTTTCGCATTGGCGTACGCTGATCTCGATCATTTCAAACCCTTTAACGATAAATATGGGTTTAGCCGGGGCGATGAAGTCATCAAGATAACCGGACGTCTCATGCTCAACATCGTCAGGAACAAGTCGCTTCGGAGCAGCTTCGTCGGCCACATAGGTGGTGATGATTTTGTTTGTATTACGGATCCGCTTTTGATTGAAGAGACTTGTCAGGAGGTGATTGATGCGTTTGACTGTATTGTCCCTTCTTTTTATGATCCCCAAGACCGGGAATCCGGATATATCCGGTCATACAACAGAGAGGGCCACGCTAGGCAATATCCCATTATGAGTGTATCCATCGGTATAGTCCGAGTTGAAAAAGATCAATATTCGCATTATGGTGAAGTGACAAGCGTCGCTTCAGAAATGAAACATATTGCAAAAAAGAGTATGAAAAGCTGCTATACAGTCAACAGGAGGATTCACACCCCAATTTCTGAAACCATCAAATGATGACGGATTAATGGGCAGTCACTGTCAGAGTATCAACGGTCTGACGCCAACTGTATGGCGCTGTCATCTTTTTTTATCCTTTCCTCACAATCTCCAGTCGGAAGCCTTTATGCAACGGTGAACGTGTCTACTTGGTTGATCTGGTTTAGGATAATAGTGTTTATGTTCTCAATATATGGCTAGCTGAAAAGATATATTCAGCAATATCGTCTCACCGGTAGCAGAATATATTCATGTGTGTCTATTCTCGTTATTATTTGATGATCGTTGATTCTGGCATGCTATTTGAAATTGTCTATTGCCATGCATCGGCAATGTAGTGGAGATTATAATTGTTTCTATAGTGTGTTTATTTGTTGCAGACGGGAGTAATATGTAAGAGGAGTTCCATTAATCCTCCCCTGGTCATTTAACGGGCGAGACAATGTGAGTTCTGGAGATAAAAAAGGAGCAAGAATGATGGATGAGGTAGGGATGATGGATCAGGCGGTGAAGGCCATGGTGAACCGGGAGGGGAAATATCTGACGTTCACATTGGCCGATGAGGAGTACGGGATCGGCATCCTGAAGGTGAAGGAGA
>JAMDBG010000071.1:4496-5007 GCA_023487865.1 Deltaproteobacteria bacterium | reverse complement strand
GCCCAAGAATTTCTTGAACTCCCGCAGCAAGGCCCGGCCATAGGATTTCCTGGCGCTTGCGGGGATGTAGTTTTTCGCCGAGAGAAGGTCAAGCAGCGCTCGCTGGATGGTCTCATCCGTCTTCCCACGCCGGGTCAAAACGTCCGCCACCGCCTCCTTAAAGCCCACAAGGCCGATCAGGCGGCCGTTGACGCGGACTTGCATCACAGCACTGCTTTCCGTCATAACCGCCCCGCTTTTCAATGTCTGTTCACGATCCAGTTCCGGATCTTGTCCCGTTTCTTCTCCGCTCCGGGACGATCTTCCATCATTTCCGTCTCCTCACGCAACCAGCCATCCGTAGGCCATCCCCGCAATAGTGGAAAGGACGACAACGATCACGCAGTAGGCCGACGTCTTTTTCACTCCCATGATCCCCGTGAGCGTCAGCATGCTGGGGAGCGACAGCGCTGGACCGGCGAGCAGAAGCGCCAGAGCCGGCCCCTTCCCCATCCCGGATCACCTGGCAGGT
>JAMDBG010000071.1:0-4486 GCA_023487865.1 Deltaproteobacteria bacterium | reverse complement strand
GCCCAGAGAGAATTTCCGCCGACGAGCCCGGTGATAACCGATTCCGGGATCAGTGCCGGGTAACCGGGACGGCCAAGAAGGAATCCGGCTACGAGAACACCGGCCAGCAAGAGCGGGAAAATCTGCTTCATGAAGCCCCAGGTGGCCCGGACCCAGGAGGTGAGTTCATCCTTGACGAACCAGCTTTTCAGCATGACGGCCAGAACGATCAGAAGCGCACCCGTCACGTACCACTTGGCCGCAAAAATGGCCTTCCAAAGGGCCGTGCCGTCGACCGCCGGCTTCGCGAAGGCGGCAAAGACGAGGACCAGAACCATCGTCAGCATATAGACGGCGTCCTGCCAGAGCTTACGCGTCTTGCCGTCCTCGTCGGGAAGGTAGATTTGACCTGCCGTCCGATTCGCATCGTCCTTCCGGAAGATAAAGGCCATGAGCAGGCCGGTGATAATGGAGAAGGCGACCGCGCCGACCGCCCGGGCGAGTCCCAGCTCCCACCCCAGGACCTTTGCCGTGAGCACAATGGCCAGGACGTTGATCGCCGGTCCGGAATAAAGGAAGGCGGTCGCCGGGCCGATCCCCGCCCCCCGCATGTAGATCCCTGCGAACAAGGGGAGGACCGTACAGGAACACACGGCCAGCACCGTTCCCGAGACCGAGGCCACCGAATAAGAGAGAAATTTGTTCGCCTGCGCGCCGAAATACTTCAGGACCGACGCCTGGGAAACAAAGACAGCGATCGCCCCGGCGATGAAAAAGGCGGGGATCAGGCAGGTGAGAACGTGCTGCTGCGCGTATTCCTGGAGCATCATGAAGGCCTCCAGGCCCGCCCGGCGGATCACCTCGTGGTCCCAGGGAATGTAGTACGCGGCCAGAAAACCGGCCGCGATGATCAGAAGTTTAGTTCTTTCTTTCATGACAAGTATGATTTTCCTTTCCTTTTAGAGGCATCTTGGTTTTCCTTTACTGTCAGCCAAGACCGCATGAGCATCAACGGCCCTCCCCCAACAGTCGTTCGACGGAATAAGTGGGCGACCAGGGAATCCCCAAAGAACAACCGGAGAATCAATACTGGGGCCGGCAGAGCTCCTCCCGATGGAGATCCAGACAACGGTGAACGACGTTCATAAAGGTCCGGTAGTTTTTCTTCCCGACATGTTCAAACATTCCGATGGAAACGATCTTGTCGAAGCTTCCTTCGAGCTGCCGGTAATCCGCACGGAGGATTTTCAACGGCAGATTTTCGCAGTACTTGCGGGCATAGCGGATCTGCTCTTCGGAGAGGTTCACTGCCGTCACCGCACAACGTGCGTTTGCATGTTTCACCTCCCGGATATATGCAGGGGCGGTTAATTCCCCTCCTTCGGCCCGCTTCGGGCGCGCAGCCGTGCCATTAGTTCCTCGGCCTTCTTCTTCGCTGAGAGTTCACCTTCATCGACCGGCACTGCCCATGGCTGCGTCACCTGCCAGGTGATCCGGTCGCCGAGGGGCGGTTCGGGATATGCCCCCGGATCGCCAAGGGTGTAATCGCGAAACGCCACTCTGTTCTCCTGATAACAGGACCAGACCGCTTTGCGGATCACCTCCGGATCCCCTTCGAATTGCAGGTCGAGCAGCGAGATCTGTTTGAGAAAGCGTTCAATGACCTCCTGCGGTAGATTGAACAGGGCGGCATGAGCCGCTTCCGTCCCGACAATCCGCTTTTTTGCATCGACTCCGTTGCGGAACAACGCCTTCAATGCCTCACCGGTCAAGTGACCCGCCGATTCCGGACCGCCCAGAATCAGGTACCTGATATTGGGATTGGCAACCAGATTACAGATCATTTTTTCGAAACCGACATTGGGGGTTTGGATCGTTCCGGAAAGGGCGGCGCCGCTTTCCAGACCCGCCTGCACGAGCGCCTGGATATCCCGCGGAATCTTGTCGCCATCCTGATTCAGGATGATCGCCACCGCCACGGGAGAAAAATCGTTGCCCCGGAGATAACGCCCCTCCTCGGTCGGATAATCCGGATGCGGTTTCACCTTGAGCATCTGCATCGTGTTTCATCTCTCCTTTTTTTATACGTCCACCTGATCAGCCATCCCTCTCTTCTCAGAGAATCAGTTCCATGCCGTCTTCCGCAATATCCAGTTCGATCTCGTCCCGGCGGTTCAGGAGGTCCTCTCCCGGATGGGTGATGATAAGGCGCCTGCACCCCAGTTCCGCCTTGTGGGCCATCAGTGTCCGATAGTTGAGATGGTTTTTCATCGGCTTATCGAAGAAATAACTCTCGCAGATGAAAAGATCCGCGCCATCGGCGACCGTTCGCAGGGCCTCGGTCCATTCCGTGTCTCCGGAGTAGGCGATGATCTTTCCGGCACATTGGATCTTCAAGGCGTAGGGAGGTGCGCCGCTGCCGTGGATGACCCGGACCGGAAACACTGACAAGTCTCCGACACATGTGGTTTCGCCTTCGGCCATCTCTATAAAATCGATGGAAAATTTCCGTTCGATCCGGGATGATCCGGGATAGAAAACCTCCATGGCCTCCTGAACCCGGCGGATCAAGCCCGGGGGACCGGCAATGACAAGCGGGATCTGACGGCGGCTGATGAGTTGGGCGTCAAGGATGAAAAAGGGGATGCCGCCGAAATGATCTCCATGCAGATGCGAGATCAGGATGGCGTCTATCGCTGCGGAACCGATCCCCGCGCGCTTCATTGCGATCAACGAAGAGGCGCCGCAGTCGATCAGAAAACGGCTCTTTTCCGTATCCACATGGATACAAGCCTGAAGACGCCCACCGCTGCCGAAATTGTCGCCGGTGCCCAAAAAACGGATCCTGATTTTTCCGGTCGCTGCCGGGAAGGGATCACTTTTCCCCGACTGACTCTCCTCATTTTTGCAACATCCGTCATTCATGGCAGGATCGGTCTCCTCTCGCTTGTATGCCGTGTTATTTGACGTCATGACACCCTATCGGATCATTTGGTCATATAGGATCACCTATGATCATCACTTCGGCGGATGAGGATGTGATGATCGTCCGACGTTGCCGTAATATCGCATCATGGCAATACGTAGGTCAGTTGTGCGTACCGCAGAGATCCGCACGCCGGACGGACTCGCTCTTTTCGAGCAGATCCTGAATCCCGGGATCGTCGGAGAGCCAGTGCCTCAGGTTTCCTAAAAGGCTCGCTGCATAGGGGCTCCGGCTGCCGTCGGTCAGGGAATAGTTCACCCAGAGGCCCTCTTTCTTACGGTCCACAAGACCTGCATCCTCCAGGAGCTTCAAATGCTTGGAAACAGTGGGCTGGGCGATCCCCAGCGCGGCCTGGACCTCGCAGACGCACATCATCCGCCTCTGCAGCATTTTGAGAAGCTTCACCCGGTTGGGATCGGACAGCGCTTTCATCACTTTGATGAATTCCTTCACGACGCATCTCCTTATATAGCTTTTTGGCTATATAGTAGCGGAAGATCCCCCTGTCAAGAAAATAATGCCCCGGATTCACCAATTGATAGGCATATTGTCAGTAATTGTGGTAAGAAAAGAAAGACCCTCTCTTCTCAAAGGATGGTTCACACAGCGGCGGCACCGATGGACAGGTGGTTGGACTCGCGGGTTTGGGTGACAGGATGATCGAGAAAATCAAGGGGCTGTTTCACCAATACCAGGATCAGATAATCCGCTGGTACGATGGATTGGAAATACTGTATCAGTACGGTGTCCTTTTCCTGCTTATCGTCATCGGTCTTTTTCTTGTTTCATACTTTATACTGTCAAGAATCACGAAATAGCAGCGATCATTGTCTTTTTAAAAAAAGACCTTTCCTTCATCACCCTGACCGGCATCCCTTCGGTTGGAACACCCCTCGGGGTCGGAGTGACATTAACCGGCTTTTTTCTTTCGTCTGTCACGGGACATCTCCCAAACGATGCACTGGGTTCTGAATTTACAGTGGAGCTTCGGGCTGAAGCATTCACAGCAGTGTTCGATATTCAGACACTTGCAGCACTCCCTGCAAAAACCGGTTTCATTCTTCTGACAGACCGCAAAGGCTTCACGATCCGGATGATTTTTGCATTGCATCTGTTTTCCCCTTAACCGACGACAGCCTCGACTGAATATTGGGGCGGCCGCATACGCAAAGTGATCATCCCTGAAACAACGAAAACAGCAACAAAAAAATAAAAAGGAAGCGCGTAATTGCCATAAAAATCAAAGCAGAGCCCGGCGAAAATCGGACCTATCGCATTGGCGGCAAAGTAAAACGGATTTGCCAAACCGGATATGCTGCCCAGAGAACGGCGACCGAAAAAGTCCGCCCAGATGACAGGGAGCATCGGATTTCTGCCGCCGTGAAAAATTCCGTGCAGGGCGGCCAGAAAAAAAATGATCCCGGTTCCCGAAGCGCTGCCGAGTTTGTATTGAACCACCCAATACAGCACAAGAAATATCAAACCGTTTCCAATGATGTTTACCGCAAGCAGTTTCTGAAT
>JAMDBG010000181.1 GCA_023487865.1 Deltaproteobacteria bacterium | reverse complement strand
ATTTTCGACAGTATTTGGTATCATCAATGGTGGTATGTATTGAACCTGGTGCGGCTGCCGGTATTGCTGGGGGGGATCGGCTTCATCGTCGGGTTCGCCGCATATGTATTATTTCGCAGTTTATTAATCCGTAAGCAGCGCCGTGGCCAGCCACTCGCCTCGTAGCGAAGCGAGCGCTCAGGCTCGGCGGGCGCGCAAGGAAGCGACAACCATGGAAGAGAATAAGCAACCGACTCCGGCCAAAAGCGACAGCAATCTGATGGCCGCTCTCTCCTACGTCTGGGTATTGAGCGTCGTCATGCTGATCGTCCGGAAGGACGACGAGTTCGTCAAGTTCCACGCCAAGCAAGGTTTGATCCTGTTCATCGCCTCGTTCATCGGGGTGATCCCGGTCATCGGCTGGGTGGTCTGGCTGGTGGTGGTGGTCTTCGACATCATCGGTTTCATCAAGGCGCTCTCCGGGGAACGGTACAAAGTACCGCTGGTCGGAGATCTGGCCGAGAAGATCAAGCTGTAGTGGCCTGATGAGTTGTTAATTAAATAGTAAGTCTATGAAGGCAGTGTATAAATTTTGCATAATTGCAATCGTTGCCACAGTTTTTACTTTTGCGTACAGTTCAGCTGCGCAAGCTTGGTCATATACTGGGTATAAGTGGTCGACAAACTACGCTCGATATGAATTGAATATTGCAGGCTGGGCTAGTCAACCAATCCATAACGCAAAGAATACGTGGAACGGTGCTGGGTCTCCGTTTCTATTCAATTATCTGACCAATAGCGCTTATCCACGTCAGTATGATGGCCATAATGTGATTACTCGTGCTACTCGGGGAGGTGGATGGCCACTTGCTACCACGCAAACATGGCATTCGGGCATCTACGTCATTGAGGCCGATATTGAATTTAACGACTCATTTGGTTGGGGGGCGTACGGCGAAATAATACATATGCGGCGAACCCGACGATGAAGCCGATCCCCCCCAGGACAATGAGCCCCATGACGGTCAGATTGACCAGCCAGTCCCCCCGGTAGGACATCAGGCTGTCGGAGAAGAGGGAGTAGCCGCAGTTGTTGAATGCCGATACGGCGTTGTAGAGGGCATGAAAGAAAGCCACGGCCGGCGGGAAATCCTCTGCGAAGCGGATGAACAGCAGGACGGCGCCCGCGGCCTCGATGACAAACGTAAATCTGAGGACTCCCCTGACGATGACGAGAAAATCGTGCCGCGGCGTGTGGAGAAAGGTGGACTGGACGATCTCCCGCCCTTTGAAGGAGATCCCCCGCCCCAGCAGACCGAAGAGGACGACGGAGAAGGTGATGATGCCGAGCCCCCCGATCTGGAACAGAACCAGGGTCACGATCTGACCCGCCAGGGAGAGATCCTTCCCGATATCGATGACGGCGAGGCCGGTCACACAGACCGCCGATGCGGAGGAGAACAGGGCGTCCACGAAACTCAGGCGACTCCCGCTCGATGCAAAGGGCATCCGGAGCAGGATGGTCCCGATCAGGATCAGCAGGGCAAAACTGAGGATAAAGATCCGCGGCGGTGTGAGGCGCCGGGAAAACGATCTTCCGATAAGTTGCGCAATATTCATACTGATCGGTCCGATATCAGGACGGACCTATCCTCTCAGGGAACCCACCGGGACTCACAATCGTGTTCCTTCATCCGTCTTTTCCTTTCTCTTCCCGAGGAGGAGTATCACCAGGAGCGCCGCCCCGGTCGTGATGGCCGCATCGGCGACATTGAAGGCGGGCCAGTGGTAGGTGCCGACATAGACGTCGAGGAAATCGACCACCTCACCAAAACGGACGCGATCGATCAGGTTTCCCACCGCCCCGGCCAGAATCAGGGCCAAAGACAGCACCAGAGTGATCTCTTCGATCTTTGTCTGGCGGAGATAGTGGAGGATGAGAAAGATCGCCGCCAGGGTCACCGCAAGGAAAAATACTGACCGGAATACGGGAGAGGCCCCGGCCAAAAAACCAAAGGCGGCGCCGGGATTCCGCACGTAGATGATATTGAAAAATCCGTCGATGACGGGATAGGCATCATGGAGGCGCATCGTTGCGATGATCCAGCCCTTCGTCAGCTGATCCAGAAGGATCACGAGGGCTGCAATCCCCAGAAAGAGGGTATTTTTCTTCTGCAAAATCCGCACCTCCAACTCGTTATCCACCACTCATCGCCGCTTCATTATCATGACCGGTTAGAGATTGTCCTGGCATCTCTTGCAGAGGGTCGGATCCTTGGTGCTGGAACCGACGGTCTCGCTGTAGACCCAGCAGCGGTGGCACTTCTCTCCCGGAGCACGGCTTACGCTGACCGAGAGGCCTGCAATCTCGGCGCTCGGGAAGGCCTGTCCATCCGCCTGCTCGGCGCCGATCCGAACGTCGGAGACGATCAGCAGGGCGCGCAGGTCCTCGCGGTGCGTCACCAGCATGGCTCGGAGCTTCTCGGGTGCGCTGATGAACACAGCCGCATCGAGTGAGTGGCCGAGGATCTTGTTCTGCCGTGCCGTTTCGATGGCTTTGGCCACCTCCCCCTTGACCGTGATAAGCGTTTTCCATGTCTCCGCCAGCTCCGGCTGGAGAAATGCCTCGTCCACTTCCGGGAAGCAGGTGAGGTGGACGCTCTCGGCCTTACCCGGATAGGAGGGCAGCGCCTGCCAGACCTCCTCCGCCGTAAAAGTCAGGATGGGGGCGAGGAGCTGGACCATCGTCTCCAGAACCGCCGTCATGGCCGTCTGGGCCGACCGGCGGGCGATGGACGAGGCTTTCGATGTATAGAGACGGTCCTTCAGGACATCGAGATACAGTGAGGAAAGGTCGACCGTGCAGAAATTGTAGAGGGTGTAATAGACGACGTGAAACTGGTACTGCTCATAGGCCTCGCGCACGCGCCGGACGACCTCCTGAAGGCGGTGGAGGATCCACCGGTCCATCTCCGCCATCTCCTCATACGGCGTTTTATCCGTATCCGGATTGAAATCATAGAGGTTACCCAGGATGAAGCGGCTGGTATTCCGGATCCGCCGGTAGGCTTCAACCAGACGCTTGAGGATCTCCGCGGAGATCCGGATGTCCTCGGTGTAATCCTCGGCGGCCACCCAGAGCCGGAGGATCTCGGCGCCGTACTCGTCGATGATCGTCTGGGAGTCGATGACGTTTCCCACCGACTTGGACATCTTCTTCCCTTCGCCGTCCACGACAAAACCGTGGGTCAGGACGTTCAAATAGGGCGCCCTTCCGCGTGTCCCGACGGACTCGAGCAGCGAGGAATGGAACCAGCCCCGATGCTGGTCGTTGCCCTCCAGGTACATATCCGCCGGAGAGGCGAGATTCGGCCGGTGTTCCAGAACGGCGGCGTGGCTCACGCCGGAATCGAACCAGACATCGAGGATGTTCGTCTCTTTCTTGAAATCACCCCCGCCGCATTTGGGGCAGCGGACCCCCGCAGGCATCAGGTCGCCCGCCTCCCGCTCGAACCAGACATCGGCGCCGTGCTCCCGGACGAGCGCGACGACGTGGTCGAGGATCTCCTGCGTCATGAGTTCGCCGTCGCATTCTTTGCAGTAGAACATCGTGATCGGAACACCCCAGAGCCGCTGGCGGGAGATGCACCAGTCGGGGCGGTTCTCAACCATCCCATAGATCCGGTCGCGTCCCCAGGCGGGGATCCAGGTCACGGAGTCGATGGCAGCAAGCGCCTTCTTCCGGAGGTCGTTCTTCTCCATGGAGATGAACCACTGCTCGGTCGAGCGGAAGATGATCGGCTGCTTGCACCGCCAGCAGTGGGGATAGGTGTGCTGCATATCCATCTGTCCGAGGAGGGCGCCTTCCTCTTCCAGCTTCTTGTTGATCGCCCCGTTGGCGTCAAAGACGAAGCGGCCTGCGAAGTCCTTGACATCCCGGGTAAAGTTTCCGTCGTCGTCCACGGGGGCGTAGTTCTCCAGGCCGTATTTCATCCCGATCTCGTAGTCCTCCTGGCCGTGCCCCGGGGCGATATGGACGCAGCCGGTCCCGGCGTCGAGTGTGACGAAGGGGGCGAGGATCAGCCGCGACTCCCGCTCGTAGAGGGGATGGCGGCACGTGAGCCCCTCTACGACCGCACCGGGAAACTCGTCGAGGATCTCATACGGTTCATGACGGAGGCCGAAGGCGTCCAGGCAGTAATCGAGGAGGTCCTTCGCGAGGATCAGGACCTCGCCTTTGATTTTTACCGCCGCGTAAAGGAACTCCGCGTGGAAGGCGATGGCCAGATTCGCGGGAATCGTCCAGGGGGTCGTCGTCCAGATGACGACAGAAACCTTCTCGCCGGCGAGTTTCGGCAGGCGGGAGGCGATATCGGAATTGAGGGGGAATTTCACGTAAATCGAGGGCGTCGTGTGGTCCTGGTATTCCACCTCGGCCTCGGCCAGGGCCGTCTTGCAGGAGGCGCACCAGTAGACCGGCTTCTTCCCCTTGTAGACGCTCCCGCTCAGATAGAGCTTGCCGAACTCCGCGACAGTCGTCGCCTCATAGTCGTAGGTCATGGTGAGATAGGGATTCTCCCACTCCCCGAAGACGCCGAGACGTTTGAACTGCTCGCGCTGAATCCCGACGTATTTGTCGGCGTACACCCGGCAGAAGCGCCGTTTGTCGGCCTGGGACATCCCGGCCTTCTTCTCACCCAGCTCCTTGTCTACCTGATGTTCAATGGGCAGGCCATGGCAGTCCCAGCCGGGGACATAGATGCTGTCGCGGCCGGACATGTTCTTCGCCTTGATGAGAATGTCTTTGATAATCTTGTTGAGCGCGGTGCCCAAATGGATATTCCCATTGGCATAGGGGGGGCCGTCATGGAGGATGTAAGGCTTCCGACCCCGGGAGGTCTCTCGGATCCGGTGATAAATATCCATCTCGCCCCAGCGGGCCAGCATCTCCGGCTCCCGCTGGGACAAGTTGGCCTTCATGGGAAAATCCGTTTTCGGAAGATTCAAACTCTCCTTATAATCCATTGAACG
>JAMDBG010000082.1:953-5013 GCA_023487865.1 Deltaproteobacteria bacterium | reverse complement strand
GATGTTGCGGCAACAACTAGACGGAAGGATAGCAGTGAGCGGCCTAACTGGCCATACCCATCCGGGACCGGCTTAGCCAGCCCCCTTCACCACACCCACAGGGTGTGGGTTTCTACGTTTATCTAAAAAAGGCGAAAGGCTTCATGTGTATCGCCGTCTGTGTCTGTATAGAATCAATCAATATAAAAGTATCCGAACGGCCTTGATTTTTCAAGACCATGTTATTATAATGACCACTCTTACCCGATTCAACGAATGTCGTTGTGATTGCATCAAGGAACTACAGCCATTGCGCAAATAAACACCGATAATTCAGCCGCGAACAATAATGCCATGTTGAATCTTCTCAGTGTATTTTCAAAACCGCCGAACCTCACATCGCTTCCCCTTAAACGTTATCGGGTCAATTTATCCTTGGACAGGCTTGTTATCGGAGTTGACGGTATCCATATCGATGTCCACATCAGTCCTCAGGTCCGCAACACCGTCAAACGCGCGGTATCCGTTTTAATGATTAAACACAGCCGCTCGGAAAGATTTTTTGAAGACGATCATAAACGAGAGCGCCGTGAAAATGAAAAATTTGCTTTAAAGCATATGTGCACAAATGTCCTATTGGGAGGAATAAACAAAGCCAAATCCGAATCTGAAGTTCAAATCGATTTCCTGGGTCAGGTTTCTCTTGCAAAAATGGTTCTTGATGAGATCCAAACCGCCTATCGAAAATTGATAACAAACCTGGAAATGCTCATCAGAGACTTTGAATTATCTCGAAATTATGATGAGTTGGAATGGTTAAAAATGAAGGAGAAACTGACTGAAATCAAGCACAATCAGAAACGCATTGTTCGATCGGTGGGAGAAGAAATGTTTCAAACACTGGCCGATGTTCATACCCAGAATCTAAAAAATATCCGAGAGTCCAATTTCCCTGCCGAGTATATTCTCCCGGACAACTTTTTCGTCAATCCGACACTTCATACCAATAACGTGGCAGATGAGTTTCTTCTCATGGATGCATACGTGCTCATCAGCCAGGGATCCGAGGAACCCGATAACTACAGTCGTCTTAAATCGATCGTCGATGACCTGATACGCGAAACGGATTTGGGGCGGGAGAACAACGCTGACACGGAACAGCAAAACCGGGAAACAGAGGAAGCGGACATTTCGTCCGCTTATGGCAATGCATTGGATCCCTGGTTAATGGAAATCGACAATATCGACCTGATGTTCAACTGTTTTCATACCAACATGCAGTATAAAAAAGCCAAGAAGAACAAAGATCCGAAAACTGTTCTCCTCGATTTGAAATCGCGGACGAGAATCCAGGAGAAACTATTACATCTGTTTTACAGGAAATTCAAAAAATCCCGGCTGATAAATCTGATCGTGGCGGCGTATGAAATGCAACCTGTATACCACAACTACTGCCCCCCTCTGCGGCCGGCGCAGATCCGGGAATATCTGGTCAAACGCGGGTCGAGAAAATCCATGGTTCGTGAACTGAAACGGCGGAAACTTAACGTCGACACCCTTGCACCGCTTCATGAAACGATCCGCCAGGTCAAAGGCTGTTCCACTCGTAGCAAGAAGGAGCATCTGCTGAATTTTCTCAAAGATTTTCTCCGGTATCACAGGGACAGGGAAAATGGCCGGCTGCTGAAACAGGCAATGGAAGCCATCAATCTGATAACCGATGAAAAAACTTTATTGCTGTCGAAGAAAAATCGATTGTTGTACGAGTACCCGATTCCGGAGGAACTGGTCAAGGAAGATAAACCCATCATCAGTCACGTCATTCTCAAGGCGGACATTCGCGGCTCGATCGATATCATGCACACGATGATGGCCAGGGGGATTAACCCGGCATCCTATTTCAGCCTCAACTTTTTTGATCCGATCTCCGAAGTTCTCGGCGACTACGATGCTGCCAAGGTATTCATCGAAGGAGATGCGATTATCCTGTCTATCTTTGAAAATGAAGACACGGCGCAGGGCTGGTACAGTGTGGCCCGGGCATGCGGACTGGCGGTCACCATGCTCAATATTGTGCGGCAATATAATGCCAAAAACCAGGAGCATGATCTGCCGATTCTCGAATTGGGAATCGGTATCTGTTACAAACAGAGTCCTCCGGCGTTTCTATTCGATGGGGATTCCAGGATCATGATTTCCCATGCAATCAGTCTTGCAGACCGGTTGTCCGGCTGCGACAAGAGTTTGCGCAAGTATTTCAAGAATCAGGATCTGATGTTTAATCTGCTTGTATTTCAGACCGTTCAGGATGAAGACATCGAAGCTACGGCAGATGACATTTCTCTGCGATACAATGTCAACGGGATTGAACTCGAGGCGGAGGGATTTGCCAAGCTCTCCAGAGAAATTAACCTGAGAAGCATCTTATATCCGACGGGAAATAATGAACAGAAACTCTATACAGGAAAGGTTCCGACTGTCAGCGGAAATTATCAGCACTTGGTGATTCGCGAAGCCGCCATTCTGAAGGTCAACCCGCTAACCATGGATGTGATCGGCCCGACCTCCAGAAAATACTATGAAGTTTGCACCCAACCGGCCATTTATGAATTCATCGACAGCCACACATAGATGAACATGATAAAGAGAACCGTCCCCATCTTCCTCCAACATGGCAAATGTGTCCCAAAGCCTTTTAAAAAAAGGGGCCGCGATTTTACTCGCAACCCCCTGATTTTGGTGAGCCCTGTCGGGATCGAACCGACAACCTACTGATTAAGAGTCAGTTGCTCTACCAGCTGAGCTAAGGGCCCTTGTGGTCGTTGATCTGCATCAATTTGGCGCGCCCGGTAGGATTCGAACCTACGACCAACAGATTCGAAGTCTGCGACTCTATCCAGCTGAGCTACGGGCGCTTCTTTATCCTTCACCGGCCGGATTCTAAACTGGGGTGAGTGAAGGGACTTGAACCCTCAGCCTCCGGGGCCACAACCCGGCACTCTAACCATTTGAGCTACACCCACCATCCGTGCCTGGTGCGCCTGGAGGGATTCGAACTCTCGACCCACGGATTAGAAGTCCGTTGCTCTATCCAGCTGAGCTACAGGCGCTTATCCTCGCGACGCACTGTGTTCAGTCCTGCTCGTCAAAAGAAGGGCGTTTATATCCCCTTTGTCCGCGCTTGTCAAGGTCCGAATATAAGTTTTTTTCGTCCTGAATCAGCGAACAAATCCCGCAATCCCATCGAAACGATATCCTTTTTTGCCGAGCCCTTCCCCGCCCTGATCCGTCGTAAAGAAATGGACACCCTTCCCCGGATGAACCCAGCGGTAAAGCTCCCGGGTCCCCGCCAGACGGAACGTGGCGATATTCCCGATAGACCCCTCGAAGAGATAACCGGCCGGCGATTTTGCACTTCCCGAAGGATCCGAGGAATAGAAATGATCCCCCTTGGCCGGGTTGAACCAGCGGAAAAAATCGGTCGTTCCCGGCGTACCGGGGCTGAAGAGCCGGAAGGCGATCCCGAGGTGCCGGTACCCCTGCAGGCGCGACGCCTCGGCCTGGGGGTTGGTCGAGAAGATATAGTCGGAGCCGGCGAGATAACGATGGACGTCGAGGAACCGGGTCTGCGTCACCGTCGCCACCTCAAGAAATACCTCCACGTCGGCCTCACCCCCGTTGGAGGTAAAAACGATCTGTTCGCCATAAACGCCCGGCATAAGCCGGTTTGCGTTGAGCACGATATTGATGTAATCAGTCTCCCGGGTCGTCATCCCGCTGTTCGGAAAGATGCTGATCCAGCCGGGCGGTCCTTTGAGTACCGGTTTTCCAAAAATCCGCACCCCCTCTACAACCACCCGCCCGCCTCCGTTAACGATCGCCAGGGAATGGGAAGCCTCCGGCTGAGTGTCAGTGATGAGGATCTCCACCCTTTCCCTTTGGTCCGAAAAACTATCGTGGAGGTTGACAAATTGTTCGTCGATAAAAACGGTGAACGGCCCTCCGTCCGGTGTCTTTTTGATAAACAGACTGATCCCCGTCCCCATAAAGCGATAGCGGAGGATGCTCCGGTCACCCTGAC
>JAMDBG010000082.1:0-943 GCA_023487865.1 Deltaproteobacteria bacterium | reverse complement strand
AGTGAAGGCTCTTATTCTTGTGGTCCTGTATCCATGTCTTTTTGGTATGGTCCACCCAGCGGAGGCGCAGCCGCCGCGCGGCGAGGGGGTATTTCCGCAGGTAAACAATGGAGGTCTGCAGCCGGTCCTGGTCGTCAACACGCGAGAGATCGATCTCGGTGTCCTTGGGCCGGGTGAGGAGGCAGCGGGCGTCTTTTATCTGAAAAACATCGGTTCGGGGAGCCTGGAATGGTCCACGGAGGGGCCGGAGGGGTGGACCAGGACGGAATCTCAGAGCCTGTCAGGCATCGTCGGTGAATCGCCCGAGGCGATAAGAATCCAGCTCAATTTTCTTAATGGAAAAGGTCCGGGCAAGTTGTGGAACTGCTCATTGCTCCTCCGTCTCGAGGGGGGCGGTCAGACGGCCTCCTTCCGTCGGGAGGCGCCCATCGGCACTCTGCGGGACTCGATCCGGATCAACTCCCGGGGCGGGGCAAGGACGGTCTTCTTTAACGCCCGCCTATCCGAACTGGCCTCCACCTCCTTGCTCGACGTAGAACCGCTGAGGATCGATTACGGGGCTGTCCGGCCAGGCGAACAGATCACACGTCGGGTCCAGGTGAGGAACCGGGGAAAGGAACCCCTGAAATGGAAGGCAGGGCTGCCCGCGAAGAGAGGGAGGACGGAGGCGGAACTGGTTACCAAGGGGCGCTATGTCTCTTTTCTCAACGAGGCTGCGGTCGGTGCCGGCAGTTATCCGACGGCGGGACAGCTCCGGGAGGGATTGGAGCTGGCAGGACCATGGGCGGAAGAAGGAGGCTATCCCGTCAGTCAGGGTGACCGGAGCATCCTCCGCTATCGCTTTATGGGGACGGGGATCAGTCTGTTTATCAAAAAGACACCGGACGGAGGGCCGTTCACCGTTTTTATCGACGAACAATTTGTCAACCTCCACGTCGGCCTC
>JAMDBG010000103.1 GCA_023487865.1 Deltaproteobacteria bacterium | reverse complement strand
TTAATATTTTATGCAAATATCCACGTGTGAATCTCCACGGCACCATCGATAAATTCCATAGAAATAATTTTATTGACAACCCCAAATTCAACTGCTAAGCCTTAGCACACAGTTCAGGTCCACATCATAAAATCGGCTACCGGCAACAACACCTGCGGGAGCCAAGAGGGTTGACCGCATAGACCGCATCATACACTCTTTTTCTGTAGGCGCGGGGTCTGACTCTGCCCGCAAAGGGCCGCCTCCCGGCCGGCGATTCAGTGACGGATCCGGACAGGGGCAGCGAACAGGAGGGAAAAATGCAGCTACGCAAACTCGGTACAAACGGACCGCTGGTCTCGGCGCAAGGCCTGGGTTGCATGGGCATGTCGATCAGCTACGGCGAGCCCGATGACGCAGAATCGATCGCGACCATCCATCGGGCGCTGGACCTCGGCGTCAATCTCATCGTCACATCCGACGCTTACGGAGCCGGTGTGAATGAGGAACTGGTGGGTCGTGCCTTGAAAGGCAAGCGGAGCAGCGCGTTGATCGCGACGAAATTCGGCAATCTCCGGCTGGCCGGCGTCAACACACCCGGTTTGACCGGCGGCCATCCCGACTATGTCCCCCGGGCCTGCAACGCCTCACTCAGACGCCTCGGAGTCGACGTGATCGACATCTATGGTCTGCATCGCGTCGATCCAACGGTCCCGATCGAGGATACCGTCGGAGCGATGAAGCGTCTCGTCGAGCAGGGGAAGGTGCGTTATCTCGCCTTATCGGAGGCGGGACCACGGACGATACGTCGGGCACATCAGGTGCATCCGATCGTTGCCCTCGAAACAGAATATTCGCTTTGGAGCCGGGATGCGGAGAAGAGTGTGCTGCCGGCGTGCCGGGAGCTCGGGATCGGTTACATGGCATACGCGCCGCTCGGCCGAGGGTTCCTGACCGCCACCATCAAAAGCCTCGACACGCTGTTGCCGAAAGACCGACGGCACGACCACCCGCGTTTCAACCCGGATAATTTCAGGCGCAACCTGGAGCTGCTCGATCCGATCGAGAAAATCGCCACCCGCAGGAAATGCACGCCCGCACAGGTCGCGCTGGCGTGGCTGCACGCGCAGGGCAGCGATATCGTGCCGATCCCCGGGACCAAACGCCACAGCTACCTCGAACAGAACGTCGCAACGCTGGACATCACCCTCTCGGACGAAGAGATCGATACGCTCGGAAACGCTTTCCCCCTCGGCGTCACCGCAGGAAACCGCTATCCCGAACCGCAGCTGAAGACAGTCGGCATATAGTCTTCCCATGCCTCCGCGTCACGGCGGTTTTCTGCAGAGTGAGGAGATTCACTATGGAAGATGTTCCACCCATCAACCCTGTCTCTTTGAAACAATCCCCGGGTGCGCGTTCTTCCCCCGACCCGGCTGTCGACCTCCAGGAAGACATCCGCCTGTATGCCGCGGCCGGTGTGAAAGCACCCCTCATCGAAATCGCCGCTGAATTCGAAAAGGCCTCCGGCAGAAGGATTGCGCTGGTTTTCGACACCGCCGGCGCCGTGGAGCAGCTCTTTGAGTCTGACGACGGCGCGACCTTTCTGATCACCTCTCAAACACGCATCGGCAATGCGGAAAAAACCGGAAAACTGACAGATGGTATAACGGAAACCATTGGCGATACGGTGGGCGGTTTTGCGAGTGGCCCGGTCGGCAAAAAACCGGATATTTCGACGCCGGGAAAACTCAAAGCCGCGCTCCTTGCCGCGCCGCGCATCGCATTTTCCGACCCGGCGCGCGGCGCCACGATCGGCAGACACTTCCTTAAGGTGATCGACATACTCGGTATCCGGAATGAGGTCCTCAAAAAGTCCCGGCTCGCAAAAGACGGCATCGAGACGATGCACCTGATCCTCGCCGGCGAAGCGGACCTCGGCGTCACGCAGATCAGCGAAATCGTGCAAGCCAACCCCTCGGCGCTGGTCGGCCCCTTCCCCGGGGAGTTCGACCTTGCCACGACCTATTCGCTCTGGTACCGGGCGGATGTCACTCCGGCGGCAAAGGCGTTCGCCCGGATTGTTACAGGGCCATCCGGCCGTAAAAGGCTTCAGCAGTACGGCCTGCGCCCTTCCGGTAAACGGCGAAATACGCCTTGACAAACAGGCACCAAGGTTTTAATCACTTTTTCATGTGAGAGACAGGTTATGATCAAGTTTAGAGAATACGGAGGTGGCTCATGACAAACGATTCCAAGGGATTGACACGTCGGCAATTCATCAAGGGGTCCGTCGCGGTGGCGGGCGCCGGGGCGCTTTGGGGGCTCCCCCTGCGCGAGGCCTTTGCGGCCTATCCGGACCGGACGATCAAGGTGGTGATTCCCACGACCCCTCCTTGTAAGCCGGACCGGCTGGCCCGCACATTCAGCGACATCTGGAAGAAATCGCTCGGAGTCGGTTTCGAATACGACTTCTTCCCGGGTGCGGCGGGGCAGGTGGGATACGAAACCTATGTCGGACGAAAGGACCGGGACGCTTACAACCTCCTTTTCGGTAATATGGGCGCCGAAATGATCATGTACGCCCTCCAGAATCCCAAATACAAATTTCCGGACGACCTCGTCTATTTCTGCCGGATCGACATCGACGACAGCTGTCTCTATGTGCGGAAAGCCAGCCCGTTCCGGACCATCGAGGATGTGGTGGCCGAGGGTAAAAAACGGGCCATTACCACGGCAACCAGCCGCCTCCCCCACCCCGCATCCATCGGCGTACTGGCACTTGGCGAGGCCACCGGGGCCAGGTTCAACCTGATACCCTACGGTGGCGGCAATCCCACCAACGTCGCCGTCCTCAACGGTGAGGCGGACTGCGGTGTCCTCCCAACGGCCAATCCCATCAGCATGGGCGACAGTTTCCGTATCCTGACCGTCTTCAATAAGGTCAACAAGCTCGCCAAACTCTCGGGAAACGCCCCGCCGGTGAACAAGGTGTTCGGGACGAAGATCCCCGACCTCTATTCATCACGGTCCTGGGCCATCCACACGGAGGTGATCCAAAAATATCCGGACCGGTTCGAGAAGCTCAACAAGACGGCCAAGCAGGTCTTCGCCGATCCGGCTTACAAGGAGGGGTATCTCAAGACCGGAGCCCCCTTCGAGACGATCGAATATGGGGACCGTTCGGTCTGCACCGAGTACGCCCTGGCGATGGTCGATCTCGCCCGGAAGTACAAGAGCATATTGACAGCCAAGAGAAAATAGCATCCTGCCCCCGAGGCAGGGATATATGCACGGAGTGTGCAGCGCGGAACATTCCGCCGGACAGTGAGCCCCTATGGGCGGCGGAGTACCGCCCATAGGGCAGGGAAGGAATAAAAAATGACAGCCAAACCGGACAACCGGAATCCAAAGCGACAGGCGGTCGGCGCCGATCTCATCATACCGGCGCTCGCCGTCGCTTTCACCATCTACTACTACAGCACTGTCTGGGAGCTCAACTGGGAGGCCAAGGCGGACGGCCTGGCGATCGGGGTGCTTCTGATCCTCCTGGTCGCGGTCTTTCTCATCAGGACGGCCCTTCAGGTGAAACGGGGAGAGGCGACGCTGGGGATGGACAAACTTCTCTATCCGCTGGAATTCCAGGGGAAACGCTGGGGATTGACAGCCGCCATCATCGTCTTCATCGCCACCCTCCCTTACCTCGGATTCACGCTGGGCCTTTTTCTTTTCATGGGCGCTTCTCTGCTCATCCTGGGCGTACGGAAACCGCGGCCCATCCTTGCGACGGCCCTTTCCATGGCCGCGGGCGGCTACGTGCTGTTTATCGCCTTACTCGATACGCGTTTCCCGCACGGACCGGTCGAGCACCTCCTGGCTCGCATTTTCTGAGAAGAAAGGGACTGAAATGGGTTGGGATACCGAGCTCTTGCTGAAGTTGATTTACATGGCCTTCGGATGGTGGTGGATCATCATCCCGGCGGTGATCCTGGGAACCATCGTCGGGGCCGTTCCCGGATTCAACGCCCAGAATGTGCTGGTCATGCTCCTACCCCTCACCTTGGCAATGAAGGTCGAGTTGGCTCTGGTCTTCATGGCTTCGCTGTACTGCGCCACACACCTGGGCGGCGGCATTCCCGCCATTCTCGTCAATATCCCCGGCACCGGCGGCGCCGCCGCGACGACCATCGATGGGTATGCGATGGCGAAAAAGGGGCAGGCACAGCAGGCGCTCGTCCTGAGCTTCACCTCCTCGGTCTTCGGCGGGCTGATCACCTCCATCGCCGTCGTCGTGGCCCTCCCCTACCTCGTCCGGCTCAGCTACTACGTGCGCAGCGTCGAGATGGTGGTGATCATCCTGTTCGGGCTGGCCTTGATCGCGGTGATCGCCGCCAAGGATATGCTGAAGGGATTGATCGCCGGTTTTCTGGGCCTGTTGATCGGGGCCATCGGCGCCGACAACATCTATTCCACACCGCGGGCGACCTTCGGATTCCTCGAACTATACGACGGGGTGCCCCTGGTCCCCGCGCTGATCGGGCTTTTCGCCATCTCCGAGGCCCTGGCGATGCTCGAGGAAAAGACCATCCTGACCAAAGAGGGGCAGGAGCGGGCAGCCCAATCCAACTGGGCCGACACCATCGAGGGGTTGACGCTCACCGTCCGGCACTGGTGGCTGATCGTCTGGACCGGTTTCGTCGGTCTCATCATCGGGATCATTCCCGGGGCCGGGGCGAGCATCGCGGCCTTTGTCGCCTATCAGCAGGCCCGCACCTTCTCCAAGACCCCCGAGCTTTTCGGCACCGGGATTCCGGAAGGCGTGCTTGCACCTGAATCGGCCAACAACGGGGTCACCTCGGGGACCCTTGTCCCGCTGATGGCGATCGGCGTCCCCGGGGGGAGCACGGCGGCCGTCATGATGATCGTCCTGCAGTATCACGGCATAGTGCTCGGACCGCGGCTTTTCCTCCAGAACCCCGCGCTCGCCTATGGGGTTTTCGTGGCGATGGTCGTGGCCTACATTTTCATGATCTTTACGATCATTCCGCTG
>JAMDBG010000008.1:9127-23179 GCA_023487865.1 Deltaproteobacteria bacterium | reverse complement strand
CTTCAATGGTCTTCGCTCTGTTCGGATCAATATTTCCGGCGGCCTCTCTGACAATTTCCTCCTCCAGTGTTTTTGCCACATTTTCCAAGGATTCCGGTGTCAATGTCTCTTCCAGAGACAATGACATGGCCTCCTCCACGGAATAGCCCCGCATACGCTCAACCGAAGGGCTGATATAGGTGAAGCGTAAAGGAGCCAGACTCATCGTCCAGATTGTATCGGTGACATTTTCCGCCAGCAGCCTGTATCTGAGCTCCGAATTCCTCAATTCAGTCGTATAGTTTTCCAGCTGCCGCTTTGATTCGGTTAGTTCCCGATTGGCCTTCGCCAGCTCGAGCGCCAGCTTTCTTACTTCATCATATTTTTCCTGGATGGCCTGGTTGGTCTCCTGAAGATCGTTGATGGCCTTCCGGTAGACCCTGTACTGCTGAAAGACGCGCCGCCAGAGAGAAGGCCTCTCCCGGGGATCCCACTGGATCCGGTAGAGACACCCTTTACTGCCGTATGCAGGTTTGTCGGGCCAGATTCTCTTGCCGTACGCCTCCGGCGTCACCTGGCATTCGATCTCCTCCACTTGGGCCAGGGGCATATCGAACACGGTCGGTATGCCGGCAATGACGCCCCGGGTATAGTCGCAGTCATGGCGGGTTTTCTGGGAGCTGCAATGATATCGGTCTTCCAAAACCACCCAGGAATCTCCCGAATCGTGGATGTACACGTCTCCGTTGGCCTTGAGAAACCTGTTGTACTTGGGGGCCTGCGTATAGATCAATTTCGGAGTCCCCAGAAGCCGGCCAATCCAATCCAGAAGGCCCAGGGACTCATATCGCTTGGTTGCCAGGGCCATTTTGTACACAGGGTATTTATCCCCGAGAATGTCCGACATCCGTGCATAGAGGACTTGCAGAAATTCGTGGGAAATCCAATTGTTCGTATCGGTGAGATATTTTTCGTCGAGCTCAAGGCCGTCCAGGAGGTTTCCGAGCGAACCTTTCATTTCCCGGACATACATGATCAAAGTGCGTGTGATCCTGCAACTGATCTCTCTTTTTGTCGATGCAGTTGAGCCCATTTCACCAGTAGCCGTCTTTCCGTGCAGGAGACAATCGTTAGAGGATACCCTGCCGTCTTTCCTATCGGCAAGGGCGGTGAATGATGCAACATCATTTATTATATTAATCTTATTGTCTATCCGAAATCTATCATCTCGTCAATGCCAAAATCGGCAAAATGAGGAATATTATCAAGACTTCCATTTTCAGATTCATAAACCTCTGCCACTGGTCATAGTTGCTTTGAGGTACACTCAACGGAAAGACGGCTACTGGTGAGCTGATGCGATGAAAACATTCCCGCAATGGTCCCTGCCGCAAAGATGATTTGTTTTCACTCGGAAATATAATCGTGTCCAACATACGACTCCTCAAAAAATGGCGAACATAAAATGTGATGTTAAAAAATCGCTTGACAAAAAAACAGACAACCCTATAATCATCCACATTATAGAATTATATTCCACATTATGGAATTAATATGAAATCACTTCACAAAGTAATCGACATCATCGAATTCATTGCTGCTTCAGGTCGGGCTGGTATTCGGGAAATCTCCGACCATACGGGATTCCCACCTCCAACTGCACACCGGATTGTCGCCACTCTCGTCCAGCGGCGTTATCTGGAACAAGACCCCGCGACGAAAGGCTACACCCTCTCCCTGAAGTTTTTAGAGATCGGAAGTATTGTGCAGCACCGCTTCGATCTGGCCCGCTTCGCACGCCCCCATCTCGAACTGCTTGTGGCTGAGACGAAGGAGAGCGCGAGCTTAGTCGTCCGTGATCGAGACGAGGCTGTCTATCTGGACCACGTTCAGGACGATCACATGCTCCAGCTTTTTACCCGCGTCGGCGCCCGTGTTCCCCTGTATGCGACGGGTGTCGGCAAGGTTCTTCTCGCGGGTATGTCTGATGAGGATCTTTCATTGTACTTGAGGCGTGTTGCCCGATCCAAATATACTTCCAAGACCATCACGGATGAGGATGCGCTACGTGGCAATCTGACCCAAAGCCGTCGGCGCGGCTACGCGGTGGACAACGAAGAGAGGGAGGAGGGGATCCGTTGCGTAGCCGCACCCGTGCATCACCACGATGGAAGCGTGGCTGCGGTCATATCCGTTTCCGGGGCGGCCATCCGGATTCCTCCGGAACGTCTCGAGGAGCTTGGAAGGATCGTACGGTATCGGGCGCTGGCCGTATCCCGCGCCCTGGGGTTCAACCCCGAAATCAAAAGCAACACAGGAGGTGCATCATGGCAGAGATGACCGCGGCTGAAGCAGCCGTTCGGATATTGGAGAGTGAGGGAGTGCGGCATGTGTTCGGGATCCCAGGAACTGCGGTCCTGCCCGTCTACCGGGCGCTCAAAGACATCGGGACGATCAGGCACATCATCGCCCGCCACGAAGAGGGTGCCATCCACATGGCCGACGGATACGCTCGCGCAGGTGGCGGAGTGGGCGTCTGCATCGCCACATCCGGCCCGGCGGCGACGAACTTCGTCACGGGCCTCTACACCGCCAAAGCCGATTCTATTCCGGTCCTGGCCGTCACCGGACAGCACGACCAGCTTGGACGAGAGTCTTTTCAGGCTGTCGACATTGCGGAGATCGTCCGGTCCATTGTGAAGAGAGCCTATTATGTTCGGGATGCCGTCATGGTGCCATGGGTCTTCCGTGAAGCGTTCAAGACAATGAAGGAGGGGCGGCCGGGACCCGTGCTGATCGACCTGCCCCTTAGCGTCCAGAAGGGCAGGATCGCCTTCGATGCAGCAATGAACCCGCCCTTACCCCTCTTTCCTGTCCCGCCGTTCACCCAGCAGGTGCGGACAGCAGTGGATATGATCATGGAAGCAGAGCGGCCAATCATGCTTCTGGGTGGCGGAGTCATCCTCGCCGATGCCTGCGAAGAGTTTGTCGCTGTCGCAGAAGCTCTCCAGCTACCAATAGTCACAACCTATATGGGTAAGAGCGGAATCGCCTGGAACCACCCCCTGATGGCCGGCCATGTCGGAACGCAGTGCAACACCCCTTCCGGTAACCGTATATTTTTAGACTCCTCCCTCGTGTTTGCAGTCGGGGCGCGCTTCAACGACCGCCACACCGGAAACACCAAGGTCTACAAGGGAAACCGGAAATTCATCCATGTCGACGTCTGCGCCTCAGCCATGGGGCGCAGCATCATGCCGGAACTGGGGATCTGGGCGGATGCGAAGCTAACCCTCCAGGCGATGCTGGACGAAATCCGGCACCGCGACCTGCATCACAAACCGCTCTGGGCGGAGATTCCAGCCATGTGTCGGGCGATGGAGCGGCCGACGGAATTCGACAATACCCCGATCAAGCCGCAACGGGCCTTCCAGGAGATCAACGCTGCCTTCGATCCGGATACGGTTTTCGTCACGAGCATCGGCCTTCACCAGATCTGGTCCGGCCAGCTTCAGCGGATCGCAAAACCCCGCCATCACTTGACCTGCGGCGGGGCTGGAACTCTGGGATGGGATTTGCCAGCATCCATCGGCGCAAAGGTCGCCCGACCGGAGAAACCGGTCGTCTGCATCGTCGGGGATTACGGATTTCAGTTCTGCATGCAGGAATTGACGGCCGCTGTTATGTACGACATTCCGTTCCTCTGCATCGTTCTAAACAACGGCTACCTGGGGCTCATCCGCCAGAATCAGGAATTTCACTACGATATGGATTATGAAACCGCAATTTGGTACCAGCATGAGGACAACGAACACAGGGGATTTGATTTCGTGAAGTTTGCCGAATCCTGCGGTGCCAAAGGGGAGAGGGTTGTCGATCCGGGGGCCCTGCAGGCGGCCTTTCACCGGGGTCTCGCCTCCGGCTGTCCCTATGTGGTCGATGTGATTCTGGAGCGCAACACCTGGTGTGCAATGGGACCGTCTATAGACGCCATAAGGGAATGTGCTTAAACAACATTGACTGGAAACAGCATGCCGACAAAAGCGGCAACGGCAAAAGAATCCTCTCAAACCAAGCCGGAGTGGTTTTGCTTTGTTTCCAGAATGTGGTGCGGATCAGGCCGATAAAGATGATGGAGAGGATTCCGGCCAGCAGATTTTTCGGTTAACCGGATGGCATATCAAAAGGCCTCATATCCTATTCACCAGTGATTCCTCAGGCATCCCTGTCGGTCAATACCACCCTTTCCCGATGGTGCGGACTTCATAACGACCAGATTGCCGATCATCACTCTTCTCCAAAGGACTTAGGAAAGGAAACAGGGGGAAAGGCATTCTGGTTCCGGTTCCGGTCGCCAAGTTCGGCCCGTTTCCCGCGGTTCCAGCCCGACACCCGGCTTATATACTGGGAGATCCGGGCCAGCCCCTCCACGCCTTCCGATCCGCACCGCGGACACTTTTGCAGGAGTCCCCGGGATGTGGCTCCGCAGCGGCCGCAGGCGGTGAATTCAGGAGTGAAGACGACCTGCCTGTTTTTTGTCTCTCGGAACACCCGGATCAAAAAACCGGCAAGAGCCGATGCAGCGGGCTCCGCGGCGCCGAGCTCCACATGAGTGACGGTGCCGGCGCTGAAGTAAGGGTGGAAGAGCCCTTCCAGTCTCACCCGGGTCAGCGGATCGACCGGCGCCGCCGGATGGAGGTGGGTGGAGTTCGTGTAATAGATCTCCCCGCGCGCCAGGTTGCCCCGGACGAAACGGCCCGAAAGGGGTGAAAAGTGCTTCAGGTCGAGACGGGCGAAGCGATAGGCGGTGGTCTCCGCAGGGGTCTGCTCCAGGATAAACCGCATTCCATGTATCTCGGAGAGTCTGTCGGCCTCTTCCCGGATGTGACCGATGATTTCGAGACCGTCATTCAGGGCCTCGTCGGACTCATGGAGCTGGCGGCCCTTCCGGACCTGGACGAGTTCGTTCAGCCCCGTCATGCCGATGAGATATCCGGCCTCCGCCATCCGGAGATGCGGGGCGCCGTCTCTCTGCGGTGCAAGCATGGCCAGGGGGCCCGCCTCTCCGAGGGCGAGGAGCTTCTCGATGAAGCCGCGCTTCTGGAGATGGGCCTTTGCGGCAAGGGCCATCAACTCGTCAAGAAGGGAGTAAAGCTTGCGGTCATCGTCCCCGGCCCGGTAGCCGAGACGGGGGAGGTTCAGGGTGACATTCTGGATCGATGAGAAATCTCCGCTCCAGGACTCTTCCGCTACCCCTGCAATACCTTTTCCTGCAGGATCGGGAAAGCCGCAGGGGGGTGAGGCGGCGTCCCTCTCCCGGTCCAGGACGAAGCAGGGATTACCCTTTGCGGCGGAGACACCGCAGACTTCCTCAAGGAAGGCCTCATGGCCCGGCGTCCGGAAGAATTCATCCGTGATATGGACGATCGGCCGGGGGAAGATGAACGGTTTCCCCGCGGCGTCACCGGCCCGATAGACGCTCATGAGCGCCCGGGCAAAGAGCTGCGCTTCCTTCAGGTATTGCCGGCAGGGACGGCCGGTGGGCTTTCCGCCGGGACCGACGGCGGGCAGATCGGCTAAAAAGGGAGGCGCCTCCCAGTAGAGATGGATGTCGGTAAAGATGGCCTGCCCCCCCCGGGCGGAGGTGAGCTGCGAGAACTCGTAGATCAGCATCTGGGCGAACTGCTCGATCTCCCCCTCTCCCATCCCCGTCAGGTAGGGGGCGAAAGAGAGGTTGACCGCATTCCAGCCGATCACCCCGGCGAAGTGCCCCTGGAGTGCGGCCCCGAAGCGGACCATGTGGGCCAGCAGGACCTCCGCATGTTTGGCCGGCCCGGCCACGGTCACGGAATGGGGCAGCCTCAGGCCGAACCGCTTGATGTATTCGAGGGACTGACAAGAGCTGTAGGGCCTGTCGATATACCCCAGGCCGTGCAGATGGAGATCCCCGGAGACATGCGCATCCCCCACCTCCCGGGAGAAGACGTCGTGGAGGGCGTATTCCCGCTTGATCCCCTCCACCAGAGCGAGGCTGGTCCCTTCCGGGGCATGGGGGACATTGGCGTTTTCCTTGTTCTGATGGCAGATGAGCTGCCGCACGTCATAGAGGGGAAAGCCGAGGCGGGCATGGAGCCGTCTTGCCTGTTCCAGGCCCCTTTCAATGAGTTTGGCATCGACCAGTTCCCGGATCAACGCCGTCGTCAGCAGACCGATCCCCGAGGAGACGATCTGTTTTTCCACCTCCCGGCTGATCGCTTCGGCCGTCGTCTCATCGATCATCGCTTCGCGGATCAGCGCATCGACGATGCGCCTGCGGTCCCAGCGCGCGACTTCCTCGCCGGAGGTTCGGACAAACAGGGTGAGATCGGTGGTTTCCGGAGGAGTGGCCATCGTCAGATATTCGTCCTGGCCGCCCCGTCCACGGCATCGAGGGTCCGCTCCGCCGCCCGCGCCAGGAGGTCGTCGCGGTCGTGGTTTCGGGAAAAGACGCGGAAGTGGACGATGCGCGCCGGGATGAAGCGGTAGATGTCCCGTAAGGGCTCGGGAGAGGTGATCCCCGTTGCCGGATTGAAGATGTTGACCCTTTTCTCCGTATCCGCCATCGGGTTCAAGGGTCGCGGGTCCTGCGTCGCCAGATCGACGCGCAGAGGCGTGTTCCTCAAGGAACCGGGAAGGTGAGAGCGGATCTGCTCTTCATAGTCCGCGGCGCGGGAGAAGCGGGTGCCCTTCTGGAGCTGGTCGATGGAAATCTCCGCCGAAAAAGACATCTTCCACTTGACCTCCCGGCAGTGGAGCTTTTCCCATTCCTTCCCGAGCCGCTGTTTCTGCGGATCGGGGCTGTCCGGCCATTGACGAACCGCGGAGAAGAGACGCCATTCATCGCAATCGAGATACGCATCCAGCGCTTCGGCCGGATTCACGGGGAGGATCAGCCCCATCGTGTCCCGGAAGATCTCCTGGAGATGCAGATCCAGCGCCCGCGTCGTCCGGTGGAAGTAGACGTTCGCATAGAGATTGAGCCGGGCGTTGAGAAAACGGCTGAGGGCCGAGATGCCGGCATGGTGGAGCGTGAGGCCGTCCTTCGTGAAAAAGGTATAGAACCGCAACCTTGTGATATCCACGATATCGAGCGAAAAACCGGTCATGAAGGCGTCGCGCTGGACATAATCCAGATTATCGACCGTATAGGTGCCGGAGAAGAGCTGCCGGAGGAGCTGCAGCCAGCGGGGCTCCGCCGCATCGCGTTCGTCCGGCATCTTGATCAGGAAGGCCACCGCTGCCGGATCGAGGGATTCGCCTCTGGCGAAAGGACCCGAGGGGCTCCGCCGGATCCGGCCGATCATCCTCCCCAGCTTCCGGATGATGATCAGCCGTCCCATGTCCTCGTGGGTGAGCATATACCGGTCCAGAAAATGGTCGTCGAAGAAATGGCCGTATGGGCCGTGGCCGACATCATGGAGCAGACCCGCCACGCGGAGCAGCTCTTCCACATAATTCAGCGAGGGGACGTCAGGGCAGACCTCTTTCAGAGACGGGTAGAGGTGGCGGCCGAACTCACCGGCCATATGCATCGTCCCCAGGGAGTGCTGGAAACGCGAGTGTTCGGCGGCCGGATAGACCCAGCGGGCGCTCTGGAGCTGGTAGATGCGGCGGAGGCGCTGGAGCCAGGGGGAGTCGATCAGGTCCTTTTCCGTCTTCTCGCCGCCCTTCTCCGTCATGGGCACGGTAAAAGAGGCGTACCGGTAGATCGGATCGGCGATCAGCGCCATCCCCTGGTAGGTGCCTGCATACTCGATCGACTGCGTTTTCATGGCCCATCCCTATAATATTCACGCCCAAATAGCAAGGCTCCCCTGACTTCCCGCAATACGAGGCTTATCCGGACATCGTTCCTCTCGAACTCGCCGTCCCACCCGGCCGGGCCTTCACTTTGACCGTAAGTGCGGCTAACTCCTTGGACTGGCAGGTCGTCGATGGCAACGAAAAGGAGGGACGGATCGAGGCAACCGACACCGCCTTGTCGAGACCTGTCCTGTGCAGGCATTAAAGGCAACGCATGGGTTACTTCCTGTAAGTGAGCGTCCGACAATTTTTGAAGAGATCCACCATTTTCAGACGGGAATAAATGATGAAAACATGGGCATTTCCCATTGACTGACTTCGCCGAAAGGTGTAATTTAAAATCATCGGGTTGTTCGTGTTTCCAGTCAACCTTACTTTGGCGTCAACCTTCTTGGTGCCTTATGAAGAGGAGTTTCCGGAAGATGCCGCTATGAAGCCTCCAACGGGATACCGTGTTTCCTTTTGGAGGCTTTTCTTTATCAAGCTGGAGGCTTTTCTTTATCGAGTTTCTTTGCACATTCAAAAAGGGGGTGCGTTATGAAAGATGGAATGGACCGCAGAGAATTTCTGAAGCTTTCCATGGTAACAGGCGCGCTTTTTGTGGCAGGGGAGGGGCTGGCGGCAGCCGTGATGGCACAAGGAACACCAAGGGTTACGGAGGTGGATAAGGTAACCATATGGGTATTGACGGACAATTACTACGATGCATTGAGACCGGATAGTAAAATCACGAAACGGTATCGTGTGGTGCCTGGCAAGACGATCCATGCCGAACACGGCCTCGCTTATTACATGGAGACGGTCGTCAACGGGAAGACAAGTGCCTGCATGTTCGATTATGGACTCGACCCCGTAGGTGTGCTGAGCAACATAGCGATGCTTGGGCTTGACCTCGGAAAGGCAAACGCCTTCAGCCTGAGCCACGGCCACTTCGATCACTTTATGGGTGCAGTCAGCATCCTCAAACAGAATCGGTCACGGATCACAGAAGGAACTCCGTTCTATGTGGGCGAGGAGGCATTCGCGCGCAGATACTCGCTCCGCCCGGGAACTGCCGACGCAGCGGATCTTGGACAGTTGCGGAAAGAGGACATTGAATCCATCGGACTGAAGGTTGTCGAGGTGAAAAACCCGACCCAGATCATTCCGGGTGCTAATTTCACCGGGAACATTGGAAGGGTTACTGTGTACGAAAAAACGCCACCGGTGTTGCTCATCAAGCGGGGCGAAAAACCCGAACCGGATGATTTTCATGGAGAACAGGCGTTATTCCTAAACGTGAAAGGGAAAGGTCTGGTGGTTCTTTCCGGTTGTGCTCATGTCGGTATCGTCAACACCGTCAAGCACGCGCAAAAAGTCGCGGGCATAGACAAGATCCACGCTGTCATGGGCGGGTTTCATCTCATCAATGCGAAGCCAGAGATCATTCGGAATACTGTAGCCGATATCAAGGCGATGAAACCGGACTACATTATACCGACCCATTGTACGGGATTCGAAGCGATCTTGGCCTTCAACAAAGAGATGCCTGCCGAATTCATCCTTAATACGGCCGGCACCAAGTATACCTTTGAGGCGTAAGGATCAAACGGGATGTGGGCGTAACCCCGCGAAGAGGAAAGAATCGCGAAGTTTCGGCCTGATTGCTGGATCAGAGTGAAAAACAAGAAAGGGGGATAGGCAACTTCTCATATGAGCGCCCTTCCCCCTTTGGCACCTGTTGACCTATGAATTTCATAGAAACCAACTGAACGAATCGATCACCCTCTCCAGGAGACGGACGAGCAGCCCCTGCCGTTCATGATGATCCAGGAAGATCGGCCGGGAATCTGCAAAATCCTTCCGGAGCATCGCCTTGACCTGCCCGCTGAAAGCGGCGTCATCGATGATGAGGTTGATCTCGAAGTTGCGGTGAAAGCTCCGCTGGTCAAGATTCGCGGAGCCGACATAGTCGTAAATCAGCCAGACTTGCACCCCCCGCTGGACCGTATCTGCCAGCTCGGCGGCAAAAGCCGCATCGGTGTGGTCGTCTGACTCCGGTGTTTGTCAACCATGGCCCTGAATCTCACACGCAATAGACACAGGCGGGAGGGGCAATCGGCCGGTCCCCGCACGGAAAGACAACCAATTGATAATTAATAGATTTTAGCAAGTATTAACTACGATGGCCTCGTAAAAAGTCAAAATTCGTCGATTTGAGATTTGTAAAGTGTTGTAGATGTAAGTCTGTCACAGCTTAACAGATTATCAATTCAAAAGTACCCATGAAGCGGATGAACCAAATAGGCAGTCTGTAAATATCTGTTAAGAAACGGCGCCTTTGTCGGCTGTCCTGATATGCTACTTCTTCACCGGCGCGTGGTCAGCCGGACCGTTGTCGCCGAAGAGGGCCTTCCAGCGCTCCTCCCCGATGCACTGCCGCGCCGCGGAGCACCACTGCAGGCAGTTGGGCGTCGTCTCTTTGACGACCTCGGTCTTGCACTTGGGGCATTTGATTCTGAGCTCATCGGAGAACATCTCCACCTTATACCCGCACTGAGGACACGGATGCAGGCTGACGGTGAGCTTCGGGTTTTCCTGTCCGGGGCATTTCATAACGATCCTCCTCCACTCTGCAGCCTTCTGATCGCGCGATGGATCAGACGGCGCGTAACAATTTTATCACAATGGTCTGGCAGAGTACAACAATATCTTCGGTGGGCAGGTAATCCTGGATGGTTCTGTCGACGAGAAGAGTACCTTCAGCCGGAAATTCGTCATCACCCTTCCACAGTACCCAGGTAACGGCGACCTTTGGGAACGCCTGAAGGGTGACGGCGGCATCCCCCTGATGTGCAGCGACGCCGCCGAACATGGCAGCCGCGGGGATGAGCCCGGCGGGTGATGAGCCGAACCTGCTGAGCAGCGGCCGTATCGCCCGCTTGTAGAAGGTGGGATAGTAAACCACCCCTTCCGGCACCTCCTTGAAGGAGATCTGCACGTTTGCAGGCGGCGTTCCCCGGGCGGTGACAAGATAGTGGAGGATGAGGAGACTCTCGGCGATGGGCACCGGTTCCGCCTCCGATCCGAGGGTAACGGCGCCCGCCAGGCGGTCGATCAGATAATCCCGATTCAGGAAAGTCAGTCTAATCGTGTCGGCGCCGACCGGAACGGCGCCGCTCTTCAGACAGACATCCGCCAGGTCGGCCTGACGGAGTCTGCTGAAGGCAAGATCGTACGATTCCGCATAGGCCCGCTCGTATCCCCCGGGAGAGGGCAGTGGAGGAAGGCCGCTCATATCGGGGTGCTGCTATGCTTCAAGCCACGAGTTCGAGAAGAGCTGCTGGCCCATGAGGACCCGCACCGATTTGACATAATCCCGCTCCTCTTTGGTCAGGCTCGCCAGGTCGATGCTCTCGCCATCCATCGCCCGGTGGACGACGGTCACCACGTTCGGCTTCTTGCCGAAGGCGATCGCCTGCATCTCCTTGTCGAAGGCATCGACGATCGCGGCATAGAGGCCCTGGCGCATCAGCATGATGAAATAGGTGCGGTTCAGGATCGGCCGCAGGTGATCGGGAGTGCCGTTGGAGACGTTGGACAGGCCGACGACGGACTTGCATCCCGGGGCGATATCGGCAAGCATGCCCAGGAACTCGTAGCAGGCAATCACCTGGTTGATTTCGCCGCTGATCGGGGTCACGATCGGGTCGATCCAGATATTTTCGTTGGCAATACCCTTCTCGTTGGCCTTATAGACCAGATCCACCGTGTGCATGCAGCGCTCATTCGCGTCCCGGGGCAGGCCGTCGACGCCCCAGAGAAGGCCGATCATCCCGGCCTTGTATTTCGCGCACAGATCGAGTTCCTGCTCCATCCGGTCCGGCTGGAGCGAGATGGAATTGATCAGGGCGGGCTTCTTGCAGCGCTTCAGCCCCTCCCCGATGGCGACGACGTTCGTGGTGTCCAGGGAGAGCGGCAGATCGCTCACCTCCTGGACGATATCCACCAGCCAAGGCATCAACTCGTGGCCGAATTTCTTCGACGGGCCGATGTTCAGGTCGAGCCACTGAACGCCGGCCTCGGTCTCCGCCTTGGCCAGGGCCTGGATAGGTTCCTTCTTCCGCTCTTTGAGCGCCGGTCCGATCGTCTGGGACATGACATTGATATTTTCGGCAATGAGTATCATCACACAACCTCCTAAGACTTCCAGGTGTTTTTAAGGTAGGATGTAAGGTGCGCCGCCTCCCGGGGACCGATCAGGATCTCCCAGTCGGGCAGCTCCTCTTCCAGACCGCCGCTCTCCGAGGCAAGGTACCCCGGGATGATCAGTTTGCGGTGCTTCACTTTGTCGGCGATGCCGCACTTCTTGATGAACGGGGCGATCGAATCGGCACTGAACTTCCCCGCCGCCCAGGCGGTCATGACGGAGAGTCCCTCGGTGTCCTTGATCAGGAGGTACGCCGGCATGCGGGTGTTTTCGATCTCCCCGGAGACGATGAAATAGGTCAGGGAGAAATTACAGGTGATAATGACCGGGGAGTTCTCGTTCGGCCCGCCGATTTCGTAGATCCCCTCACCCGTCGCCAGCGGCCGCTGCGGATCGGTGAACAGGTTCATCCGGGCGACCAGGAGCGGGAAAAGCGTTTCGCCGCTGAAGTCGGAAAGGACGATGATGCCGGCATACTTGGCCATGAACGTGGCGGCGATCAATGCCTCCTTGAGCGGATTGTCCGTCATCTCGCCGGGGAAAACGATGGTCGGAAACCCTAAAGAGCGAACCTTGTTCAGAAGGGGGGCGCGACGGATGGACACCTGGTCCGTATAAGTCTGTTTGAGTGAGCGGGCGCCGGAATCGAGAATGATGTCCTTGATGCCCAGCTTTGTCAGCCGGTCGGTCAATCCGCCCAGTTCATCGAGGCTTGCCCCCTTGGCCACAACCGGCAATCCTTTTTCCTTGGCAAGGCCGGTCAGGGCGTCGAAGTTGGCGCCGGTCACACCATAGAGAATCGGCTTGCGCTCCGCACAGGCGGCAACGGCGCCGGCCATGGCCGCCATGTCCTCGCAGATCAGGATGATGCCGCCGTCCGTTTCCGCTTTCACTTTTCCCGCCAAGGCGGCAAAAGCCTCCGGCTTGCCGCTCGCATATTTGATCGCGACCAGTTCCGGGCGCAGGTCCATGCCGACCCGCTCATATCGGAACTTCTTGAAATTCTGCAGACGGCGGGAAACTTCCGTTTCGGCCATCGTGTCGCTTATAAGGATCGCGATGCCCGGCGGGTTTTCGAGGCGCTTCTCGTGGCGGAAGAGCACGGTCTCACCGCCTATCTTCAGCGGTTTGTCGCCGGTAACGATGCTGATCGGTCGGATGGGCGGCGCCGAGGCTTCTTCCAGTTTGGCCTTTGCCTCATCCGAGACAGACGGGCAGGAAGCCAGTTCGGCCTTACCCGCCGCGAGGCTCATCGCGAAAGCCAGACAGGTGGGCACGCCGCACTTGCCGCAGTTCGTCTTGGGAAGATGCTTGAAAATCTCAATGCCGGTGAGTGCCATCTATTTCTCTCCTTCAGGTTACATTAAGGGGTCCATGGTTATGGCCGGGTGGTTTTTCTCGGTCAAAAACGGCAGTATCTCCTCCTCGGTCGTGCCGATCGTCTCGTCGGCGATGCGGTCCATCAGGTCGGGAATACCAAGTTCCTTGGCCCGCTCGTTGAAGCGGACGGCGACCAGACGCTTGATGCCTCCCTCGGCGATGAGGAACTTCCGCTGGGCGACATTGTACTTGGAGTGTCCCACAAATCCCGGAGTGGTGATGCCGCCGCCGATGGTGCCCGCGAGCGTCGTGAACTTCATGCCGCAGGGCGTCATGCCCATGAAATCACGGTTGACCGTCATGATGCCGTTGCATATCGGCAGGATGGCGGCGATGCACTCCATGCAGCCGCAGGTGGTCATCGGGTCGTTGATGATGCTGTAGAAGTTGTAATGGTCCACCTTGCCGCGGGAGGCCTTGAAAACGAAGTCGTTGACGCCCTTCCACTGTCCCAGCCGGGCGTCGATGGTCTCCCCCTTGGGAACGGGCTGGTTGGGGCCGGTGGGGTTGATCTCGTTCGAGGCCTTGCAGTCCATCCAGTTGTAGGAGCCGCAGAGTCCGGTCCGCTCCGGGGAGACGACGCAGACATGGCTCGGGGCGAACGACTGGCAGAGCAGGCAGGAGTAGTAGATCTCGGTGGTCTCGTCGGTCTTACACACGAT
>JAMDBG010000008.1:0-9117 GCA_023487865.1 Deltaproteobacteria bacterium | reverse complement strand
CTTGGCGCTCATCGCCTTGGCGAGCATTTCATCGACGTCTTTTTCATTGCTGTATATCTTTACCTGGAGTTTGTCGAAGATCCGGCCGAAGTCCTGGTGCAGCTTGGCATGCAGGATCTTGCCGATATGTTCCAGTTTAAAGCCCTTTTCAACAGCGTTCTTGCTGACGCGCATCCAGGCGATGTCGCGCTGGCCGATATGCATCACCCCCTGGGCATAGTTGATCAGGTGGTGCACCTGGCGCTCCAGGATCGGTTCGTAGTCTTCCTGCATCTGACGGCCCGCGACCTCTGCAACGATGGCCAGGGGCAGCTTGGAGCCGTGAGGCATATCGGTGATCTCCGGCCCGATGACCTGGACGTCGCCGTCAACGACCTCGTCCATCCCCTTGGAGGTGACCCACTCCACCATATGGGTGTACCCTCCGCCGGTCTCCAGATAGATATCATCGCCGCGGACGCGCTCACCCTCGAAGGCCGGGCCGTATGCGACCGGCACCGGCACCTCGGTCACCTGCACCTTCAGTCCGCGCACCTCAATGGCCCGGGCGACGATGTTCGCGTGGGGGACATTGGAAACCACGTGCTCGTAGGTGGTGATACCCGTAGGCAGGATCTCCGGTATCGGTGTGTCGGCGATCGTGGGAAATCCGAAATTGATCGCGCCGGCGGCGTTGGCGTACCACTCGTCGCTGACAAACCCCAGGGGCAGGGCGAAGGCAAAGGTCCGGTCTTTGTTGTAGATGAGATTCTTGCGGTAGTTGCCCGGTTCGACACCGCCGAAGGAAAGGGCGACGCGGGTGGCAAAACCCATGGCAAAGACGGTGGCCGTGACGTCCGGTCCGAAGGAGACCAGCCGCGTCGGCCAGCCGACCTGGACGCCTGCCTCGATAAGCTGTTCGCTGAACCGCACTCCGTCATTTTCGGCGCTCATGAAGACATAGAGGTTCTTCTGCTGAAGTTCGGTCGCAATCTGGACGGCGATCTCCTTGGTCGGCGCCGCGCCCAGGATCGCGGCAAACCCGGGGGCCGTGCCGTCGACGAACTCGACACCGCGTTTCCGCAGAATGACGTCGTCGGCCGCCCCGAGCCAGAGGTTGTCGGCCGTGGGGTCTTCCAGTTTCGTGTAGAAATCCGGGGTCGTCAGGTAGCGGATCGCCTCGATCACCTCTTCGGCGAAGAAGGTCGCCATCCCCGCGTCGAGCGCCGGCCCAAGGTAGGGCAGCGGATGATTCTCCTTGACCGGCGGCGGCATGATGCGCCGGCAGCGCTCGAGCACCGCCTCCATGTCGCCGAGCTTTTCCACCTTGATCCCCAGGATGCCGTAGATCACCGGCAGGTAATAGGCGGTGTTGGGAAAACCGACGGGTTCGTTTGCCCCCCACTTGTCCATGGCCTGCCGCCAATCGGTCTCTGCACGTTCGAGTATTTTATAGGCACCGCGGATGGCGGCCGATGCGATTATCTGGGACATCTATCAGTCTCCTTTGTGATTGAGATCCATTTCTTACAGCTCGCGACGCATTGCCATGTCGAACAGCACGCGCTCCCTGGCCTTGGAAATTCCCAATGCCTGGCGCTTCTTGTCGATATGCGCGATCATCATCTGCGCGGCCTTGATCGGGTCGTTTTCGAATGCCCACATGGCCCCGTACATCTTCTCCAAACCGCCGAAGAGATGCTCGGTCACCTCGGGACTTCCGGTTGTCGGCCACGTGGCGCCAAAAACGGTGAAGACGCCGGAGGCGACGAAGTACTGGCCGATGGTGAGGGCCTTCTCGCTGAACCACTCCGGCGCAGCGCCCGCCACCGGCAGATCGCTCACGTCATCGCCCAGTCCGCCGTCCTTCACCATGGCAGTGGCCGCCACCAGGATACGGCTGTTGTCGACGCAAGAGCCGAGGTGGAGCACCGGCGGCATGCCGACGGTCTCGCAGACCGACGCCAATCCAGCGCCAGCATACTGCTTTGCGGCCTCAGGAACCATCAGTCCCGCCATGGCGCTGGCCATGGCGCTGCACCCGGTCTGGAGCACCAGGACATCGTTCTTGATGAGCTCCTTCACCATCGCGACATGGGCCTCGTTATGGGTGACGCGGACGTTGTTGCAGCCCACGACCCCCGCCACACCGCGGATCCGCCCGTTGATGATGTTGTCGTTGAGCGGCCGGTACGAGGCGCGGAACAGGCCTCCCAGCATGTAGTTGATCGTCTCGTGGCTGAACCCGGCCACCAGATCGGTCTTGCACTCCGGGATCTGGATCTTCTTCCCGCGGTGGGTATAGGCCTCGATGGCCAGCTTCAGCACGTCCTTGGCCCTTTCCATGGCGTGGTGTTCGTCGAAATCGATGTGCACGGCGCCGGTGATTTTCGCCTTGGGGGAGGTGGTGATAATCTTGGTGTGATAGCACTGGGCGACGTCCGGCAGCGACTCCATGATGCACTGAACGTCCACGACCATGGCGTCGCAGGCGCCGGTGACGAGCGACAGTTCCTGCTGCAGGAAGTTTCCTGCCAGGGGGATGCCGTGACGCATCAGGATTTCATTGGCGGTACAGCACTGGCCGGCCAGATTGATCCCCTTCGCCCCGGCCTTCTTCGCCAGGGCCTGGATCTCCGGGTCCGCTGCCGCAGCGACGATCACCTCGGACAAAAGGGGCTCGTGGCCGTGGATGATGACATTGACCTCATCCTCTTTGAAGACCCCCAGGTTGATCTGCCCGAGGACCGGCGAAGGCGTCCCGAAAAGGACGTCCTGCAGGTCGGTGGCGATCATGCTGCCGCCCCACCCGTCGGCCAGGGATGCCCTGATCCCCTGCTGGATGATGTTGTGGTACTCCATGTCGACGCCGGCATGGGTGCGGTGCATGAGCTCCACGATCTCGCGGTCGATGCCGCGGGGGACGACGCCGTTCTTGCGCCAGATCTCCTGGCGCTTCAGGGGAGCGCGCTTGATGAAGGTGCTCTCTCCGTCATGGCGGCCGAATTCCGCCAGGGCTTTTTGGGCCACATCGGCGGCGATTTCCGCAATTGGGCGATCCCCGATCTCGACGCCGAAATCCATCGCCAGGGCGAGGAGCTTCTGCTCGTCCCGGATCTCGTACCCGCTGACCTCACCCCTGCCGACCGCCAGGAGCAGCTCGGCGACGGAACGGCCGTGGTCCGAGTGGGCCGCTGCCCCGGCGGCGATCATCCGGACGAAATTCCGCGCGGCGATGGTCTCGGCCGTGGCGCCGCAGACCCCCCTGCGCTTGCGCTTCTCTTCGGGGGTTTCGGGCGCCTTACCCTTGGGCAACGGCACACGGCACGGCCCCATCGAGCAGACCTTGCAGCAGCTCCCCACCTCGCCGATGGGGCAGGGCTTGATTGCCGACGCACGGTCGAACGACAGGTTCACCCCGTCGCACGATGCCTTTTCGATCATCTGCAGCGATGCCTGATCGATACTTTTCGCTTTTGTTTTCTCTGCCATATATTTCTCCACAACCGGACGGATACGTCAGTTCGTTAAGTCGCTAATCATCTCCCGGATCAGCTTGATGGCTTCCGGGTGTCGCATGATCAAGATGTCGGCGCCGGCCACCAGAAGCACCATGGAGCTCATCGCCTCCAGCATGATGCCGCGCTTTGCGGTATCGCCCAGCTTGGGGTCCTCGGCCTCGGCGACCTTCGCCTCTTTGGTCTTCCAGGTTTCGCGGGCGATGTTGCAGATCAGTGGAAACTGCAGCTTTTCGTCCTGCTGCGTGAGCGCCGCCATGCGGATCCGCTCCATGACCGAGTAGACATACTCGATCCCGTAACCGATGCTGCTTACCAGGGGGTCCATGATCAGTTCGCTTTCGCTGACACCGAGGTTGCCCATCAGGATATTGAGCTGTTTTGCCAAATTGATGTCCAGGGGGGTTGAGGCAATAATGGTATGCTTGTAAGCCATCGCGGCTGCGCCGATCTTCTTGTAATTGCCTTCGACCAGCGGCCCCAGAATGAGATGCTTCCCCTGACAAACCTCCGCCACCGTGCGCAGCACCTCGGTGTCCTTTTCGACGTTCCCGCTTCCCCACACGATCAGCGGCACATTAGCCGCTTCGGCTACCTGTTTGACGGTCTGGGCCGCCTCCTCGGCGCTGCGGTTGGCGTCGTTGGGATCGGTGCTCGCCAACTGAAGACAGATCATCTCGGCGCCGTAGTCGTTGATACACTTCTTCGCCCATGCAACCGGGTCGTTGAGCACATCCTTAAACGGCGCCACAGCCTCATCGGGCCAATCGGCAGGCGGTGCATCGTAGACCTCCATGGCGATCCGCGGCGGGTTGGGCATAGCGCCTTCGAACAGGTAGAAGGGATAACTCGTTTCGCCGCCGACGGTTACGGACTTGTCGCCGGCGCCCAGGGTGATGGGACGGATACTTCCGGTATAACTGATACGGGGGGTCTCGATTGCCATGGTTCCTCCAACTTAGGCGGGATTCTTACGTTTCTCACTTCCGAACGCACCCTCTTCGCCGTACAGGTAACGTTCATTGCGCTTCAGGTAATTCAGCATCTCTTCACGACCCTTGAGACGGGGCCGCCAGCGGCCTTCCTCGGCCTTGCCCGGTTTACCCGGTTCGAAGGTGGCGCCTAAGAGCTTCACGCTTTCCCTGTCCGGTGCTGAAACCGTCTTAATTTCGTAATCGGCCATTGTGTTTCTCCCTGATGGGGTGGGTTTATGAACAAGAATTGTTTAAGGTACCGAACATACGCTGAGTTTTCCTCTCATCGTATCCATTGCACCGGAACGACACTGCAGGTCTATAGTTTACCTTTTCCCCTTTGTCAAGTCAAAAATATATTTTTTTCATACACCTATTTTTTCTATACAGGTACCCTTTGTTCCCCCGTCCCCACTACAAATTTCCTGCAGATTCGCTGCATGATTCCGGACCGGTTGCTAACCTCTTTCCCGGTCAGCGCGCCGTGTCGCCAGAAGTTTCTCCATCAGACCGTCAACGGCCCGTACCGCCGGTGACGTGTCGGGCAAGTCGGTGAGCGGTTTCTGTTGCAGATCATAATCGGCAATAAGGCTATCCATCGGGATAACGGCATCGGCCCCGACGCCCAGCTCCTCGAGCCCCGCGACGATCATCGGGTCCAGCGGGCCCGGCGCCTGATTGATGACAATAGACTGCCTTTTGACGTTCAGCTTGAGTTCCTTGATGAGATCAAGGATATTGCCGATGGTGCGCACCCCCTTGACGGAGTGATTGGACACAATGATCAACTCATCGACGTTTTCGGTGGTCCGCCGGCTCAGGTGTTCCAGACCCGCCTCGTTGTCCATCACGAGGAATCGATAATTCACCGCCAGCTTGTCGATAAATTCTTTCAGTACGTTGTTGGGAAAACAGTAACACCCCGCCCCCTCCCCGCGACCCATCGTGAGCAAATCAACATTTTTGCTTTCGACCACCGCCCCATTGAGCTTGAGGTTGAGATACGCTTCCTTGGTCATGCCGGGAGGGATGCCCATTTTGACGTCGTTGAAATCGGCCAGCACGGAGCCGATGGTCTGCTTGACCGTCAATCCAAGGCTCCAGGCCAGATTGGCATTGGCATCGGCATCCACCGCCAGAATCGGTACGGCGTTATGCCTGAGCAGATAGCGGATAATCAGACTGGCCAGGGATGTCTTTCCCGTGCCCCCCTTGCCTGCCATCGCGATGGTGATCGTCAATGGATTCCTCCTTTGGACAATTCCATCAAACGCCGGCTCGCCTCCGGGAAGAGAGAGGAGTCGGTATGGGGCAGAAACATCGATGCGATATAGTGGCTCATGAAGTCTCCGTTTTCCGAAAGCTCGATATTGGTCACCATCCGGGCAACACGCCTGCCCGCTTCGATCAGCTCGGATGAAAAACTGCTCAGTCGGGCACCGAGGAGCGAGCCGTTGCCGATGAAAAAGAACTTGTTCCGGTCTATGTCGGGCATCAGTCCGATGGTGATCGCCTCTTCGATGTCCAGGTGACTGCCGAAGGTCCCGGCGATAATCACTTTGTCCAGATCCTGAAACGTGAGGCCGACGCTTTTGAGGAGGGTCTGATACCCGGCGTACATCGCGGCCTTGGCGCGGATCAGGTTTTCGATATCGATTTCAGTAATGACGATGTCTTTGTTGATGTCCGTCTCGCCGGCCGGCGTCAGCAGGTATTCCAGCCCCTCGACTCCGCTGCGGACGCGAGGATCGGATTCGCTCTGGAACTTGCCCTTCTGGTTGATGATCCCTGCCGTCAGCAACCCGGAAACGATGTCGATCAGGCCGGCGCCGCAGATGCCCCTGGGTTTGGCTCCGCCGATCGTAGTCAGGGTCGGCTGTTTTATTTTCGGATCATAATGAAAGCCCTCTATGGCGCCTTCGGTCGCCAGCATGCCGCAGCTGATGCCGCCGCCCTCGAATGCCGGACCTGCGGAACAGGAGGCGCTCACCATCCAGTCCGCGTTGCCTACCACCGTTTCGCCGTTCGTGCCGATATCGATGTAGAGCACCGTTTCCTGTCGTTGATAAATACCGGTACCGACGAGACCGGAGACAATATCGCCTCCCACATAACTGGCCACTGACGGTATGGTATAGCCATACACATGCTCCGGAACGTCTATCCCCAGGGCACGCACCGGGAACATCGGCAGGACACCGGCACTGGGCACGTAAGGGGCCAGCCGCAGATACTTGGGATCGATCCCCAGAAACAGCTGGATCATGGTGGTGTTCGCGGCAACGGTGAGATAGGAGAGATCCCCGGCCGGCACCTGCGCCCTCTGCGTCATCTCGGCGATAATCCTGTTCATCGTCGCGACGACCGCCTGTTGCAGTTTGGCCATGCCGTCGGGTTTGCCGCTGTACGCGATCCGGCTGATGACGTCATCTCCATAAATCCGCTGGCCGTTGTACTCCACCCCGCGGGAGAGCACCTTGCCCTCGTTCAGATCGAGAAGCTCGCCGCGAACCCCCGTGGTGCCGATATCAAAAGCCAGACCGAAGAGGCGATTCCGTGTATCACCCGGTTCAATGCGGGTCAGCCGGGATCCCGACGGTTCTCTCAGTACGGTGATGGTGACCTTCCAGCCGCCCTCCCTGACCACATGGGGCAGTTTTCTCAGGAAGCCGAGTTCGACCCGATAATCATCGATATTGTGTTTGGCCAGTTCCCTCTCCAGACGGGTGAGGTCGCTGGAGTTATCCTCCAGCGTCGGCGGTACGAGCTCCAGGTAGACCTTGGAGATCGGCGGTGCATGCGTCCAGCCGGTTACCGCCATCAACTCCTCTGCCGTGGCAAGCGCCCGCCGTCCGCCCCCTGTCGCCATGCGGGACGTCTCGGGAACGATCACTACGAGGTCGCCCCTGACCAGGCACTGACAGGCCAGCCTGAGACCCATTGCCACTTCGCCGGGGTCAAGCTGCATGCCCGGCAGACTCTCCGTTTCGCCTTTTTCGATAAGCACCTTACAGGTGCCGCAGACGCCGTCGCCCCCGCAGGAGGCGGTGAGTGCCACGCCGGCTTTACGGGCCAGTTCCAACAGATTGTCTCCGTCTTCGACATCAACCGCCACATCATCCGGCTTGAAAACCACCTTGTATTTCTTGACGCCCATAAATCGATTCATCTGCCTTTCTGCGTATGCAAACAAAACAAGTCGTCTGATCCCATTATCCGGTACACACCATATCATGCCGGAGGTCCGGATCGGGCCAATATCGGGCAGTCGCCCGGCGGCTTCGGCTTCGTTTTACTTGATTGGTTGGGCAATCAGTTTCGTATAAATCGCGTCGACCGACGACTTGATCACCTGGCTCCGGATCACCGGCAGACCCTTCATCTGGGCATCCACCAGACCCGGGTCATAGGGGATGACGCCGAGCATATCCAGCCCCTCTGTACCTTTCCTGATATATGCTTCTTCGTCGGCCCCGTGAACTTTATTTCCGACCACCGCCAGTTCCTTGATGCCGAGATCCCTGGCCAGTTGCTTCACCCTGAGAGCCGTTTCCATGCTGGCCTGTCCCGGTTCCACAACGATGATGAGCCGGTCTACCGCCTGCGCCGTTCCCCGGCTCAAATGTTCGATCCCGGCAGCCATATCCATGATGACGACATCATCGCGCCCCAGGAGCAGATGCGACATCAGCGAATTCAAGAGGGCGTTTTCCGGACAGTAGCAGCCGCTCCCGCCTTTTTTCACCTCGCCCATTACCATCAGGCGGATGCCGTCATGACTGACCGAGTAATCGTCCGGCAGGTCATCCACCTTTGGATTCAGCTTGAAATAAAGCCCGCCGGCCGTCTCCTCGGCCCCGGTGCGCTGCCGGATGAGATCCTTCAGATGGGAAATCGGAACGATCTTGCCTGCATCAGGGAAGCCCAGAGTCGCACCCAGATTGGCATCAGGATCGGCGTCGATGGCAATGACTCTATTCCCGCCGGCCGCAAACGCCCGCGCCAAAAAGGCGCTTAAGAGCGTCTTGCCGACACCACCCTTGCCGCTGACCGCAATCTTCATCACCTCCGATAACCTCCGTCCACGATTAGATATTTGGGGCTTATAGCGGGAATATCGGTTACTGTCAACTTCTTTTAGACACTTCCTCTGCCTACCATAAAAAACCTTCGGATCATGCCACATACCGCAGCGCGGATTTTTCTTGACTGAGATCCTTTTAAGGATTAACTAGTCGGTTAATTCCGCTCCCGGACACTTCGTGACATCGATAAAAATGAAACTCCTCTCGAGAAGGGAATCACACTATGGAAAGCAGAATCGCCAAGGCCATCGAAACGAAATACCCCCCCATAGCGATCAGCTGGTCCGATGAGAAGCCTGAAGGGGCCATGCAGTTCCAGGAGGGGAGATGGGGCTGTGTCATGTGGCTCGCCGCATCCGCCGCCAAAGGCCGACCGGCAGCCTGTGATGCGGCGACGTTTGGTTGTATCGGCGGCGGAGTCGGCATGGGCTTCGGGGATCTCTATAAAAGCTTTCCCGGCAGCGAGGAGGGATTCTGCCACTTTCTCTCCTCCGGGATCGAAGGTTTTTTATGGTAGGCAGAGGAAGTGTCTAAAAGAAGTTGACAGTAACCGATATTCCC
>JAMDBG010000031.1 GCA_023487865.1 Deltaproteobacteria bacterium | reverse complement strand
TCCCAAAGGTGGTTCCCAATTATTATGTCTATCTCCTTAATATCATCATGGTTCATATCATACTGGCCGTGGGTTTGAACATTCTCGTGGGATCCACAGGCCAGATATCCCTCGGACACGCAGGATTTTTTGCCATCGGCGCCTATGCGACGGTCCTCCTGATGACCAAGTTGCAAATCCCGTTTGTCTTCGCGATCGTCGTCGCCGCATTCATCGCCGCTTTTTTTGGATTTATCCTCGGCCTGCCCGCATTGCGGCTCGAAGGTCCCTATCTGGCGATCGTCTCCCTGGGTTTCGGCCTGACGATCATGCATATCATCGGAGGAATCGATCTCTTCGGCGGCCGAATGGGGATCAAGGCGCCGCCGCTCGATCTGGGAATCAAAGCATTGGGCATCAGTTGGATCTTGAAATCCGACTTCCAGAAGTACTACCTGATACTGATCACGACGATCATCATGGTGGTCGGCGCAAGAAATATCCTCAAAACCAGGGTGGGAAGATCTTTTGTGGCGATCAGGGACAGCGATATCGCCGCGGAGGTCATCGGTGTGAATTTGACCGTTTACAAGACCCTGGCCTTTGCCGTCAGCGCCTTTTACGCCGGCATCGCCGGAGGATTGTTCGGTTTCGTTCTGGGATTCTTCGATCCCTTCACCTTCAATCTGATCCTTTCCATCATCTTTCTTGTCATGGTGGTGGTCGGCGGATTGGGCACCATCCTGGGGAGCATCATGGGAGCCACCCTGATTACCTACCTCCAATACGATCTGTTGAAAAATATCGCTGAGGTTCCCTATTTCGGCGCCCTGATGGTCGCCATATCCCAAAGGTGGTTCACAATGGTAGGATTGGAGAATTTCAGCAGCATGGCCATCGGGCTCATCATGATCGCAATCATCATCTTTGAGCCGCTCGGGATGTTCGGGGTGTGGATACGGATGAAGAAGTATTGGATGACCTGGCCGTTCTGAGCGACGGCGCGGTGCGAGACGTGTCATTATGCCTCAATAACGGGTAATCAGAGATGTGACCAAAAGACGACAAGGAAAGGTGATTAAAGATGCCCGTAGGACAACTTTTGGTTGAAGGACTTGCGATCGGCGCCTGTTACGGTCTTTTTGCCACGGCGGTGGTGATCATCTACAAGACGTCCGAGGTGGTCAATTTTGCCCAGGGAGAGATGGCCATGTTTTCTGCATTCGTGGCGTTTCATATCCTGTCCGTTTATGAATGGCCCTTCTGGGCTGCATTTGTCATCACCATGATCTTTTCAATACTTTTAGGGATACTGATAGAATATCTGTTTCTGCGTCCCGCCAAGCACCCCAGTATACTGGGGCTGATCGTCATCACCCTCGGGGTGGAGATGCTGCTCATGGGGCTGGCCGGTTGGAAATGGGGGGCGGAGCAGAAGTATTTTTCGCTGCCGCTGAATCCTTCCGTGACCTATGAGCCCGTCAAAGGGATGATCGTTACCAACTGGGCAATCGCGGTATTTGCCGTAACCGCCTTCATCATGCTCTTTCTTTATGTTTTCTTCAAATACAGCAAGTTGGGGATTGCCATGCGGGCAACCCAGCAAAACAAGCATGCCGCCAAGATCATGGGTATCCGTACCGAGAGGGTCTTTTCCTTCGCCTGGGGATTCAGCTCCCTGATCGGCGCCGTTGCGGGGATGTTCTTTGCGTCCCGCGCCACCCTGGATCCGGCCTTTATGATGGAACCCTTCATGCGCGCCTTTGCCGCCGCGTACTGGGGGGGGCTCATGAGCATACCGGGGGTGATCATCGGCGGCGGTCTCATGGGGTTGATCGAGAATTTTTTCGGTTACTACTGGCCGCATTGGAAACCGATCGTGGCCTTTATTGTCATCATCCTTGTCCTCTGTGTGAGACCGAGCGGGCTTTTTGCCAAACATTTCGTGAAAAAGGTGTAATGGTGTCGGGATGGATGAAGCCGGTGATGACTTCGTTGCTATTGCGGGGGGGATACGGGATAGGAAGCGCTGTGGCGTAGAACGGTTCTTCTCACGAAATCGGACCATGATTAACATAAGGAGGGTGCCATGATGTTCAAAAAGAAAATGGTTATGTCTTTGATCGCGGTATTGGCTATCCTGTCGGTGGCCACCATGACGCAGGCGGCCCCGCCGGCGGGGTTTGACGACAACGAAATCCGCATCGGACAGTGGGGGCCCCAGACCGGTCCCGCCGCACCCTGGGGTTCGGTTGCACGGGGGAGCAAGCTGCTGTTCGATGTTGTCAATGAAGAAGGGGGGATCAACGGCAGGAAGATAAAGTATTTTATCAGGGATGACATGTACAATCCCGCCCAGACTGTGGCAGTGGTAAAGGAACTGGTGGAGCGTCAGGGCATGTTCGCCTTTGTTGGGGGTGTAGGCGCAGCCTGCGGCATGGCCGTCAAGGATTATCTGGCGGCCAATAAGATCCCCTGGGTCGGTCCGTCGGCCGCCGACCAGGATTTTGTCAATCCCCTCAATCCCTATCTGTTCGCCGTGTATCCCCTCTACCGGGATGAGGCGAACATCCTGACAAAATACATCGTGGACAAATTAAAGATGAAGAAAATCGGGATTCTTTACCAGAACGATGCCTACGGGAAGGATGGTCTCGAGGGGGCCAAGGAGAGGCTGGCCACGTACAAAATGGGTCTGGTGGCGGAAATTCCGGTGGAACCCACGGAAAAGGATCTCGCCTCCCAGATCCTCCGGCTGAAGAACTCGGGAGCGGAGGCGGTTCTGATGTATGTCAACCCGACCGCGGCGGTGATCGCCCTGAAAACAAGCGCCAATGTGGGCTTCAAGCCCCAGTGGGTGTCCGCCAACACACTTTCCGATTACCCCCTGATGTTCAAGATCACCGGCGGGCTCTTTGAGGGGGTCATTACCGGCGCCTTCGGAGAGATCCCGGATTCCAAAAACCCTCTGATGGTCAAATACCGAGACGCGGCCAAGCGGCTCAACCCGCAGGAACGTTGGGGGACGTTCTATTATGCCGGCATCCTTTTCGCCGATCCGATCGTCGAGGCGCTCAAAAAAGCTGGGCGTAATCTGAGCGCCGATGCGGTCATGAAGGCCTTGAACTCGATCAAGGATTACCAGACCATCGGTCCCAAGATCACCTGGACGGAAAAGCAGCATCAGGGAACCGATTCGGTGATGATCCAGAAGTGCGGTCCCAACGCAAGTTACATTCAGCTCCAGGGGTGGACCTCGAACGATCTGGCCACCTGGAAGAAGTAATGCGGAATCGCAGAGGCGGGCGGTCTTAAAGAAGGTCCATGGCCGTCCTGGGCGGCCGTGTCGGGTTGGCAATCCGGAGCGTGGTTTGCCGAACTTGGCATGACAGGATATGGCGAGACCCTGATTCTGTTGCAGGGCGGGATGGAACGGAACCAGGCCGGGCACTGTTTCGGCCAAAACAGGGCCTTTTTTGTGCAGCCGTCAGCACGACGGGAAAAGGGATGGAATCTCCGGCAATGGATCATTTCAAGTGTGAGAACCTGAGCATCAGCTTTGGCGGCCTGAAAGCGGTCAACAACGTCAGCTTCAGAGTAGAGAAGAATTCGATTTTTTCCATTATCGGACCCAACGGCTCGGGGAAGACGACCATCTTCAATATGATCAGTGGTATCTATAAGCCCGATCAGGGCCGGATACTGTGCGAAAGTCAAGATTTGGTCGGTTTTACCCCCGACCGGATTGCCCGCAGAGGAATAGCCCGTACCTTTCAGAACATCGAACTTTTTTCCAACGCCACGGTCATGGATAACCTCCTTTTGGGCAGGCATATCCACATGCAAACCGGGATTTTTACCGGCGCCTGCCTGTGGGGAAGAAGATCGAAAGCCGCCCGGGAAGAGATATTGAACAGGGAAATCGTGGAGAGGATCATTGATTTTCTCGATCTGCAATCGGTGCGGGACCAGTACGTGGCGAACCTCCCTTATGGCAAACGAAAACTCGTCGAGCTGGGACGCGCGTTGGCGCTGGAACCGAATATTCTCCTCCTCGATGAGCCGTCCGCAGGGATGAATACGGAAGAAAAGCAGGATCTGAATATCTGGATCAAGGACATACAGATCGACTTCAAAGTGACCATTCTACTGATCGAGCACGATATGAACATGATCATGGGTATTTCCGACCGGATATACGCCATGAGCCAGGGTGAGAAAATCGTCGAGGGCACGCCGAGGGAGGTCCAAAGCCATCCGGAGGTGATCAGGGCGTACCTGGGGGAGGAGCACCCATGCTGAAGGTGAACAATATCGAAACCTGGTACGATCTGATCCGCGCCCTCCACGGTATCTCATTCGAGGTCAAGCAAGGCGATATCGTGGCCCTTCTGGGTTCCAACGGGGCGGGGAAATCAACGACCCTGAAGACCATCATGCGCCTCCTTTACGATCTCAAGGAGGAGCAGCCGGAAAAGGGCAGCATCGAGTTCATGGGGCAACGCATCGACCGGAAAGACACGGAACAGATCGTACGGATGGGGATCAGCTACGTTCCTGAGGGGCGGGAGGTGTTCCCGGAGCTCTCCGTCCTTGAAAATATCATCATGGGCGCCTATACCCGGCGGGATCGGCAGGGAATCAAGGATGACATAGAAAATGTCTTTCATCACTTTCCCATCCTCAAGGAGCGGACTCACCAGGAGGCCGGTCATCTCAGCGGAGGCGAGCAGCAGATGCTCGCCATCGGACGGGCTCTGATGAGCCGCCCGAAGCTCCTCATGCTGGATGAACCATCGCTGGGACTGTCGCCGCTTCTGACAAGGGAAATCTTCCAGATCATCCGGGAAATCAATCAGAAGGACGGAGTGACGATCCTGCTGGTCGAGCAAAACGTGAACATGGCCCTGAAATACGCAAATTTCGCCTTTCTCATGGAAAACGGCAGGATCGTCCGAGCCGACCGACCAGAGGTTCTCCGCGAGGACGAAGACGTCAAGGAGTTCTACCTGGGGATCGCCAAAGAGACCTCGGTCAAAGGGTACAAAAGATATCGAAGAAAAGTCCGATTCCGGTAGAAGGGGAAGTGATGAAAGACATTTTCTATG
>JAMDBG010000202.1 GCA_023487865.1 Deltaproteobacteria bacterium | reverse complement strand
GCCTGAAGCCGGCCAGAACCAGAAGGAATTCGACAGGGCGGTCCGGCGGGCGTATCAACGGATCCCGGCGGAGATCCGGGATCGGATGGCGAACGTCGTCCTCACCGTGAAGAAGCGCCCTTCCCCGGAGCTGCTCAGGGAGATGGGATATCCGCCGGACGAGCCGCTCCTGGGTCTCTACGAAGGGGCCTCTTTAAAGGAGCACTCCTTTTTCGCCCCGCCCCCCGTCCATCCGGATACGATATTCATCTTCCAGGAGCCTCTGGAGGAAATGTGCGGCAGCCTCACCGAACTGGAGCGCGAGATCGAGATCACCGTCGTCCATGAGGTCGCCCATTTCCTCGGGATCGGCGAGGAGCGTCTCGAGGAGCTGGGATACGGATGAAAGGAGAAAAACACAATGGGGATTGAGGTCTTGGGTGGGCTGATTATAGGACTGGCGGCGGGCGGCGGCGTGGCGTTTCTTGTGATGCGGGGATGGATCCGTGAAGCGGAGGAACGCAGCCGCCAAGAGGTGGAGACAGAGCTCGCCACGCTGTCCGAGCGGCTGCAGGGCCGCGAGGAGAAGCTCCGCCAGGAGAAGGACGACCTGGCGGCCGCCCAGGCGGAACTCACCGCCCTGCGCTGCGAGCTGACCCGGCAAACCGAACGGCGCTCGGCCGCAGAGGAGAAGAATACCCGGATCCCGGAACTGGAGCGGGCCGTCGAGACAAAAGACAACCTCATCCGGGAACTCCGGAACGAATGCGGGGACTTCCGGACGCGCCTGTCGGAGGCGGAGGTCAAACGCGAGGAGGAACACCGCGCCGCGGAAGAGAAGCTTGCCCTCCTGGAGGACGCCCGCCGTCAGCTGTCCGATGCCTTCCAGGCCCTCTCCGCAGAGGCACTGCGGTGCAATAACCAATCCTTCCTCGACCTGGCGAAGGCGACGCTGGAGAAGTACCAGGAAGGCGCGCAGAATGACCTGACATCCCGCCAGCGGGCGATTGACGAGCTTGTCAAGCCCCTGAAGGAATCCCTGGAAAAGGTCGACGGCCGGATCCGCGAGATCGAGCAGGTCCGCACCACGGCCTATGCGACGCTCACCGAGCAGCTCAAATCGCTGGCCCTCACTCAGGGACGCCTGGAGGGAGAGACGGCAAACCTTGTAAGGGCCCTGCGGATGCCTTCCGTCCGCGGCCGCTGGGGCGAGATCCAGCTTCAGAGGGTCGTGGAGATGGCCGGGATGGTCGAGTACTGCGACTTTCTCCAGCAGGAATCGGCAACGACCGAAAACGGCCGTCTGAGGCCCGACATGATCATCCGGCTCCCCAACGAGAAGAACATCGTCATCGACGCCAAGGCCCCGCTCCAGGCCTATCTGAATTCACTGGAAGCACCCGACGAGAAGACCCGGACGGCAAGGCTCAAGGACCACGCCCGGCAGATCCGCGTCCACCTGCAGGCCCTCGGGGCGAAGGCTTACTGGGAACAGTTCAAGCCGGCACCGGAGTTCGCGGTCCTGTTCCTCCCCGGCGAGACCTTCTTCAGCGCCGCCCTGGAACAGGCTCCCGCCCTGATCGAGTACGGCGTCGATCAGCGTGTGATCCTGGCGACCCCGACGACGCTCATCGCCCTGCTCAGGGCGGTCGCCTACGGCTGGCGTCAGGAGAAGATCGCCGAGAACGCCGCGGAAATCAGCCGCCTGGGTCGGACACTCTACGAGCGCATCGCGACGATGACCGGCCACCTCTCCGGAATCGGAAGGAACCTGGACAGCGCCGTGGAAGCCTACAACAAGACCATCGGTTCCTTTGAGAGCCGCGTCCTGGTGACGGCCCGCAAGTTCCGGGAGCTCGGCGCCTCGACAAACGGTGAGATCGACCCCCCGCAAGGGGTGGAGAAGACCGCCCGGCCGCTTCTTCCCGAGACGGCCGACGGTCAGTCAGAGGAAGCGCAGGAAGAAATCCCGCCTCCCGGCGGTCCAGGCGACGTACCCACTGCCGTAAAATCAGCCCCTTGACAAGCAAAAGGACAGGACATATATTCCCTGCTCGCAAAAGGGGATTCAAAGTCAACCGGATACCATTTTGGGATGCATCTTCGCCGTCGTCCGCCGAGCTGAACCGTGCCGCCCCATTTGCAGAACAATGATTGGGGCTGGAAATATGATGAAACCACTCACCGTAGAGGTGGTCAGCAACTTGATCACCGTGCTGGGAGGCTGCTCGCGATGCGAGTTGCTCTTCAAAGAGGCCGGCGTCAATGCCGGCGCCCGTCATGAGGATGCGGCCGGCTATCCCGCCGAAATGCAGGAAGAACTCGCCAGACTGAGCGACTGGCTCGGCGAGCTTTCCCGACTCTACCGCCACCGGATCCGCATCCTTCTGATCGACGCAAAATCCCCGCTGGGACTCTATAAATCACTGCTGCACCGCATCCGCCGCTATCCGACCTTCATCATCGAAAAGAAGGAGGTATACAGCGGCTGGGATCGCAGACGGATCGAGGCGCTGCTCGACACCCGCATGCAGGCGGCCGATTTCCATCACACCTGAACAGGGGACATTGCGCCGGGAATTGACTCCGAGGGGAAAGAAGGAAGGAAAAAGAAACGTCCGCCACAGGGAAGAACCTCGCCTGTGGCGGACGTTATTCTATCAGTAACCGATTGTGTGCGATTCTGTTAGTACCTGCCGCGGCCGCCGCCGCCCCCGCGTCCGCCTCTGAAGCCTCCGCCACCGCCGGGACCTCTGCCGCCGCCATCCCGACGCGGACCGCTCGACTCCGTCTTCGGCCGGGCTTCATTCACGGTGATCGTCTTGCCGTCCAGGTCGCCCCCGTTGAACTTCTTGATCGCCTCCTGGGCGCCTTCTTCCGTCTCCATCTCGACGAAGCCGAAACCACGCGATACTCCGGAAAATTTATCCTTGATGACCGACACCGATGCGACCGCTCCCGCCTCGGAGAAATTGTTCCGCAGGTCGTCTTCCGTCACCTTCTGCGACAGGTTTCCTACATACAGATTTTTGTTCATAACTCGCCTCCTTAATTGTTTGCGAAATGCCCTCCCATCCTTTTTTGGCGAGAAAAAGAGATGGTCCAAGGTAATATTCATGCCGCACAGCACCCTGCCGGAACATGAAGGTTTGCCAAAGAAAAAACCGCCGAGACTCTGAAGAGTCTGGCGGTTCACCCACGCTTCAAAACGTCTGATGTCTCGTTTTCGCCGGCTGACCCCTGGACGTCCGCCTCGCATCCCCCCGGCTTTCCTATACGTCTACGCTGAACGGCAATGGAAGTCAAGGCATTTCTCCCGCTTTTATGCGCGTTGACTTTCCCGCCGCGCCGGTTTATAGGAGAGCATGCATTTCCAACCCGCTCAAGAGGGTTCGCCACAAGAAAGTGAACAGCCCTGGCAGCTGACCCTCTACATCCTGTTCGTTGCCCAGCTCCTGTCCATCATCGGCTTTGCCTTCACCCTGCCGTTTCTTCCTTTTTACATCCGGGAACTGGGTGTAGCGGACGAGCGCCTCGTCCCGGTTTGGACGGGCATTCTGGTCGCCTCCGCCAGCCTGGTCATGGCCTTCTTTTCCCCCTTATGGGGATGGCTCTCGGACCGGTACGGCCGCAAGATCATGGTGGAGCGGGCCATGTTCGGCGGCGCGGTGATCACCTTCGCCATGGGGCTCATCGGAAACATCTGGGAAATGCTCTTCCTCCGGCTTCTTTCCGGGGCAGCGACCGGAACCATTTCGGCTTCAATTGCCATGATCTCCACCATCGTCCCCAGACATAAATTAGGTTACAGCCTCGGCCTCATGCAGGTGGCGGTATTTCTGGGCATGACGCTGGGACCCTGGATCGGGGGGATCCTGGCCGATGCCGTCGGTTACCGTTACACTTTTATGGCCGGCGGCGTGATCCTTTTCCTGGGCGGAATGCTCGTCCTGATCGGGGCGAGGGAACGGTTCATCCGGCCCTCAAGGGAGGCCCTCCGGGAGAGCGGTCGATTGTTTTCGCTCCTGGCCTACGCGGGATTTCCCGCGATGCTCGCCCTCTTTTTTTTCTTCCATTTCATCGTCGATCTCGTTTCCCCCATCATGCCCTTGTTTATCGAGTCGTTATGGATACCAGGCAGAGGCGGCGTGGCGTCGACAACGGGTGCGCTTTTCGCGATCAGCGGCGGGGCGGCGGCACTGACTGCCGGGGGGACCGGCTATCTCAGCGATCGTGTGGGGTATAAACCGATCCTCATGGCGTATCTCACCCTGACCGCCGTCTGCATGCTCCTGCACGGCATGGCGCAGAGCGTCACGCAGCTTGCCCTGCTGCGGATTCTTTTCGGAATCGCAGCCGGAGGGATTCTCCCGACGATGAATGCCCTGGTGGGACGCCTGGTCCCGTCGAACAGCTACGGCAAGGCCTATGGTTTGACCTCGTCGACGACCTGTCTGGGGATGGCCGCCGGTCCTTTCCTTGGGGGGGTCATTGCCTCCTGGTGGGGATACCGCTGGCCGTTTGCCTTGGCCGGCGCCCTGACGGTCATGGTCTTACTTCCCATCGCTCTGGGCGTCCGCCAGCGTCCCCGACCAACAAAAATTAATACTTGACATTCTATCAAAGCAAGCGTAAACTGCAGACAACAATAAGTTTGGATGAAGACATTATGATGTGTGAAGGCGGCCGCCAAGCTTTTTGCGAATTTTGGCGGCCTTTTTACCTTCTGTCATTATGCGAATCCGACTTAAGGGATTTTTTTAACAAAGGAGGATGCAAGCGATGCCAGAAGGTAAAGTGAAGTGGTTCAATGAGCAAAAAGGTTTCGGGTTCATCGAGAAGGATGAAGGCGGGGACGTGTTCGTTCATCATAGCGCCATTCAGGCGGTTGGCTTCAAGACGTTGGCCGAGGGCCAGCGTGTGAGCTTCGAAGTCAAGCAGGGCCCCAAGGGACCGGCGGCGGAAAACGTAAAGCCCCTATAACAACCGGTGTTTGTTAAACACTGAAAGAGGCATCCCGGTCGGTGGAAACATCGGGGGATGCCTCTTTTTTTTCTGAACAGTTCCTGCCGTCAGGTTTCAACCCAGTTTCGGGCGCGTTCCAACGCCCGCTTCCATCCCCGCGTCAGCCGCTCGACATGGTCCCGGCTCATCGTCGGCAAAAATCGCCGATCACCCGGTGG
>JAMDBG010000205.1 GCA_023487865.1 Deltaproteobacteria bacterium | reverse complement strand
CCCCGTCGGCGATGCCCCTCTGGCGAATGATCCGGTTCCAGTCGCCTCCCGCCGCCCATTCGTAGATCACCACCGCCGGCCAGAGGAAAAGGGGGGCGATGGGAAAGCCTCCCGCCTTCAGTCGCTCCATAAGATCCGCGAGGGCGGCGATCATCCGGTCATAGGCGCGGGTCAGGCGTCGGGGGAGTTCCCTGCGGATCACGACAAGGTCCTGGTCTCCGTCATAGACGAAAGGGGCGATGACTGCGGCCAGGAGCTTTTCATCGCCCTGGGGAAAGGCATTTTTGCGGAGGCATTCGGCGATGAGAAGGGGCTGATCCAGACGGAGCTTGGATGCCCAGATCCCGTTGTCCGTGAGGCGGTCCGTTCCGTCTACGAATCCCTCCTCCTTGAGCAGATGGAGGTGCCTCTGGAAATCGGTCCAGAGATCCGACTGTTCCCCCCGGGCATGTCCCTGAGTCTGGCCCTGCCGTCTCTGGAAGCTGGCCAGGGATTTTGCGAAGATCTCCCGGATGTCATCCGGCGTTTGGGAAAGCAGGAGGTTGAGGACCATCGAGAAGTCACTCCGGATGCGGCTCATGATCGCCTCCGGCTTCTTCAGGAGAAGCTTCCGGATGTGGACGAGGTCCATGAACCGCCCCGGAACGGCCAGCATGAAACCCACCCGGTCCTGCCCCCGCCTTCCCGCCCGTCCCGTCATCTGGTGGAATTCCGTGCCGGAAAGAGGGGCGAACTCATGGCCGTTGAAGAGGTCCGAATTCATCAGGACGATCGTCCGGGCGGGGAAATTGACGCCTGCCGCGACGGTGGAAGTGGCGAAGATGGCCCGCAGGTGTCCCTGCTTCATCATCGTCTCCACGAGGAATTTCCAGGCGGGGAGCTGTCCGCCGTGATGGGCGGCCACACGGGCCGTCCGGAGTTCGTCGAGTTGTCGATGGTTCCGGAGGTAGGGAAAACGGTCGAGCGATGATTCCAGCTCCCTTAGGAAGGATCCATCTTCGCTCTGGTCCGGCATGGCGCGGCACGTTTTCAAGGCCGCATCGCATTCGGCGCGGGACTTGAGAAAGAAGATCGCCGGGAGCAGGTGAAACTGCCTGAGGACCTCGATCATTTCACCGAACGGCGGCCCTTCCCGCTCGGGTCGGCCATAATGATGCCTGCCAACGAAATCACCGATCTTTCCGAAGAGCCGGTTCTTCTCGACCAGGGGCATGAGACGGCCCGAAGGATGAAGGAAGAGGGGATAGAGAGGGACGGGCCTCTTCTCCTCGCGGATGACCCGGCACGGTCGCCCCCGGAGGGAGGCGAGCCAGGCGGCGATCTCAGTGCCGTTGCCGATGGTCGCCGAGAGGAGCAGGAGATTGATCCGGACGGGGAGGTAGATCATGATCTCCTCCCAGACGACCCCGCGGTCCCTGTCTCCCAGAAAGTGGGCCTCGTCGAGGATGACCAGGTCGCAGTCCAGGTTCTCTCCGGTATGCATCGCGTCGTAGAGCTGATTCCGGAGGATCTCGGTGGTTCCTGTGATGATCGGGGCGTCGGTGTTTTCCTTGGTGTCGCCGGTGACGATGCCGACGTTGACGGGTCCGAAGAGATAGCCGAATTCGACCCATTTGGCGTTGGTCAGGGCCTTCAGGGGGGAGGCGTACCAGCAGCGCCCGCCTTTCTGGAAGACCGTCCGGATCGCCTCTTCGGCGCTCCAGGTCTTTCCCGAGCCCGTCGGGGCCATGACGAGGCAATCATCCGCCCGGATCGCCTCGAGCGCTTCCAGCTGAAAGGGATCAGGCCGAAACTCTGCGGCGACGGGTTTGCCGATCTTCGCGAAGACCGCCTTCAAAAGCGGATCCGCCTCCGGTTTCATCCGCTCGCGGGGCCGCATCCGCCGCTCCCGGGGCGACCCGCCCGGGGGGACCTTTCGCCGTCCCGTTGGTCCTCCCGCGGGGGCCTTGCGGCGGGGGAATCGTTTATGCGTCATGGGTCCTTTCCTGCAACGGAATCCCTTAGCGCCCTGTGGGTTCCTTGGGGATCCGTCCCGTGGTGATGCACTCGGAACGGAGCCGGCGCCCGAGGATGCGTTCGTACATCTGGCCGATCTCCAGGAGGCGGTCCACATCGATCCCCGTCTCGATCCCCATTTCGTCCATCATGACCACCATGTCCTCGGTGGAGGCGAGTCCGACAATGTTGGGATCGGCATAATAGTACTTGCCGGTCCCGGCCACCGGGCAGCCGTCGACGAAGTTTGCCGGCTGTCCCCCCGTCCCGCCGAGGGTGGATTCGAAATGGGTGATCCCCGCCTGGAGGGCGGCCAGGACATTGGCGAGCCCCCAGCCGCGGGTCACGTGAAAGTGGGCGATGTGCAGGTTCGGATCGGGGATCGCATCCAGAAGCAGGGAAAAATATTCATACACCTTGTTGGGGGGCGCCGACCCGTCATGGTCGGCGTGTTCGATGTCATCCGCCCCGATATCCAGGAAACGCCGGGTGAACTCGATGGCCTTCTTCAACTCGGTGGGTCCTTCGATCGGGCAGCCCCAGATGGTGGAGACCGTCCCGTTGACCTTGATTCCGTTGGCATGGGCCATTTTGATATATTTTTCACACATCCGCCAGTACTCCTCCAGGGAGAGACCGGAGTTGCGCCGGTGATGGGATTCGCTGGTCGAGACCATGAAGAGGATGCGGTCCGGTCCCCACCCCTTCTGCCGGGCGTCGAACGCCCGTTCGGCGGCCTTTTCCCGGATGGTCACCGCGGTGATCTGGAGATCGGGGAGTTTATCCTTGATCAGTTTGCTGCCGGCGATGGCCTGCAGCAGTTGATCGGCGTCGGCGAACTGGGGCATCGCCCTGGGATTTCCCAGGTTGGTGACTTCCAGCCGGTTGAAGCCTGCCAGGACGAGCTGTTCGGTGATCCAGAGTTTGGCCTGGGTGGGGATGGTCTTCTGTTCGTGCTGTAGCCCGTCGCGAACGGAGATGTCGCCCAGGACCACTTTTGCAGGATATTTCAATAGGGCCATTTTTCAAACTCCTCCCTTATTAAGATGCCGCATTAGTGGTAGGAAAAAAACGTCGAAAGTCAAGAAAAAACGGGTGGGATCGGGGTGGGGGAAAAGGAGTGCCTCAAAGAACGCCACCGGTTATAGATGTGTCAATCTCGATTAGGATCCCCTCGCGGTTAAAATCGTTGATCATGTTAAAGGTCCGAAACCGTTTTCGGTATAGAGCATATCGCTCATGACACACAAAACTTTGCGCGAGTGATGGAATTGCAGGTCTGTACCACCCCTATATGACAGCCCGAAGTCTTACGGGATGGCGGAGTCGAACGGTTGTTTCTGATGGTGTAGCAGAAGCTTCAGAAACTTCGGCATCTCATTTGGTATAACCGTGATTATATGATTTCCTGTGTCAGTCAGAATGCTATATAGAGATTTCCTGCAATACCATCTACGGTCGTCTCACCCTTGGCGAAACCAACAGGCACTTTATCCAATGTCGGTACCTCACCGTCTATGTGAGTTCGGAAATAGATATAGTAGGTGTGGCCAGGTGAAGGGTTAGGGAAAAACCAGCTGCCTTGAGGCTTATCATCAAACTTCGAGCTTTCATTATTGGTGCTAAAAGCACTGGTTCTCGAGTTGAATTGATATACTCCCACGTTAGTAGTACGGTCCCAGATGCCGATCGCATAGCTGACGGTAGATTTCGTGGGTTTGAAGGGGTAGGCTGAAAAGGCCATATTTTCACCGTATGCGTGAGCCGCATAGTGTACGGTAAAGCCGCTGCCAGCACTCCCATTATAGACAAATTGTGCATCAAGCTCTGCGTCTCCGCTGTAAGATGAATCAGTAAGGCCATTGACTCCTACCGTCTTATCGGTGGCGGAACCACTGAAGTTCACATTTCCACCAGTAGTCCACCAGTTCCATTCAGCCTTGCTGTTAAAGGAACTCTTGGGGTCAAGCCGTTGAGAGATAAAGAAATGTCCGTAATGAATGCTGCCTGAAGAATCAACAGTATAATTATCCTTGAAGGTCTGCACGGAAGCGCTTGACACTACATTGTTGCTCTCGTCAAGTATATCGTAATTTCCAAGTGGAACATCGCCGAAATCATAGGAAATAACCGAATAGTCGCTACTCCCCTGCACGGCGTTGCCGGACCAGAAATCATATGTTCTACCAGGGGCGGTGGTTAAGGCGCCTTTGCCAGAATAGATTTGACCTGTTGCCCGGTTTTTTGCATGCAACGGTACTACGCTGCTTGCGATTGTTCGCGTGGCAATACATGTTCCTCGCAGACCAAAATGGTCTTCATTAAGGGATTGAATACGAAGAAAATTGGCCCGCGAGAGAATATCAGCTGAGTCGGGCGGTAAAAAGTTGGCGCTGTCCATGGGGTCAGCGGCCAGCCCCAGGATCAATCGATAGACACTGTTCGTAAAGTTGTCCACTTCTGGTTGAAGCGATTTTTGATCAAAAAAATCAAGGTAGGCCGATGCATCCATACCGTCAATCTGAGGCAATCCAGCCTTCTTACGGTAGATCTTTGTTTCTACAAATAGATTTACCCCCTCAAGCTGATAATACAAGAGCTGTGAAAAATAGTTCTCAATGCTGAGATAGGCGTCGCTGAGATCTTTCCCCTGCTGACTTACACGATTGATGGCAAGATCGGCAAGGTTGTAAAGTACGGGAGTACTAGCGCTTGTTGCGGGAAGAATGGCATTTTGTACGGCATTAATCTGCTTATCGATGATAAATACGCTTTCAACTCTCTCGACAAAGCCAAGAAGGGTTGCCTGATCTACCGATCCAGGTGATTTGCCTTGGACAAGTCCTTGGAGCTCCTGATGTGATGTTTCAATACTGGTTATTGCGTCCTTCGGGTCATTTACATTCAGAAGAATATTTTCTTGCGTTATATTCAATTGCGTTATGAGCGATTTTAAGGTGTTTTCGATGTCACCAAGCAGGGCAACGATTTGATCGAGTTTCTGGCTCATTGAATCAAGCGCTGCCTGGTCATTGCTCCCACTTCCAAAGCCAAGTTTTTCAAGAATCAATCCCATGACGTCTTCGCCCGCCGCATCAGCGGAACCTTCTATCAGCCCATCAAGAATTACCTGTATGACATCACCATAAAATGAGGTGTCATCACCCTGCAAGCCTGGAGATTTCTCAACGGGTGCTGAGCTATTGCCGCAACCAACCGGAGTACCCACAATCCAGACAAACAGAATCGCTAAGATCCAGAACCGGGCTCTCTCAAATCGCATGTTCTCCTCCTGCAACAGCTAACAATGCTCGAAGTGAAGAATCTAATATAACGGCCGCTTTCTTACCGTCGCGCCCCCACGAAGGAAACCTTCCAGCAATCCACATCCCGGGCGGTATCCGGCACCGTTTCCTTCTGCCAGGTTGCGCCGCCGTCGCGGGTGGAGTAGATCACCCCATTGGGGAGTCCCGGATCGGCGCGGTAGGTCTTCATTCCCACCAGCCACGCGCGCTGGTCGTCCAAGGGGCTGATGCCCTCGAAGTTGTAATCCACATCCGTGAACTGGACGGTTGAGAAGGCTCCGCCCGTTACCACGATCCTCGCGGTTACCCCTCCTCCCAGCCCCTGGTTCATGGCAACCCAGACCGTGTCGTCGCTCGACGCGCAGATGTCGTCGAAATCCGCCGTCCCCCCGATCGAGTCGCTGCTCTTGTTCCAGAGCGCGCCGCCGTTGTCGGTCCACCAGAGATTGCCTTCTGAATTCACGCCGACCCAGGCGGTCTGTGTAGAATGGGCTGAAACGGTTAAGGGACCGTGTCCGGACAGGAGACCCGGCAACTGCTCCTGCCGCCAGGTGAGGCCCCGGTCCGGGGAGTGGATGACTCCCTGCGACAATGCCAGTACATCGACAATCCAGATGTCGTTGCCGGTCACATCCATCCGGTTCACCTGCTGCATGGAGATGATTTGACCGTCCGATCTGCGCACCGGAACGGCGGTCCAGGTCGTTCCGGCGTCAAGCGTATGCAGCACATCCCCTCTGAGGCTGACCGCCCATGCCTCCGTCGGGCTGATCCCTTTGATCCCCTTGATGTGCCGGCTAACCATCCCCGGCGGGAGGAGCTGCATCCGCCAGGTGACGCCGCCGTTGGAGGTGTGGGCAATCGCTCCCTGTCCTTCCCCCTCGTTTTCGGTACCGAGAGCTGCCCAGGCCGCGTCGGCGCTGACGGCGCTGATGTCGTTTCCCTTCATCCCGGTGAATGCCTGCGGTGTCGCCTGCAGGGTCCATGTCGTCCCGCCGTCGGCGGTCGCGAGGATCTTCGCGGTTGTCACACCCGTGACGGCGTCGGTCGCAGCACCGATCACCCACCCATTCCGCCGATGCTCGGGAGATGAATCAGTGCCGCAGGCCGTCACTGCGAGGGACACGGCAACCAGAGACAACAACAAAAGCCGATGCGTCAATGGATATGCTCCTTTCTCTGCGGGGTATCATGCTCGCCATTTGTTTAGTGAATTGATTGATAAGAACTTGCTCTTATGCGGGTTGAGGATATGGGAATGTGTATTGAATGTCAACGAAATTTCAACACGGCATATCACAGGAAATTTTATCACATGGTGACTTGCATTCCCCCTTGACACAACAGATTCTTTTCCCTATCCTCGGCCGATCCAAAAGCGTGTTCTTATCAATTTCAATGGAGCACCCGATAAGGGATAAAGTGTTGGCAGGTTCATGGTCATTGTTACGCAAATGTTGAGAAAGGTCAGGCGGATCGTCAATCATGCCACGCCGCTTGCATTCGCCCTTCTCCTGCTGGTCTTCATCAACCCCGGGTGCTCCCGGAACGGGGCAGTCGCACCCAGCGCGCCCACACCTCTTCTTGCGGCGGGGCATCCCGTCGACTGGTGGTTCGTCTTCAAGTTCAACGCAGCCAACTTTCCCGGCTGCGGAGGAACTGCGACACGTGCCTGTCCGTTTGGCGGCGAGATACAGCGATATGCCGAGTTCGGTCAGCAGTTCATTTACGCCAGCAGTGAAAACGAATCGCTCGTGGTCGGTGCCGATTGCCTGGGCGACACCATCACAGACCCCGTCGGAGCTACCTTCGACCAAGTCTACAACGGTGCCTTCAACTATGTCGTCTGGAACGACCAGTTTTACAACGATCCGCATATCGACGGCTGTACCACCTCGTGCGGATCTCCCTGGGGTCACTCGAAAGGCATGCTGGCCTGGAATGCCAACGGTGACGGCCTGGTCATGCAGGTCTCGACCCCGTCCTGGCCAGCCGCCGGGAACAGGTCTTCGCCCCGCAAGACCGACGGCAACTCCCTCGGGTGCGTCAAGGACAACAATCTGCTGGTAAGTCAGCATTTCTTCGCGCTCCGGCTCACGAAGGACGACGTCGTGATGGTCCTCGCCGCTCTCGGCAACGCCAGTGTCGTCACCGACCCTGCAAAACCGCAGCTCGTGCACAACGGCGGTCCGGAGGATATTCGGCGGCTGGTCGCTACGCTCGGCAGACAATCCGCCAGCCGTACCTATACCGTCGCCAGACTCTCAAGCGACGTCGAGCTGATATCAAAACCCTCGGCCCTGCACGTTCCTCCGTGGCAGATGGTTTCGACCGTCCTTGGGAGTACTTCCCTGAGGACCGCCACCTGGTGGGCAGCGCCTGAGATCTACTCGACCACAGCAGCGACGACTGTCGGCTGTTGGGACGCATCGCTCGGCAAACCGGGCGCGGTCGAAATCGCTACGACGGGGCAGTGGGAAGGCAGGACACTCGGTCTGACTGGCGGAGATGGTGCCGACTTCAACCATGCAAAGATCGCCGTCTCGATCTCGGGTACCGATCTCTATTCCGTTTTCGGAGATATGAATCAGCAGGGGACTCTCTCTCCCCCCAAATGCGACAGCAGCCAGAACGGACGCGGCGGACTCTTCTATGTACTTAAGAACCAGAAACTTCACGACGCAATCGCGCAGTTGATTGCCGGGGCGTCAGCACCGACGCAGGCCGCGGTCATCCAGGCCCAGCCCTGATGAAAGCCGCCATTCATTACCGGGCATTCCCATACAGCATGAACACGGGCTATCCTATGGCTGGAAACTTCGGACGGAGCGTCCGGAGGACGATGGTAAAATATCGGCGATAGTTCGCCGTGCAACAGAGAATCAGTTCATTTCCGAGGGAGGTCCGCATGGTGGATGTAGACATAAGAGTTATCGAGACGGTCGCAGCGTTTGCCTTGGTCGTTACCCTTTGCGTAATGCTGAAACGGAAAGGCATCGTGACCGACGAACACGGGGCGGTCTTTGCACGCCTGCTGACACAGGCTGCCCTGCCGGCGGTCATTTTCTCTCAGCTGGCTGCCAACCCGGTGGAACCCCGCCAGTATCTTATGGTTGTAACGATCATCGTGGCGGCGCTTGTCTCGATGATGGCCTCATGGTTGCTGGGAAAGGCACTACACCTCGGCCGGCCGCAGTTAGGGGCCCTCATGCTTACTTCGTCATTCGGTTCCTCCGCCCTTATGGGGTATCCCGTGATCCAGTATGTCTTCCCGAACAATCCGCAGGCCCTGGCGGATGCGGTCTTCATGAGCGAAGTCGGCGTGGGTCTGCCTATTTTCATCCTCGGGCCGCTGATCGCAATGAACTTCGGAGAGGGGCAGGGAGATGGTCCCTTGCGGAGTAAGGTTACAGCCGAATATTTCCGGTCACCTATATTCGCGGCCGTCATCGCGGGCGTGGCTGCTTCTCAGTTCCCGATGCTCAGGCAGGTCTCATGGCTCTACCCCTGCTGGGAAGCCCTTCGCATGATCGACGGCTCTCTTGCGACCCTGGCCTGCATGGTCCTCGCGCTTCAGTTAAGACTCTCTGCTTTGCGCGGGACATTCTGGTCCCTTCTGATCGGATCGGCACTGATCCAGATGCTGCTTCAGCCGTGGGTGACACACGTCCAGGCCGGGTGGTATGGCCTGTCCGCGGTGCAGACCCAGGTGGCCGTCCTGATAACAACCATGCCGGCCGCCGTTCTCGGACCTGTCTTCGCCTCCCGTTACCGTTGCGCCGGTTCGACAGCCTCGGCCCTGGTCATGTCGCACATCCTCTTGAGCATGGCGATCATTCCCGTTTCGTTCGCCTTCCTTAACAGGTAGTGATCAGGCAAGTAGGGAAGAAACTGAAAAGGCTCCCGAAGGAGCCTTGAGGAAAAGTTCACGAAATATATTTATGGAACAAGCAAATCGCTGCATGTCCCGGATTGTCCCCCCACAACGGGCATAAGGAGAAATCTTGCATCTTAGGGTAGTTGCCTGCAGCACCGGTCCCGCCGATGCGAGTGCCGCGCATCGACGAAGGAAACCTTCCAGATAGAGAGCCAAATACTGACAAGCCCCAGTTTGAGGCTCGCTCCTTTATATCCTATTTCTCAATCCTTGGAAGGGGATGACGATGTGGAGGCGGCTCCGGACGGAATTGACGTTATAAGTGGCGATCCTGAAGATTCCCATCGTGATTTTCCCTTTCCGTGCGGCTAAATAACACAATCCTCCCGACCGGTTCAAGCACCTTGAACCTGTTTCCCTTGACAGACGGATCCCTTCTTTCTATAGTCCCATGCCGGGAAAATGGTTCGGCATAAAGAGAGGTTTTGGGATTGGGTTCCTCTTCTACTAATACAGAGACGGCTGCCGGCGGCGATCATCCCCGGAAGGCAGGCTTGCTGGCACTGGGGATCTCCGCGTTGGGGGTGGTGTACGGCGATATCGGTACGAGCCCTCTGTATGCCATGAAAGAAAGCTTCTTCGGGGCGCACCCGCTGGTGCGCAACCTGGAGAATGTCCTGGGCGTCCTGTCGCTGGTCTTCTGGACTTTGCTGCTGGTCGTGGGGATCAAGTACGTGCTCCTGGTGCTGCGCGCCGACTATCACGGCGAAGGGGGCATCTTTGCCCTCCTCGGGATCATCAGGGAACAACAGCCTAGGAACGGCAAGCCCACGAGGCTCATATGGGTGGTGACTACCGCCGTCATGATCGGGGCGGCCTCTCTGTACGGCGAGGGGATCATTACCCCGGCGATCTCCGTGCTCTCGGCCTATGAGGGGCTCGAGGTGGTGACGGCGGCCTTCAAGCCGGCCGTCATCTGGCTGACCGCAATCACCCTTCTGCTGCTTTTCCTGTTCCAGAGCCGCGGCACGGCACGGATAGGCGGGACCTTCGGGCCGATCATGCTCGTCTGGTTCATCACTATCGGCGTGGCGGGCCTGGTCTGGATCATCGCCCATCCCGTCGTCCTTTGGGCGGTCAATCCCCTTTATGCGGTGCAATTTCTCCAGGCCCACGGCATCCGGGTGGTCTTCGTCCTCGGTGCGATCGTGCTGGCCATCACCGGCGTCGAGGCGCTCTTTGCCGATATGGGGCATTTCGGACGCAGGGCGGTCCAGTTTTCGTGGTACTCGTTCGTTTTTCCCTGCCTGCTGCTGAACTATTTCGGCCAGGGTGCGCGCCTGCTTGACAGTGCGCCCATCCCCAACGACCATCTCTTCTATGCCCTTTTTCCGCAGTACGATCCGATCATCTATCTGGTGGTGGTATTGGCAACGATGGCCACGGTCATCGCTTCGCAGGCGCTGATTTCGGGCGCCTTCAGCATGACCCGGCAGGGCATTGCCCTGGGGTTTTTCCCCCGCATCAACATCGTCTTCACGTCGGCCGAAATAGAAGGGCAGATTTATTTGCCTGCGGTGAACTGGCTCCTCCTTAGCGGCTGTCTGCTCCTGGTGATCAGTTTTCAGACATCAAGTGCGCTGGCGGCAGCGTACGGCATCGCGGTGACGGGAACGATGGCCATCACATCGTTCATCTTTTACTTCGTGGCGCGCGGCTGGGGATGGAAGTGGTTCCTGATCGGCCCGGCGTGCCTTTTGTTTCTCCTCATCGATCTTTCCTACTTCTCGGCAAATACCCTGAAGTTCGTCGATGGCGGCTTCGTCCCGATCGTGATCGCCCTGTTCCTTTTTTACCTCATGAAGACCTGGCAGTGGGGTCGCGCCCAACTGGCCTTGGCTTTCTCCGACTTTCTGAAGGTTCCCATCCGGCGCTACCTGGAATTGAAGCAGCAGATGATGGACAGCCCGCATCTGCGCACCCAGTTCGGCATGCGCAGCCTGACCCAGGTGGAGCGGGCCATCGTTTTTATGACGTCAAGACCCGTCCTGTCGCCCGACGATCCCTGTCCGATAGGCCTGCGGATCTACATCAGGCGCAACGGTGCGATGCCCAAGCACATCATCCTGCTCAACGTCGCCCAGTTGAGCCGGCCGGTCATTCCCGAAGCGGAGCGCTTTACCTTGATCCCCCTCGGCGTGAACACCGTGGCGATCAACGCCCGCTACGGCTATACACAGAGGCCGAACGTCCCCGTATTGCTGCGGACGCTCAGGGAAAAAGGCCTCATCCGATTAAATGAGAGGCGTTGGACCATCCAAATCGGTGAGGAAGAGATTCTGATCGATCCTTCGCTGCGCCTCTTCCGACGCCTGATGCTCCGGTTTTTCCTGTCGATCATGCGCTTCACCAACTCCGCCGACCGCTACTTCGGCCTGCGCGAGTTTGCCGGACGCAACAAAACGGTCATCCCGGTGGTGATCGGACGCAGATTCGCCCGTGTCATTGTCCTGGATGACGATCCCGTGGACCTGAATTCGGCTGATGCGGAATCTCAAAAAAGCCCGGTACGCTCTTGATGAGCTGAAAACCGCGACAGAAGCAAGATCTCCGTTCCGCCATACCCGATTATACTGCATCCATGACGACTCCGGCCGGGCGGTTGGTGAGATAAACGCCTGCAATGACCAGTACCGCACCCGCCAGCAGGGAAAGATTGACGGTCTCTCCGAGTATCAGCCACCCGAAAAAGACGCCGCTCACCGGCACAAAATTGATGAAAACCGATGCCCGGGAGGGGCCGATCGCCCGGATGCCTTCGTAATACCAGAAAAAGCCGAGGACCGTCCCGAAGAATCCGAGATAGACAATGCCGATCCAGTCCTCCGGATGGAGGCTGCCGATCAGGCCGGGGAGGTCCTCCATACAGGCCGGGATGAAGAGGGCGGCGCCGCCGATGAGGCAGGAGTATGTGACTGCGGCGAGCGCTGAGAAATCCTTCATGATGACCTTACCGATGAGAGAATAGGCGACCCAGCTTGCGACGCAGCCCAGGACGTAAATTTCCCCCCATCCCACGCTCCCTGTGAAGATCGCAAGGGGGTTTCCCCTGGAGATGACGATCGTTGCGCCGGTCAGGCACAGGAAGACCCCCGTCACCTGGGCTGTATTCAACCGTTCCCTGAAGATCGCCGCGGCCAAAAGCGCGATGAAGACCGGATTGGTGGCCACAATGAGCGAAGCCCGGCCTGCGGGAATCGTCTTCATTCCGAAGAAGAAGAAAACATTGTAGGCAAAGACCCCTGTCATGCCCAGGAGAATGGCGGGGAGGACCTGGTGCCGTTCGAGGCGGGGGATCCGCCCTTCTTTGAGGGTGATCAGGACGAGAAGAAAAAGAGAAGCCGTCAAAAACCTCAGAAACGATGCGGAATAGGGACCGACATGCTGCGCGACGATCCTGGCCGCCACGAAGGTGCCGCCCCAGAAAATGGCCGTGAGGAAGAGCTTGAGATAGATGACCATGAAGGCTCCTGAATTATTCAATGGCCGGTTTCTCCCGCGGCGGGTGGACAGCCGGCATTCATGCGTCGCCCATTTTCGTGAAATGGCCGGTCCTGTCAAGGAAAAAGAGCGACGCCGGTCCCGGTCCCGGAAGGGCCTTCTCATCATCCAATCGGACAGTTTACATAAATTTTACTTGCGCCCGCTCAAGGGACATATTATGTAGCACCAAGAAAAAATATATCAAGGAGCTGTAATGAGATCGTTTTGTACGAAATGGGTGTTGATTTTGACGTTTCTTTCCGGAGTGACGTTGAGTGCTCTTATTTCCGGCGGCACCCTGTTTGCGGCCGCCGGTCCTGATAAAAGCGAAGCCCGTCCGGTCTGGGATGAAGGGATAACCTACCTCTTTGCGATGCTCGCGAGCAGGGAGACATCCTTCGATGTCCAGAAAGTGTCCGGTCTGCTCGACTTTGCCCTGGCGGAAAAGGGCGTCGAGGCCAAAATGCGACCGGGCGAGCGTGAAAATGCGACCGGGGCCTACTTTTTTACCGACGTCAAGGCGCCTTTGTCCAAGGTCGTCAAGTACGCATACAATCCCAGGATCCCGGCCTATGTCACACTCCCCTCGGTTGTCCGCCTTGGCGGTTGGCAGGTCAAACCAACCGGGACGGTTGCCAACTTCTGGGAAAAGGTCGGGGATGTGAAGGCCCCGCTCATGATGCGGGGGATTGAGTATGAGGAGATCACGCCGGATCTGACCACCGGCGCCTATTATCGCTACACGATGGACCGTCTGATGGTCCTGCTTCACTATCGGGGAAAGGATTTTTTCATTTCCGTCACCCGCCAGAAAAATCCCTCAACCGTCGGCCGGAAGGGTGCGATCATCGGTCCGGACACGGACTGGAATTATTTTTATTCCGGCCAAAAGGGCCTGAGCAAGGCCGGTCTCGGCTGGGTGAACTCGTATATGTACGACGCCTTTTCGGTCACCATTCTGTTCGAGCCGGGCGTGTCCAAAACGCAGACCCGCTACATGGCCTTTAAATGGCTCAGAGCCGGCTGGGGCGGGATCAATATGGTCAAGCAGGAAAATATCATCGAGGGCTGCAACCGTTTTGCTTCCGGTTTTAAAAAGGTCCTGGAATCTCCGCAGTTGCCCGAGGCTGAACATTTAATTGACGTCTATGCCAGGATCAAGGGCATGTCGGATCAGGACTTGACCGCCAAACTTCAACCGATTGGCAGGGCGCTGCAAAAGCTCCGTCGGACAGATCCGGCACTCTCGCACAGAGATTTCAAAGACATGATCGAGAACGGGAAATATCTGGACGGGATGAGTCGGGAAGAGCGGGAGAATCTGCTGATGGTTGAGATGATGAAGCTCTCCCTCGGCAAGCTGTCTTTCCTGGAGAAGTCGCTGTAAGCGTATAGATCCGTCCGTCGCCGTTTGTATCGCGGGTCAGAAAGCCGCTTTTGCTCCGGAGGAAGGGGGAGTGTCTCGTCGCTTCCGTCTGCATTCAGGTCGAAAGAAAATTTCTGATCCGTGAGCAGGGCGGCAGGTCCATTGAAATTCACCACCAAAGGATCGATGAGGGCGTCACCTGCGCGCAGGGAGGCTGAGGTGCCGCTGGCGAACGATCTTGCCATCCGGACGTCGAGCGTGGAACGGTATTTCCGTCCCCTCGGCCGTTTTTACGACGCCGGCTGCCTGGAAAGTGGTATTTCCGTTTCCGTATGGGATTCCGCATAAGTCATAGCGTCTCCCACAGCCCGCCCTTTTTTGTCCCCGGGGTGTAATGCCGTTTATCTCAGGATATCGAAAAGTATTCCCTGCATCTCGTCAGCGGCCCTTACCGTTTCGATATTGGCCGCGTAGCTGTGTCTGTTGATGATAAAGGCGATCAGTTCTTCATCCAGATTCACATTGGAAGGCGCTGTCTCTGCTTCTGCCAAGGTGACTGTGTCTTCCGGTGTATTCATCCGTTCTACCGTCACCTGCACACCGGCAGGGGACTCCTCCTCAAGGACGGCGCGGCTTTTCCTGAATCCGTCCGTATTGACATTGGCGATGTTATTGGCAATGACCTCACTCTTCCTGTCGAAGGCACGAAGCGCCGTGAGGGCGGTGTTGACGGTATTTAACATGGCTATCCACCTCCCGTAGCAGTTCTTTTGATTATGATCGGCATTCAGGAGGGAATACTTGAATAGGGTATTGCCTGTATACTTTTTCCGGCGATCCTTGTATCATATCGGCGCTGGCGGAATCACCGCTCTCACCCCGAAGCGGAGATCCTGCCGCGTATGGACATACGACCCCCCGAAGTCGACTCGCTTCGGGGGGCATCCGCGAAAGGGAGGTGATCTCGATGCCGGGCTGTTTTCGGTGGAGCGGCTGGCCGATCCTGATGAACATCGGCCGGAACATGGGGCTGCTGATTCTGGGGAGCCTTCTGTGCGCTCTGGCCATCAACGGGATTTTGGTTCCCCATCGTTTTGTCAGCGGGGGAGTGACGGGACTGGCCCTTGTCATCCATTATCTCTTCCCGTTTCTTTCCGTAGCCCTGGTCTATTTTCTGGCAAACGTACCGCTGTTCATCGCCGGTTGGTTTTTCATCAGCCGCCGGTTTTTCATTTACAGTACGGTCGGGATGTTTCTGTTTGCAGGAGCCATTGCCTGGGTGGATGTCGACATTCCGGTCCAGGACAAGCTTCTTGCCGCCATCCTGGCCGGCCTGATCCAGGGAGCGGGATCCGGGATCATCTTGAAATCGATGGGATCGGCTGGCGGGACCGACATCCTGTCGGTGATCCTCCTGCAGCGCTTCTCCATCCGCCTCGGGACGACCGTGCTTGGCTTCAATATCCTTGTTTTGTCTGCCGCAGCGCTCTTCTTTTCTCTGGAAGATGCCCTCTATACCCTGATCTACCTCTATGTCTCCACGAAGATCGTCGATCTGGTCGTGACAGGTTTGAGCCAGCGGAAGGCGATCTTTATCATCTCGCCGCAGTGGGAAAAAATTTCTGCCCGGATTCTCAGCGAGATTCACCGCGGGGTCACCATCCTCCGCGGCCAGGGCGCTTATTCCACAAGGGAGCAGCAGATCCTCTACACGGTGGTGACCTTTCAGGAGGTGGCTACCCTCAAGCAGATCGTCCGCAGGGAGGATCCGAACGCCTTCGTTGTCGTATCCGAAACCACCGAAGTCATGGGCCATCGCATCGGTAACCAGCCCCACTGGTAACGGCCATGCACCGCTGCCGCTCCGCTTGCCGATGGGGCTTTATTTACTGTGCCGCCCCTGTGGAGTTATGGTTTGAGCGCCTCTCGGATCTGGCGGCCTGTCTCCGGTCCCTCCAGGGCCTTTTCAATGGCGTCGGAGAGGGCGCCGTTGATCTGGCTCTCCAGCCTTGCCTCGGAGAGGAAGACATGGTCGAGGGAGGAACTGCTCTCCGAGACGAGCCGGTAGAAGATCTTTTTCTTCTGAACGTCGGCAAAGATCAGCGTCACCCGCACCGTGGCGGTGTACTTTGCCATCGTCAGCGTCTCGACGCAGGTCAGATCGAGGGTATCGATGGTTCCGCCGATGAGGATCGTTCCCCACTCCGGCCGAATCGCTGCCTCGTTGAGATCCCAGGCCGGTCGGTCCGGAGCGACGGCGTAACCCGATTTGACCAAAACGTCGCGGAGTGCCGCAGCGACGGCGTCCGCCGGTTTGACATATCTGGGCAGGATCGGGATGGGGGTCCCATTCGACTTGATCACCCGGCCGATCAGCATACGGTCATCCATTTTCCTCTGATCGATAAAGGATGCCACTGTCAGGCTGTATTTCCTGCCGTCGGTCACCGCCGGCGGGGTCGCCTTCGTAGGTTCATACCGCATGTTGACGTTATAAATTTTGGGTGCGCAGCCACTCACGATCCCCAGTAGACACAAAAAGACGGCTGTCCGGACCAGCAGCCGCCGGCCGGGATTTTTTTCCCCTGTCCTGCACACAACGGCTTTGGCCACCCGGTTATCCCTGTTGATCATCACGACCTCCTTGAAGATGAGTTTCATTTCTGTTTTACCGCTCCCCCCTTCTTCTCTAGGGTGAGGAGGATCTCCCCCGTTTTTTTCAGTTCCTCGCCGAAGGCCCCCCAGTTCCCCTGCCGGAGGAATTCCTGCGCCTTCCGGAAATGGCCGAGGGCATCGAGGGCCGTCTGCCGGTCACTCATTTCCCTGCCGGCTTCAGGCTTCTTCACCTCCGTCCGCAGTTCCTTGTCTTTCATCGGCCCCCCGCCAAAGATCTTCCGGAGGGCAAGATCGAGCGTTTCCTCCATGGCGATGGTGTTGCCGTAAGCGACGATGACCCGCTTGAGCTCGGGAAGCTGGCCGTTGGCGGCGGCCAGGTAAAGGGATTCGACATAGAGGATCGATTTCTCGATCGGGATCGCCAGCAGGCTCCCCCGGATGACGTTCGATCCGTGCTGCTGCCAGAGGGTGAGCTGCTGGGAGATCATCGTGTCCTGGTCGATCCGGGCCTCGATCTGACGGGGGCCGTAGACCAGCTTCTGTTTGGGGAACTTGTAGATGATCACCTTCCCGTAGTGGGGGGCGTCGCAACGGGCGGCCATCCAGGCCGACATGTTGTCCTTCATGCTGGGTGTGAAGGGCGCCAGGAGGATGAACTCCTCTTTCTGCGCCTCCGGGAGCTTCATGATCGTGTAGTAGGGGTCCATCGCCTGCTGGCCTCCGGCGACCTGCTTGCCGGGGATCGACCAGAGGTCCTCCTTGTTATAGAAGACCTGAGGGTCCTGCATGTGGTAGGCCCGGTACATCCGCGCCTGGATCGCCAGGAGCCCCGGGGGGTAACGGATATGGCTCCGGAGCGCCTCCGGCATCTCCTCCAGCGGCTTGTAAACGCCGGGGAAGATCCGGGCGTAGGTCTGCATGATGGGATCGGTCGGATCGCTGACGTAGAGTTGGACCGTCCCGTCATAGGCGTCGATGACCGCCTTGATCGTGTTGCGGATATAGTTTCCCAGCTCGGGTGTCGGCTCCGAATAGGGGAAGCGGTCGGTCGTCGTATAGCCGTCGACGAACCACAAGAGGCGTCCCTCGGGTGAGATGACGAGGTAGGGGTCGCCGTCCAGGCGCGCAAAGGGGGCGATCATCGACACCCGCTCACGGACGTTCCGGTGGTATACGATACGACTGTCGGAGGTGATGTCGTCGGACAGGAGCATCGTGATGGAGCCGAAGCGGACCGCGAAGATCAGTTTTTTCAGGAAGGAGAGAGGGACACCCCCCTTCCCCTCGTAGCGGGAGTAAACGTTCTTGTCCCCCACGGGGTAGTCGAACTCCGGCTGTTTGGAACGGACGAAGACGTATTCGTTGGAGTTCTCCCCGAAGTAGATCTCCGGGCGCGTCACCTTGAGCGGCGTCGTCGAGACGGGAGGGATGTCCTTGATGAAAAATTCCGGGAGCCCCTCGGCGGAGACGCGGTTCACCGGCCCCAGGACGACGCCGTAGCCATGGGTGTAAGTCAGATGTTCATTGACCCAGGTCCGGGAGGGGAGGGCCGGGTAGGAGATCTCCCGGGGGGAGAGCATCACCTGCCGGTATTCGCCGTTGATCGTGTAACGGTCGTTGTCGACGCCGGTGAACTTGTAGTAGGTCCGCATCTCCTGGAGCTGGCTGTAAGTCTGCAGGAGCGGGCCATGGTTCCAAAGCCGGATGTTCTTGACGGTAAGGTTGTTCTTCTCCAGGTCCTTCGCCGTCAGATTCTCCTCGGTCGGAAATTCCTTTTCCTCGATCTGGGTCAGACCGTAGGCGAGTCGCGTGTATTTGATGTTCTTCTCCAGATAAGGGGTTTCGGCGACGATCTCGTTGGGGATAACCTGGAATTTCTGGATGAGGGAAGGGTAAATCCCCCGGCCCAGGATCGATGCCGCGATCAGCAGGAGGATTGCCGCCGCCGGGGGACGCCAGTCGGGGCGAAAGGCGAAGAAGAGCGCGGCCAGACCCGCCAGGCCGTAAAGCCCCATCATCAGCTGCAGAACCCATACCTGGGTGGTCACGTCGGTATAGCCCGGGCCGAAGACCACTCCCCGTTTCGTGAAAAGCAGATCGTTGAGATCGAGCCAGGTGCCGAAGACGCCCCAGAACAGGAACAGGGCGACGAGAATTGCGATATGCACCCGGGCTGCCGGGGCCAACTTCCAGATCCGCGGCGGGATGAACAGAAACGATCGCCGGAGGAGATAGATGAATCCCGTCGCCGCCGCCGTCACGATCAGGACGAACTTCAACCAGCCGAAAAGGTGCAGGAGAAAGGGGAACTGGAAGACATAAAAACTGATATCTTTGTCAAAGAGCGGGTCGGAGACGCCGAACGGGGAAGGATTCAGGAAGAGGAGCAGATTTTCCCACTGGGCGGCGCCGTTGGCGGCGGCAAACAGTCCGATGAGAAGGGAACCCATGAGGATCAGGAGCTTGAGGGTGGCCGGCTCCATTTCCCGGAAGGGAAGGGCGAAATCTCCCGACGGATCGCCGAAAAGGGGTTCCCGCGATAACCGCATTGCAATCAGGAGATTCACGTAGAGGACAAGAAAAAACCCTGCGCCGAAGAGAGCGCCGGTCTTGATCTTCGCCAGAAGGGTCACTGTGAAGATCGTCTCGTAACCTACCTCTTGGTACCAGAACCAGTCGGTGATCAGGCCGATGATCCTCAGTAGGCTGATAAACAGAACCAGCGCGACGATGAAGATGAGCATGCCTTTCATCTGTCTGGCTTGGGCCTTGGGTGCATGGATAATGGTCATGGTCTTGTCTCCTCAAGGATTTTTTCGGACAATGCCTTCCGGTATTCACTTACGAGCAGTGTTTTTTCGGTTCCATGATCGATGAAATCCCACGGCAGGATCTCATCGGTCTCCTTCCGACGGTGGACGTAAAAGTCGGGATTGATGTTCACCTCCCGGAAGGCCTGCGCCCAGTTTCCTTCTAACCGGTGGACCGCGAGAAGCAGCTTTCCCACCTTCCTGTCTCCCAGGGTGAGGAGGGCCTGGATGTAATTCCACTTCGGAAGGTCATGGGTGACCGAGACCGACTTCTCTGTCCGCAGGCCATCGGTGATTCGCCGGATTCTTCGCTTGACGACGGCCGTATCCTCCAAAGGGCACCACTGCAAAGGAGTGGCGGGTTTCGGAATGAACTGGTTGATGCTGAGCGTCAGACTCCGGAATCCTTTCTTACCCGCTGAAGAGTGGCGGGCCCGGTGTTCCATTTTCTTCACCAGATGAACGATGGCGTCCACATCCTCATCCGTCTCCGTGGGGAGGCCGACCATGAAATAGAGTCGAAGGCGGACTATATCATATTCCAGAAGGTTGTCCACTGCGGAGAAGATCTCCGCTTCCGTAATCCCCTTGCGAATGACGTCCCGGAGGCGCTGGGAGCCTGCTTCAGGCGCAAGGGAGAGTGTTTCCACGCCGGTTTCCTTAAGGAGCGCCGCCATCGGCCCGCTCAGGCGGTCCAGGCGAAAGGAACCGACAGCCACAGATCCCCCCTCTTTCAGGATGGAACGGCAAAGGGGGATGAGATCGGGGTGATCCGAGACGGCCGTTCCCAGCAGGCCGATGGTCCTTCTCTTTTTCAATCCCCGGCGGAAGGAGTCCTCCAGGATTGCGGCGTTGCGGAAACGCGCCGGCCGGTAGACAAAACCCGCAGCGCAGAAGCGGCATCCCCGCTGGCATCCCCTGCTGACCTCCGTGAGGAACATGCCGCCGAATTCGCTGTCATCGGTGGTGATCCCCTGTTCGGTCGGGAATGTGTTGATATCGATGGCCGTGCGTCGAATGATCCGCCGGGGATAGGCGGCGTCGAGGGGCTTCCGGGCGGTGATACGTCCCTCCGGTTCGGTGATTACCTCATAATGACTGGGGACGTAGGCCCCGGAAATCTCCTTCTGTATCCGGTCCAGGAACGCCGCCCGGGTGAGTTTCCGTCTGAGGGCAACCGCCGCATTGAGAAAATCGGGGAGGAGGGCCTCGCCTTCGCCGATCAGAAACAGATCAAAGAAGTCGGCAAGGGGTTCGGGATTCAGGGTGACGGAGATGCCGCCGCCGATGACGAGGGGGTCCTTCTCCTTCCGCTCCGAGGCTGCAAGGGGGATCCCCGCCCTAGCGAGGATCTTCAGGACGTTGGGATAGTCGTTTTCAAAAGAGAGGGAAAAGGCCACCATGTCGAAATCGGCCAGGGGCCGTTGCGATTCGAGGCTGAAGAGCGGGGCGGCAGAGGCGGCATGGGCCGTCTCGTCGCCGGAATCGGGGAGAAATACCCGTTCGCACAGACTGCCGGGGTGGCGGTTGATGAGGGCATATACGGCCTGAAAACCGAGATTGGACATCCCTGTCCGGTAGGCGTTCGGATAGGCGAGACAGACCGTCAGCGCCTCCCCCCAGATCTTCCGGACGAAGCCCTCTTCCCCTGCGAGGATGTCGAGGCACCGTTTTCTCACCTTCCAGGACATCTGTTTGCCGCTCCCTTATGCCATTCCTCTGTTCGATCCCCCCGCGGCGACGCTCTGTCCGCAGTCATTGTGGGGCGGCTTCGCAAAAGGCCCCGGAGGCAAGGCGGCCGAGCTCTGAGGAATGAGGCGTACCCTTTCGTACGCCGCAACGACGAAGAGCGAAGGGCAACGACGCATCGGGGGCCTTTTCCGAAGCCGTCCTAGTCCGCCTGACGCCTCAAGAACGTGGGGATCTCCAGATCGGGGTTCTCCTCCTCATCGGCCGTCCCAGGTTTCACCGAAGAGGTGTCCACTGGTTTGTCGTTCCGGATGAAGGTGGGGATGGCCAGATTGCTCCGTCGGATACTGCCCAGCGGTGTGATGTTACTCCTCGGCAGTTCCGTATTTTCAAATCCGGTCGCGATCACGGTGATCCGGATCTCGTCCCCCATCGTTTCGTCGACGACGGTGCCGAAGATGATGTTCGCCTCCTCGTGTGCCTCGGACTGGATCAGGGAGGACGCTTCATTGATTTCATAGAGGGTCATGTCCGGGCCGCCGGTGATGTTCAGCAGGACGCCGCGGGCGCCTTGAATGGTATTGTCTTCGAGAAGCGGCGACGAGATCGCCCTCTGGGCCGCTTCCACCGCCCTGTTTTCTCCGCTGGCGACGCCGGTCCCCATCAGGGCCATTCCCATCTCCGACATGACGGCCTTTACATCGGCGAAGTCGAGATTGATGAGCCCCGGAACCATGATCAGGTCGGATATCCCCTTGACGGCATGGTAGAGGATATCATCGGCCTTCTTGAACGCTTCGAGGAGCGAGGTGTTGCGACCGCCCAGACTGAGGAGCCGCTGATTGGGTACGATAATGAGGGTGTCCACTACCTTTCTCAGTTCAGCGATCCCCACGTCGGCCTGATTGTTCCGTCTCTTCCCCTCGAAATGGAAGGGTTTTGTTACGACCGCCACCGTCAGCACCCCCAGTTCCTTGGCAATCTCCGCCGCGACCGGTGCGCCTCCCGTACCGGTCCCGCCGCCGAGTCCCGCGGTGATGAAGATCATATCGGCTCCCTCAAGCTGCGTTTTCAGAAATTCTCTGGTTTCGAGGGCGGCCTGTTTTCCGATGTCGGGGTCCGAACCGGCGCCCAACCCTTTGGTGACCTCGGCGCCCAGCTGGATTTTGACCGGCGAGGCGGACGCTTCCAGCGCCTGCGCATCGGTGTTGGCCGCGATGAAATCAACGCCCCGAAGGTGGTATGAGATCATGGTATTGACTGCATTTCCACCTGCACCGCCGATGCCGATCACTTTGATCCTGGCTGCGCTTGTCAACCCTCCATTTGACAGTTCGAACATCATGCCTTCCCTCCTAAAAGAATTCAAGAATCCACTGTTTGAGTCGTTTAAACATCCGGCTGATAAAATTCCCCTCCGCCCGGCCCAGCTTCTCTCGGGCGATGTTACGGCTTCCATAGACCACCAGCCCCACGCCGGTTGCATACAGGGGGCTGTTGACGACATCCGTGAGCCCGCCGATGCCTATCGGGCAGCCTCTCCGGACCGGCATATTGAAGATCTGCTCCGCCAGTTCAGGGACCCCTTCGAGGATCGAAGCCCCGCCCGTCAAGACGACTCCTGCGGCCAGGATGTCTTCGCAGCCGGATTTGGTGATCTCCTTATAGGCCATCATCAGGATCTCTTCCATGCGTGGTTCGATGATCCGGCCCAGAATCTGACGCGAGACCTCCCGCGGTTCCCGCCCCCCGACGCTGGGGACTTCGATTGCCTCATCCTTGGGGATCATTGGCAAGTAGGCACAGCCGTACCGAATCTTGATCTTCTCCGCCTCGGCCATCGGTGTCCGGAGGCCCGTTGCAATGTCGCTCGTGACGTAATTGCCGCCAACGGGCAGGATCGCCGTGTGCTTGATGCTCCCCTCTGAAAAGATCGCGATGTCGGTCGTCCCGCCGCCGATGTCGACCAGGGTGACTCCGAGATCCTTTTCGTCGTCGCTCAGGACCGCTTCGCTGGAAGCGATCTGTTCCAGGACGATTTCGTTGATGTCCAGCCCGACGCGATTGACCGACTTCACAACATTCTGGATGGAGGTCACGGCGCCGGTCACGATATGGACCTTCGCCTCCAGTCGGACCCCCGACATCCCCACCGGATCGCGGATTCCGTCCTGTTCGTCGACGACATAGTATTGAGGGAGGGTGTGAAGGATCTGCCGGTCTATGGGGATGGCGATCGCCTTGGCTGCATCGATGGCCCGTTCCACATCATCCTCGTTCACCTCGCGTCCCTTGACGGCCACGATGCCGAGGCTGTTCTGTCCCCGGATATGGCCGCCGGCGATCCCGACATAGACGGAACGGATCTCGCACCCGGAGATGCGTTCCGCTTCTTCCACCGCCCGCTTGATCGATTCCACCGAAGCGGTCCT
>JAMDBG010000079.1 GCA_023487865.1 Deltaproteobacteria bacterium | reverse complement strand
GGGGGAGAAGGCCGACGAGGTGATCAAACGGCTCCTCGCGAAGGGGAGCGAGGAGATCATGGTCGTCACCTCCGACCGGGAGATCGTGAACTTTGCCGCCCGCCGGGGGAAGACCTCCATCGCCTCGGCCGCCTTCGCCGCCCGGCTCGACGGCATCGCGGCGGGTCCTGTCTCCGAAGGCCCGCCGGAGACGGAAGAAGAAGAGGACGAAGACCGCCGCGCCGCCGCAAAAAAGAAGGGACCCGCCCGCCGCCTGTCCAAACAGAAACGGGCCGCCCTGACCCGGATCAGGAAACTTTAGCTCCGCAGACCGTGATCAGAACCCGCTCCAAAAGGAGGCGGGGATCCTGCCCGGTCGTCTTGAGCGCCAGATCCGTCCGGAGCAGCAGATCCAGATAGCCGGTCAGTTCCGCACGGGTGAAACGTTCCGCGTTCTTCAGGGCCTGATAGACCACAAAGGGGTGCTGGGAAACGACGGCGATGGTTTCCTCTCCGTCGGCGGCCAGTTGTTTGAGGGCGGGGAGGATCGCCTTCTGAAACCGGCCGTAGTCCATGGTCGTCTGATACGCCCCCAGCCTGCCTGACGCAAGCAGGAGGTTCGCCTGAAACAGGAAACGGATCTCCCTGACGATCATCGTCATGATCATCAGGGGGTGGACGCCCTGGTCGAGGAGCTCGTGCAGGGTCTTCAGGGCGGGGATCAGGTTCCGCCCGGAGAGTGCGCCGGTCAGCTCAAAGACCGTATCTTCCTTCGTCCTGCCGATGACGGCATCCACGTCCGCCGCCTCGATCTGCGTCTTGTCCCCGGCGTACGTGATCAGTTTCTCGATGGCACCGAGGGACTCCCGGAGGTTGAAACCCGTTTTCTGCCCGAGGGCGGTCCAGGCCGCCGTTGAAAGTCTCTTCCCCTCCCGGTTCAGCCGCTCGGCGGCCATTGCCTGCACGGCCTGCTGCTGCCTCGCCTCCCCCTTCACCCTGTTGAATGTGAGGATTTTTCCTGCCGACGCGATGGTCTTGAAAAGTCTTTTTCTCCGGTCCGCTGTTTCGGCCGTCAGGATGAGGCAGTTCCCCTCGGGCATCCCGTCCGTGAGCACCCGCTCCAGTCGATCGGTCTCCCCCGGCCGTTCCTTCGCCGGCAGGGCGCCTTTGCTTGCACAGAGTTCCACCGCCTTGGGAAGCCAGGCTTCCCTCGCCTCCCCGCTGTCGTCCGGGACGATCCGCCGCCAGGTCTCGTCGTCGATCCTCCGCCAGCCGCCGTCCTTGAGGTCGTCCAACAGCAGACCCGTGATCTGCAAAAAATTCATGAAATCCGCTGCGGCCCGGTCGGGGTCCTGTTCCAGGCGCTCCCGGATCCTGCCGATCAGAGACAGAAGGACATTTTTGGACTGGAAAAGTCGGGTGTTTCGGACAACGACCACTTTGCGTCCGGAAAGGAGCGGGGGGGTAATGAGGGATTCGCACAGGGCGTCGATATTCTCGTGCTCGCCATCGGTCACGAAGAGGTTGAGTTCCCGGTCCCGGGGCTCGGGGATGAGCGCTGTCGTGATTTTTTCGAGGGCGTCCTGGAGAAGAAACTCCTCGTCTCCGCAAAGGAGGTAACAGGGAGCGCCCTGCCCCCGCTTCAGTTCCGCAAGGACCGCGTGCAGAGAAGTCCCCCGCCCCGTATCGTCGTTTTGAAACGCCATCTGCCTCAGCCCCGACGGCTTCGGAAAAAGTCCGGATGCGGCATTCCAGCCTCATCCTTCGTCATCGCGGTGTGCGCCCGAGGTTGTCTCATTCCCCGGTAGGCGCGCACCTTGCCTGCGGCCTTTTTACGAAGCTGCCCCTTTTTAGTGACCTTTGAGACTTTTTACGAGGTCGTCAGCCTTGCAGCAACACCGCCGCCCTCTTACAGGATGACGTACTTCTGGATGTACTTCACGACCTCTTCCGGATCGTCGATCACCTGAAAGAGTTCCAGGTCTGCCGGAGAGACTTTGTTGTTGCGGAGCATCGTCTTTTTGATCCAGTCGATCAGCCCCTTCCAGTATTCGCTCCCCATCAGGACGACGGGAAAGGGCTTGATCCGTTTCGTCTGGAGGAGGGTGAGGGCTTCGAAGAGCTCGTCCAGCGTCCCGAAGCCGCCGGGCATGACGACATAGGCCATGGCATACTTGACGAACATCACCTTCCTGGTGAAAAAGTACTTGTAGTCGATGCTGATATTCGCGTAAGGGTTCGGCTTCTGCTCGAGAGGCAGGCGGATGTTCATCCCCACGGACTGGCCTCCGGCCTCCGCAGCCCCCCTGTTGGCCGCCTCCATGATGCCGGGACCGCCGCCCGTGATGACGCCGAAGCCCCTTTCAGCCAGAAGACGGGCAAGGTGCTCCGCCTTCTGGTAATAAAGGTCGTCGGGCGTGGTCCTGGCCGAGCCGAAGATGCTTACGGCGTGCTTGATCTGGGAGAGGGTTTCGATGGCATCGACGAATTCGGCCATGATGCGGAAGATACGCCAGGATTCATCGATCGACAGGGAGTCGACGACATACTGGTTTCTTTCATCCATCTCACACACCTCCACGCCGGTCACGGGTCATGGTCCACGACCTCTGACCCGGTCGATCAGACCTCTCTCTTCAGCCCATCCGCGGACTTCGCCTAGGAGACCTTGCGCCGCATGGTCTTGGCCAGTCTCCGGCGCGCCTCGATGGTCTTCCTCTTCTTCTTCACCGAGGGTTTCTCATAAGCCCTGCGCAGTTTGAGTTCCTTGAAAAGGCCGCTCTTGGAGAGCTTGTTTTTGAGGATCTTCAAGGCCTTTTCCACATCGTTGTCAAATACTTTTACTTCCAAATTCTCCTCCCTTTCGTTTTCCCCAATTTTTAAAAATGAAAAAATGACGCAAAAAAAGGGCAGTACGGCGTCACACGTTTTGGTTTCGTGCCGTATACTACCCTGGGTTGTTGCCTATGGCTGGACCACGCTCCTTACTTCGCTAGGATGTCCCTTAAAACGTCCAGGAATGCCTGGTTTTCTTCGCGGGTTCCCACCGTGACTCGCATGCAGCCCTGCATCGTTCCGGGGCTGTTGAAGTTCTTGATCAGGATCCCCTGTTCCATCAGATGTCTGTATACGCGATCCGCATCAAAATCGCAACTAAAAAAAATAAAATTTGCATCGGTCGGCCGCGGGTGGATGCCCGGCATCGTCGAAAGGGCTGAAAACAGCTCGTCGCGCCACCTGCGTATCAGCGCCGCCTGTTCCAGAAAGGCTTCCTCCTCATCGAGATAGAAGCCGGCAGCCGCCTGCGACAGGGCGTTGAGATTGTAGGGAAGCCTCACCTTATGGAGCTCGTGGACCAGAGCGGGGGGACCGATGAGGAGGCCGATCCGCATCGCCGCCAGCCCCACCTTGGAGAGGGTCCGGAGGATGACCAGGTTCTCATACCTGTCAAAGTCGGGCAGAAACGTCTTTCCCGAAAAATGGAAATAGGCCTCATCCACAACGACGATCCCGGAGGCGGCCTTCAGGATCGCCTCGATCCTCTCCCGACTGAAGCAGTTGCCCGTCGGATTGTTGGGCCAGGCCAAAAAAGTCACGGCGGGAGGGTGCGCTGCCATCCGCTCCTGCAGGGCCGGAAGATCGAGATCGAACGCCTTGTCGAGCGGGACCGCCGCGACCTTAAGGCCGGAGTTGAGAGCGGAGATCCGGTACATGGCGAAGGTGGGAACGGGGATCATCACCTCCGCCCCGGGCCGCGCCAGGGCCGCACAGAGGATCTGAATGAGCTCGTCCGATCCGTTGCCGATGATCACCCGATCCGCCTCAACGCCGAATGCCCCGGCAAACCGGGATGCCAACGCCACGGACCCCGCCTCGGGATAACGGTTCAGATCGATGGAGGCCAAAAGTCGCGCAAAGCTTTCCCGGAGCCGGGGGGGCATGGCCAGCGGATTTTCATTGGCATCGAGTTTGATCCGGCACGGGGTGGTCTCTACCGGATAGGCCGTCTGGGTGAGGACCTCTTCTCTGATCAGAGCCTGGATATCCATGGCTCACCCGATCTCCTCTTCCCGGGTGACGAATTCCTGATATTCGCCCGTATCCAGCAGATCATCCAGCTCTTCCGGATTTTCCAGCTCGACGACGATCATCCAGCCGGTGTCGTGAGGATCGCTGTTGATGATTCCGATGTCATCCGTGATATCCTCATTAACGTTGATGACCGTCCCGCTGACCGGGGAAATGAGTTCAACCGCCGCTTTCGCCGATTTGATCCTGCCGAAGGGCTCGTCCCTCTCCACAGAGGAGTTGTCCTCGGGAAGATCGAGCGAAATGATCTCTCCCAATTTCTCCTGGGCATGGTCCGTAATCCCGATGGTGGCCAGATTGCCCTCCACCCTGATCCAGATATGCTCCTGGCTGTACAGCAGATCTTCCGGAAACAATTTCATAGTCGGACACCCTGTATTCTATAGCGAAGTTCAGATTAAAGAATGGTCAGATCCTTTGAGGTTGGCGTCAAGATCTCGCAGCCCTCCTCACCCACAAGCACCGTATCTTCGATCCGGATACCCCAGAGACCGGGGAGATAGACCCCCGGCTCGACCGTCACGACCATTCCGGCCCGGAGAATCTCCTCACGTCCCGAGGCCAGGCGCGGCGCCTCATGGACATCCAGACCCACCCCGTGGCCGGTACCGTGGGAAAAATGAGGACCCAGTCCGGCCTCTTCGAGGCACCCCCTGGCGACACGGTCGATCGCGCCGCAGGAAACTCCCGCCCGGATCGCCCCGATCGCCCGGTCATGGGCCTCCCTCACCAGCCGGTAGACCTCCCGCTGACGGTCCGAGGCATGCCCCACAATATACGTGCAGGTCTCGTCCGAATGGTAGCCGCCCGACACCGCGCCATAGTCGATCGTGACGCAATCCCCGGCTGCGATCGCACGGGACCCCGGCGTGGCGTGAGGAAGAGCCGCATTCACCCCCGCGGCGACAATCGTCTCAAAGGCCGCCTGTTCCGCCCCGCCCAACCGCATCCGGTATTCGAGCTCGACGGCGATCTCCATCTCCCGGACGCCCGGCCGGATCATCCCCCGGGTCGCCGCAAGGGCCTCTCCGGCGATTCGAGCCGCCGCCCGGATCCTGTCGATCTCCGCATCGTTCTTCACGGCCCGGAGGGATTGAAACTCCCCGGATAGGGGCCGGAGCGCCACCGCCGGCAGTTTTTCCTGCAGCCGGAGGTATTCTTCCACACAAAGGGAGGAGAATTT
>JAMDBG010000109.1 GCA_023487865.1 Deltaproteobacteria bacterium | reverse complement strand
CACATTTTCCAAGGATTCCGGTGTCATTGTCTCTGGAAGAGACATTGACACCGGAATCCTTGGAAAATGTGGCAAAAACACTGGAGGAGGAAATTGTCAGAGAGGCCGCCGGAAATATTGATCCGAACAGAGCGAAGACCATTGAAGTCAAGCAGTATTGTAAAGATGGATCCAGCCGTTGGGCTGAGGTCACCACAACCTTTTTAAGAGACGAGGAGGGCAAAGCCGTTGGCCTCCTGGGGGTGAGCCGTGATATCACGGATCGGAAACGGGCGGAACGGCTTGATCAGGCCAAGATCGCAGCCGAGGCTTCCAGTGCCGCAAAGAGTGAATTCCTTTCCAACATGAGTCATGAACTCAGAACGCCGCTGAACCATATCATGGGTTTTACCGAATTGATTTTGGGGAAAAACTTCGGGGACTTAAATGAAATCCAGGAGGAATACCTCACCGACATTAGCAAAAGCAGCCAACATCTGCTCGCTTTGGTGGATCAGATTCTCGATGTGTCAAAAATCGAGGCGGGTAAGCTCCATTTGAATAAATCTGAAATAAACCTGAAACAATTGCTGGAACAGAGCCTTTCAATCATGGACAAAGCCGCAGCGCGGAATATCCGTCTTACGGCAAAAATCGACCCGATTCCCGAAACAATCATCGCCGACGAGCTCAGAGTGAAACAGATCGTTTACAACCTCCTGTCCAATGCGGTAAAGTTTACCAAGGACGGTGGAAATGTCTGCCTGGGCGCCCGCATGGTAGTCGGGGCGAAAAATGGAATCCCGGCAGAGACCGGGCCGCTCCGAAATGAACTGGAGATCAGTGTGGTCGATACGGGCATCGGGATTCGGAAAGAGGACCTGGAAAAGATTTTCGCGCCCTTTTCCCAACTGGAGAGTTCCTTGAGCCGAAAGTATCCCGGAACGGGATTGGGGCTGAGTCTGACTCGCAGCCTGGTTGAAATGCACGGCGGCAGGATTTGGGTTGACAGTGACGGTCCGGGAAAAGGATCGTCGTTCCGGTTCACCCTGCCGGTTTAACAAGACATTACGGAACACATGTCAGGTTGAACTATTCGGACATCGCCTGGGCGCAGCGGAGCGAATCTCTTAAAGGAGTCTCACCATGGCAGACAAGACCATTCTGGTAATCGAAGACAACGAGATGAATATGAAACTCATGAGAGCCGTTCTCAAGACAGGACATTATCGAATGCTGGAAGCGGTGGACGCGGAAACCGGTCTTCGCTTGGTCCGAGAGCACCATCCGGACCTCATCCTGATGGACATACAGCTCCCGGGGATGGATGGATTGAGTGCAACAAAGATCATCAAGGCGGATCCCGACTTAAAGGATATTCCTATTTTTGCCCTGACCGGATTTGCGATGGAAAGCGATAAGGAAAAGGCTTCGGATATCGGATTTGCCGGTTATATCGTCAAGCCCTTTTCCGTTAAGGGCTTATTGGCAACGCTCGCCGATTGTTTCAATCCTCACCGGACGGAGAATTGATCAGGCGAACGGGATGTGTGAACGATCAACCGTTTTTCATCATCGACAGATTCCCTCCAGAAGGCCGAATCAGGCCGGATAGCCCAATCCACAAATAAAGATAAAGATGTCGAGTCATTGGGAGCATACTGCAGCGACCCGAACGGTAGTGGCAGTGATGCGCCCCGGTCCGCACCGATTCCGGTATTCTCCTGCAATCGGTGAAATACATCAGGGATAACCGTTAATTTCACCTTGAGAATTTAATCGACCTGCCTCTCTTGACAGCGTCCGGTGTGATTCTTATATTATGGCCGCTTTTGGGAATTTCTGAAAAACAGGGCGTGGAAGGGAAGATGGAAGATTACATCATCAAGATATTCCAGGAGTCGAATCAGAGCAAGGAGATCTTCGTCAACGAGAATCTGAAGCGGATTGTGGCGGTGGTAGAGGCGGTCACGACGGCCCTCAAGGCCGGCAACAAGATCCTCCTGTTCGGAAACGGCGGATCGGCGGCGGACGCCCAGCATCTGGCTGCGGAATTCGTGAATCGGTTCGTGATCGAAAGGCCTCCTCTTCCTGCGATTGCCCTGACAACCGATACGTCGGTCATCACCAGTATCGGCAACGACTATGATTTTACTGATATATTCAGCAAGCAGATCCGGGCGATCGGCCAGAGGGGGGACATCGCCTGGGGCATGAGCACCAGCGGCGCCTCCGCAAACGTGATCAAGGCCCTGGAAGTGGCGAAAAAAATAGGGATGATCACCATCGGACTGACCGGCAGGGATGGAGGAGATGTCGCCAGAATTGTCGATCACTCTCTTAATGTCTCCTCCACCAGCACCCCCCGCATTCAGGAGGTGCATATTACGGTGGGACATGTGATCTGTGAAATGGTTGACTTTAAGCTTTTTCAGAGACCGGACAGCAAATAGGGTGAAGGACATATGTCGAAAAAGGTGAAAACAGGTACGGCTGGAATGAATGAAGACCCTCGGGAAGGGACAGAAAAAGCGGATGCGAAAATGGAGGAAAAGGCAAAAGCCTCAGAAGAGGATCTTAAAGTGAAACTTCAAGAAATGGAAAAGAAGTCCTCGGAAAATTACGATAAATATGTGCGTGCCGTTGCCGAACTGGACAATTATAAAAAGCGGGCCGTCCGGGAGAAGGCCGATGCGATCCGGTATGGCAATGAAAATCTGCTCCGGGACATCCTGCCGCTCGTCGACAACATGGACCGGGCCATGGAGCATGCCTGCAACTCGGAGGACTTCAATGCCTTCCGAGAAGGACTCAAGATGCTTCAGCAGCAGCTTCTGAGCTGTCTGCAGAAGCACGGTGTGGAACAAATCGAAGCGGTCGGTAAGGATTTCGATCCCCACGTTCATGAAGCGATGCTGCAGGTAGAGAGCAAGGAGCATGACGAGAGCAAGGTGGTCGGCGAGTTCGAGAGGGGGTATCTCCTGAACGGCAGACTGCTCCGTCCGTCAAAGGTATCCGTCTGTAGACGCTTGAATAAAGAAGATCAGAAGAATTGTGAAGAGGCAATGAATGAGGCCGAGAATAATTAAGGAGGATGGGAAATTATGGCAAAAATTATTGGAATAGATTTGGGAACGACGAACTCGTGCGTCGCGATAATGGAAGGTGGAGACCCGGTGGTGATCGCGAACCAGGAGGGGAACCGTACGACCCCTTCGATGGTGGCCTTTACGGAAAACGGGGAACGACTGGTGGGTCAGGTTGCCAAGCGTCAGGCCGTCACCAACTCGGAGAACACCGTCTATGCGATCAAGCGGCTCATAGGGAGAAAATATAATTCAAAAGAGGTCCAGTATGACCGGACGATCAGTCCGTTCAAGATCACAGAGGCGAAAAACGGCGATGCCCAGGTGACGATCCGGGACCGGAACTACAGCCCGGCGGAGATCTCCTCGATGATCCTGACGAAGATGAAGCAGACCGCCGAGGATTACCTAGGCGAGAAGATCACCGATGCGGTGATCACCGTGCCGGCCTATTTCAACGATTCCCAGCGCCAGGCGACCAAGGACGCCGGCAAGATCGCGGGGCTCAATGTGCTTCGGATCATCAACGAACCGACAGCGGCAGCCCTCGCTTACGGCCTGGACAAGAAGAAAGATGAGAAGATCGCCGTCTTCGATCTCGGCGGCGGGACCTTCGATATCTCGATCCTTGAACTGGGAGACGGCGTCTTTGAAGTCAAGTCCACGAATGGTGACACCCATCTGGGAGGCGAGGATTTCGACCAGCGGTTGATCGACTACCTGGCCACCGAGTTCAAGAAAGACCAGGGGATCGATATCCGCAAGGACAAAATGGCCCTCCAGCGGATCAAGGAAGCGGCGGAGAAGGCGAAGATGGAGCTTTCCAGCGCGATGGAGACGGATGTCAACCTGCCCTTCATCACGGCCGATGCCTCGGGCCCCAAACATATGAACATCAAACTGACCCGGGCAAAACTGGAAGCCCTTGTTGAGGACCTGATCGAAAAGACCGCGGGTCCCTGCCTGACGGCTCTCCAGGATGCAAAGCTCAAGCCGAGCGAGATCGACGAGGTCATTCTCGTCGGCGGGATGACGCGGATGCCGCGGGTTCAGCAGAAAGTGAAGGAGATTTTCGGCAAGGAACCCCACAAGGGGGTCAACCCCGATGAGGTCGTTGCCGTAGGCGCCGCCATCCAGGGAGGCGTCCTCACCGGCGACGTAAAGGATGTCCTCTTGCTGGACGTGACCCCCCTTTCGCTCGGCATCGAGACACTGGGCGGCGTCATGACGCGGCTCATCGAGAAGAATACGACGATTCCGACCAAGAAGAGCCAGATCTTCTCAACGGCCGCGGACAACCAGCCGGCAGTGAGCATCCATGTCCTCCAGGGCGAACGGTCCATGGCGTCCGACAACCGGACACTCGGACGCTTTGAACTGGTGGGGATTCCCGCCGCACCGCGGGGTGTGCCTCAGATCGAGGTCGGATTCGACATCGACGCCAACGGGATCGTTCACGTCTCGGCAAAGGATCTCGGGACCGGCAAGGAGCAGAGCATCAAGATCACCGCTTCCAGCGGCCTTTCCGAGGCGGAGATCCAGAAGCTCGTCAAGGATGCCGATGCCCATGCCGAGGAGGACAAGAAGAAAAAGGAATTGATCGAGGCGAGGAACCAGGCTGACACGCTGACGTACAGCGTAGAGAAGAACATCAAGGAGTTCGGCGACAAGATTGACGCCGCCGAAAAGGCACGAATTGAGGAGGGCATCGCCAAGGTGAAAAAGGCGATCGAGGGCGACGACCTGGAGGCGATCAAGGCGGCCCAGGAAGAGCTGACCAACGCTTCCCACAAGCTGGCGGAGGCGATGTATGCCAAAACCGCAGGGCAGCAGGCCGGCGCCGAAGCGGGTCCCCGCCCCGGAGCGGGGGATGCCGGTGCGGGCGCTCAGGCCGGGGGCGGCGGGAAGGACGATGATGTCGTCGACGCCGATTTTGAGGATGTGAAGAAGTAAATCTTTTCCTGTAAAAATTGCCCGGGGCTGTCACTGCAGAACCCCGGGCTTTTTTTTATCGACGCGGGGCTCTGTTTGGTATAAAGAAGAGGCAGCGGAGAAAGTTGCCTTCGGGATGATCGGAACGAGGGGCATGGGTCGCATGGCTAACCCTTTGAATCGATGTATTCGGCGGATAACGCCCTTTGCGGTGTTGCTGATCCTTTTCCGCATCCCGGGTCGGAGGAAAGGATGTTCTACCCGTCACCCCCGGGTACCGATTCAATTGCAACAAGCAATTAC
>JAMDBG010000084.1:3855-5340 GCA_023487865.1 Deltaproteobacteria bacterium | reverse complement strand
CTTGGAGGAAGTCGGGCCAGTTCGCCCCGAGAATCAGGAGGCTGTTGCCGACGGTGGTCGTCGAGAAGTAGAAAGGGACGAGAAAGGCGGGCAGGGAGTACTTCCATGCCTGCATCATCGATCCGAAGGGATTTCCGCCCGTGACGGCCGCGGCCGCGGAGGGGGAAAGTCCGACGGGGGGAGAAACCTCGGAAAGGACTGCGAAATAGAAGACCAGCAGGTGCGCCACGTGCATCGGGATACCGATCTGGACCAGGGCCGGGGCGACCATGACCACCGTCATGATATACGTGGCCGTGATGGGGAGGCTCAGACCGATCAGCATCGAGGCGAACAGGGACAGCAGGAGTGCGGCCAGGACGGAGCCGCCGCTCAGCGACATGATGATGGAGGAGATCTTCAGCCCGAGGCCCGTCAAGGTGAAGGTCCCGACGATCAGCCCCGCGGCGGCCAGCAGCACGGCGACCGGAAGCATGTTCTTCGCCCCCTCGATCATTGCCGTGACGATCCTGCGGGGAGTCAGCCATTCCTTTCGGTCGCGGCTCAGAAAGCTCGTCAGAATCGTCGTCCCGATGGCCCCAAGCGCCGCGTATTCGGGCGACTTGTTCCAGAGAACCAGGATCGCCACCAGAACGAGGATCGAAATCAGATGGTGTCCCTTGGTGAGCATCACCTGCCTGACGGTCTTGGCTTCCGTTTCCGGAGGGGCGAAATTGTACTTGCGGGCCTCCAGTTCAACCATGAAGAGAGTGCCGACGTAATAAAGGAGCGTCGGAACGGTGACCATGACGACGACATCCCAGAAGGAGACGCCCATAAATTGCATGATGAGGAAGGCGGCCGCACCCATCAGAGGCGGCGAGAGGACGGCCCCGATCCCGCCGGTGGCGATCAGCCCTGCAGCCATGTCCGGTGAATAACCGGCCTTCTTGAGGATCGGCCACATGATCGGCGTGACCGTCATGGTGGTTGCCACACCGCTTCCCTGGGGCCCGCCGAGGAGGGCCAAGGAGGTGATCACCGCACCCCTTCCCGCACTCGCCGATTGGCGTCCCATCGTAGCGAGCGACAGGTCCAGCCAGAAACCACCGGCCCCGGCCACGTCCATGAAGGTGCCGTAGACCACGAAGAGCATCACGAAAGAGACGCTGACCGAAAGCGGCACGCCGAAGATCCCTTCCAGCGTCATATACATGTGGCCGACGATCCGACCCAGATCATACCCCTTATGGGAAATGACATCGGGGAAATAATATCCGAAATACATGTAGAACAGGAACCCCACGACGACCAGGGTGAAGGTGTTGTCGACGATGCGGCGGGAGATTTCCAGCAGCAGAAGGATCGCCACGATGCCGAAGAAGAGATCGAGCGGTTCCGAAAGGGTGGAGCGGCGGATGAACTGGTCCGTGTCGATGAAAGCGAACGCGATTGCCGCCATGCCCAGAAGGGCCAGGGGCAGGTCCACCCACAGCGTCCAGCGGC
>JAMDBG010000084.1:0-3845 GCA_023487865.1 Deltaproteobacteria bacterium | reverse complement strand
CTTTGCGGTTTCGGCGGCTGGTATCCTTCCGGATGGGATAGGTGATAAAGGCCAGGCAAAAGATGAAGGCCATGTGGATCATACGGAAGGCATAAGTTTCAACGGGCCAGATGGCGCCATAAATCGACCAGCCGACGAAACCGCAATAGAGACATCCAACCGCTATGGCGGCTTTCCCCTGAAACTCTCGCATCTTTGCCTCCGCGTTCGTTTATTGCATCTCTTCTCCGATCCGTGGAAATAACAAAAGAAAGCACCGACCCCTTGCATTTCATTCGTTCCGGACCGGCAGGGAGAATATGGACGGTCGTGACAGGGCTCCCTCTGGGCAGGGAGCCTTTTCAACGAGGATTCTCTTGTGTGCGGTCACTATAGAAGAATTGCCCGTCCTGTCAAGCGGAAAATATATCGGAGTGAAGCAGGCGGCGGCGGTGACGGCAATGGGCCGGATGTGGCCTGCCGGCGGGGGCACTGCGTCAGCACCGTAAGGCGCCGGACCGATCCGTCGGCTATGCTTTCACCCGCAACCTCGCATCGGCCTTCATGATATACGCACCGGAGGCGAGCATCAACGCATTCATCCAAAAGGCGGGGCCGACTCCGAACGCGCTGCCGAGAGTACCGACGATCACCGGCAGGAGAACCTGGATGAATTTATTGACGGTCTGTCGCATCCCCATCGCCTCGCCGCTGCGCCCGTCAGGCGCACGATTATAGGTGATTATCAGCGACAGCGGACTGCAGCAGCCGAGACCAAGACCGAGTACGAACGAAATTCCGACCAGCAGGTAGACATCGGCGACAAACGGGAAGAGCAGGGAGATGGCGGCCGCAAGGCCCAGCGATCCGAACAGCGCCCACTCTTCACTGCTTTTACGGACCAGGATCGGCATCACACTCCGCATCAACAGCATGGCGGCCGCGAATGCCCCCATGATGATGCCGATCACCGATGCCGACAGCCCGAGCGAATGCCCGTAGATCGGCATATAGAAATTGAACAGTTCCAGCCCTGTTTCGATGACGCCGGCGGTCACCAGCGCACGGCGTAACGGCACGTTGCGAAGCAGGTCGATCGTCTGTTTTTGCGCCTGCTGATCCGCCGCTTCCGCACGCGGCAACTCCCGTGCAAAGAACATGAAAAACACCGCCGGTACTGCAGGAAACAACGCGAGGATCAGATAGGTGAGCTCATACCCGGCAAGGTCGATCGAGAAACCGGCCAGCGTCGGACCGAACATCGCACTCAGGGCCACACCCAGACTGAAAGTGCTGAAGTTGCGCGTGCGTTGGACTCCGCTGCCAAAAGAACCGATCAGGTGCTGGACCGATACCGTATAGAAGATGTAGATGCAGCCGATGACCGCCGCAGACGCTAGTAAGGTCGCCAGACGCGGCAAAAGAAACGGCAGCAGCAGTCCCAGGGCAAGGCCCAGTGATCCGAGAAGCATCGGGACGCGCGGCCCCAAACGGTCTGAGAGTCTTCCGGCGTATACGGCAAGAAACAAAGGAAACAGGGAGTAAAGGGAAATGAGTACCCCGACAATGAATGGATCGGCGCCCAGGTTCATCGCATAGAGGGACATCAGGACCTTGCTGCCCTTGAATGCGATCTGGTTGATGAGCGTCGCGATGATGATGAGGTAAAAAATCATGGAATTCGCTATGCGGAAGGCGTTCCGTCTTCCTTCCGAAGGATGATGCGGGCGTCCGCCACCATGCAGTGCCGGGAAGCGCAGAGAAGCGGATTGATATCGATCGATTCGATTCCCTCCCCCAGATCCATGACCAGAGAGGAGAAGGAAAGGAGGGTTCCTGTGAGCATCTTCAGATCCACTCGTTCGCTGCCCCGGTATCCCGTCAGCAGATTCTGCCCTCTGAGTCCCGCGATCATCGCCCGGGCGTCTTTTTCGGATAGGGGGGCCATCCGCAGGGAAACATCCTTGTAAATCTCCACGCCCGTTCCCCCGATCCCCAGCAGGATCAGGGGTCCGAACTGGAAATCGATTTTTGCCCCCAGGATAAGCTCTATCCCGCTCACTCTCTCCTCCACGAGCACACCGCGGAATCCTTCCAGCGCCTGGAAACGCCGAAACGCCTCGGTCAGAGCCCCGGCACTGGCGATCCCCACGGCCACCCCTCCGACGTCCGACTTGTGGAGGATGCGGGGAGAAACGACCTTGGCGACCACCGGGTACCCCATTTCCTCTGCAAAGCGGACCGCCTCTTCCGCTGTCCGGGCGAGCGTAAAACGGGGGACAGCGAATCCCGCCAAAGCAAAGAGCCGCTTGGCATCAGGCTCGAGGACCCATCCATCGTCACGGGCCGCCTCGATGACCCGGCGCATCTCGGAGCGGGCATCGATCATGGCCTGTTCCTCCTCAGGGCATCTGCCATGAGCACCGCCCCCTCGATCGAGTGGGCAACGGGAGAGCCGTTCAGTGTAAACCCCTCGATGAGCATGGCATATTTCTCCACATTGGGTACGTAAGCAATCAGGGGCGTGCCGCATTGTCTGGCAATCCCTCCGAGCTTCGCACCGAGATCGGAGGTGATTCCCGGAATGTAGGGAAGGAGCAAGGCAAGGACACAGTCGATATTCTCCATGGCGCAAAAACTCTTGACGGTGGCGACGAAATCCTCGTCGATCCCGCTGCCGGTGAGATCGACGGGATTGGTGAGCGCGGCGATATCCTGAACGCTCGGGCTGAGGTTTTTGCGGAGCTCTTCCCGGACATTGTCCGGCAGTCCCGGAACGGAAAGCCCGCGAGCGGTGCAGGCATCGACGGCGATGGCCCCATGCCCGCCGCTTACCGTGACGATCCCGATCCTCCCCTCGATGGGTTTGGCATAGGTGCTCAAGGATTCGCAGAAGGAGATGAGTTCCAGTTCGTTTGCCGCCTCTATGATATTGAACTGGGAAAGCACCGCGGAGAAGCTGGCATAGTCGCCCGCCAGGGACGCCGTATGGCTCGATACGGCTTTGCTTCCGCCCGGGCTCTTGCCGGACTTCAGCACAACCACCGGTTTGCCGCACCCCCCGGCCTTAAGCACAAACTCCCTCCCTTCATTCTCTCCGAAACCTTCAATGTAGAAGGCAATGACTTTCGTCGCCGGATCCGCGGCAAAATAATCAAGGAGGTCCAGTTCTCCCAGAAGGGCCTTGTTCCCGATACTGATCGCCTTGGCGAGTCCCACCCCCTCGTTCGTGAACTTGATCATCTGGTCCACAAGAATTCCCCCGCTTTGGCTCACGAAGGAGACATTCCCGATGATGGGGTTCACCATCCGCTCACCCGGCAGGAAGAACGTATCGACGCGGGAGGGAACATAAATGCCCAGGCAGTTGGGACCGATGAAGGGAAACGCGGCCTCCTTCGCGATGGCAACGATCCTCTCCTGCAGGTCCCCCCTGCCCACCTCGGTAAATCCCCCCGAGATGACCACGGCGGAACGGACCTTGGCCCGAATGCATTCGGTCATGACCTCCGGAACAAGATCGGCTCTGACCGCAATGACAGCCAGGTCGATCCGTTCCGGCACCTCCGCGATGCTCCGATGAATCGACTGGCTGTTGATGGTTCCTCCGCGGGGATTGACCCCGTATACGCTGATCGGGTAGCGGAGCATGTTCTTGTTGAATATTTCGTTGGCCGGATGCCGGTAGTTGCTCGCCGACACCCCAAATACCGCCATGGTCCTGGGCTCGAAAAGCGATTTGAGATCCATCAGGCTCACCTCTATATCTGTTCTTAAAACACCTCTCCCTGAAGGCCTTCACGTCGAACCGGGAGAATCACGATGATCAGAAAGGTTGAGGCATTTTAGTTCTCTCATACTGTTTC
>JAMDBG010000127.1 GCA_023487865.1 Deltaproteobacteria bacterium | reverse complement strand
AATAGGCCAGGAAAGTGCGTGAAAGATGTCGCCGGCTATTCCCTCCGCGATCTTCTGGTCGGCAGCGAAGGGACTCTGGGGATCATCACCGAGGTGACGGTCCGCCTGATCTCCCCGCCGCAGGAAAAGCGCACTCTCCTGGCCTATTTCCGGGATATCCGCACCGCTGGAGAAGCGGTCTCCAGGATCATCGCCGCGAGAATCATCCCCGCGACCCTGGAAATCATGGACCGCATGACGATCAACTGCGTCGAAGACTATGTGCGAATCGGCCTCCCCCGTGAAATGGCCGCCCTCCTTCTGATCGAGGTGGACGGACATCCCGCGGTGGTCGCCGATGAGGCGCAGGGTGTGCGAAGGATCCTTGAGGAAGTCCGGGCGGACGAGATCCACCAGGCGGGAAACGCCGTCGAGGCTTCCCGCCTCACGGCCGCCCGGCGGACCGCCCTATCGGCTGTCGCCCGTGTCTCGCCGACAACGATCCTTGAAGATGCCACCGTCCCCAGGAGCTGTCTTGCCGAGACCTTTGCCGAGATCGAACGGCTCAAGGAAAAATACCAGGTCCGGGTTGCCACCTTCGGCCACGCGGGAGACGGCAACCTGCACCCCACGGCCCTCGCCGATGAACGCAATCCGCAGGAGATTAAAAACGTCCACGCCTTCTTCTCTGAACTCTATGAGAAGGTCCTGTCACTGGGCGGAACGGTATCGGGTGAACACGGCATCGGCATCGCGAAGAAGGACTACCTCCTCCGTCAGTTCGGTGCGGGTGGGATGGGCGTCATGCACCGGATCAAGGATGCCTTCGATCCCGGCGGCCGTCTCAATCCGGGAAAGATCTTCGTCGATGGCGGATGGAGGTGGAGCATAAAGGAAAAGGGAGGTCCGCATGTCTGACCCTTCCCCTCTGGGCAATTTCAATCCGGTGGACGCACCGGGTTATGAAAGCATTCTACAGTGCATGCGCTGCGGTTTCTGTCTGGCGGTCTGCCCGACCTACGCCCTGACCAATCGGGAGCGCTCCAGTCCCCGAGGCAGGGCGGCGCTTGCCCGCGCCGTAGCGGAAGGAAAGCTGGAATTCTCACCCGCGGTCGGGGAAGAGGCTTTTTTCTGCCTCGACTGCAAGGCCTGCTCCACGGCATGCCCCTCCGGTGTCCGTGTTGGGACGATCATGGAGTTCTGCCGCAGTCAGGAACAGGTCTTCCACCCCCCTTCCCTACCGGCAGGGATGCTGCGGGACTTCATCCTGCGGCGGATGCTCCCCTCTCCAACGCTCATGGAAACCTCCCTGTTACCCCTGCGTCTCTATCAGCGACTCGGTCTCCAATGGGCGGTCCGCCACCTCGGGCTCAACAAGTGTCTGCCTGATGTCCTGGCCAAATTGGAAGGCCTTCTCCCTCCATTGAGCCGGCCGCTTCGCCGGGAAATCCCCTCTCTCATTCCCGCCCAAGGCAAGAAGCGGGGCCGGGTGGCCTTCTTCCTCGGCTGCGCCATGAGTCTGGTTTTTCCTGAAGTTTCGCGGCAGACAGCCCGCATCCTTTCCCAGCAAGGTTTCGATGTCGCCACTCCCCGGGAAGTCAAATGTTGCGGGGCACCGCATCTGGCCGAGGGGGATCGGGAAAGCGCCCGGCATCTGGCCCTGATCAACCTCGACCTTTTTCTCGGGGCGGATGCCGATTACATCGTGACCGACTGCGCCGGCTGCGGCTGCGCCCTCAAGGAATACGATGAGCTGCTCGAAGGACGGGCGGAACAGGAGCGGCTCGGCCGTTTCCGGGCAAAGATCCGCGATATCTCCGAATTTCTTGCCGAGGTGGGGATCCGCACCGAAGAACTCCGTCCGGTGCCTGTGAGCGTCACCTACCATGAACCCTGTCACCTGGTCCACGGTCAGGGCCTTTCCGGTCCGCCCCGCCAGGTCATCGGAAAGATCCCCGGGGTCGAACTCAGGGAAATGAAAGAATCGACCTGGTGCTGCGGTATGGCAGGGTCTTTCGCCCTAAAGGAGATCCGGACGAGCCGGAGGCTCCTCGAACGGAAACTCTTCCATGTCAAAGCCACCGGCGCCGACGTCCTCATCACGGCCAATCCCGGCTGCCACCTGCAGCTTGCCTCGGGCCTCCGTGAACTGGGAATGAAACAACCCGTACTGCACATCGTGGAACTCCTCGGGCGTTCCCTTCCCGCATGAAAGATCCGCATCCTGAAAGAAAGGACCGTTTGCAGCCGTCCGCCCCGCACATTGAAGCAAGATTCAGGGAACTTCTCGATCTCGTCGCCCGATTGCGCTCACCGACAGGTTGCCCCTGGGACCGTTCCCAAAAGAAGGAGGACATCGGCCGTTATCTCATCGAAGAGGCCTATGAGGTCCTCGAAGCCCTGCACAACGCCTCACACGCAGAGCTTTGCGAAGAGCTGGGGGATCTTCTCTTTCAGATCCTCTTTCTCACCCGGATTGCGGAAGAGGCGGGAGAATTCGATATGGCCGCCGTTCTCCGCGGGATCACCGAAAAGATGATCCGACGCCATCCGCATGTCTTCGGCGATACTCAAATCATCAATGTCGAAGCGGTCCGGACGAACTGGGAGCAAATCAAGAGGGAGGTGGAGCATAAAGGAAAAGGAGAGCCCCGCCTCTGCGACGGCATCCCCCGTTCCCTTTCCACACTCGCCAGAACACAACGGATCACCGCCCGGGCCTCCTCAGTCGGATTCGACTGAGACAGCGCCGGAGGCGTACTGAAAAAGGTGGAGGAAGAACTCTCCGAGTTCCGGGCAGCCCTTGAGGCAGGAAATAAGGCAGCCCTGCAGGAAGAGGCCGGCGACCTTCTGTTTACTCTGGTCAACCTCTGTCGTATTACCGGTGCAGATGCAGAGGCAGCGCTCAGGGCATCCTTGGGAAAATTCACCAAACGCTTCGCCTATATTGAACAGGCTCTTGCAAAACGGGGAAAGACGCCTGCCGAATCCACGCTCGCCGAAATGGACGCGCTCTGGGACGAGGCCAAGGATAAGACGAATGGGGAGGAATCCTGAAAGTCAATGAAATATTTTCTCTGCGTTCTGGGCATGGTCCTGATCGTCGAAGGCCTCCCTTATTTCGCGTTCCCCGATAAGATCAAAGCCTACTTGCGCAAACTGACCGATATTCCGGACACGACGCTCAGGGTGATAGGCTCCATCGCCGTTATTACCGGCCTCCTCCTTGTCCATTTCGGAACAGGCTGACCGTACCGATGCCTATAGGTGGGTTCCGGATCGGAAAACCACCAAATCTCATTGACTTTCTCATTCGTTTCTGTTTATGTGCCGCAGTTTGCCACACAGGTGACCCCTTTTTGCCATGAGATTAGAAGAATTCGATTACCGCCTACCCGGAGAGCTCATCGCCCAGGAACCCACCTTGGTGAGAGACCGGTCCCGAATGATGGTGGTTCATAGAACGACGGGGGAATGCGATATCCGAACCTTCAGAGACCTTCCGGAGTACTTCGGTCCTGGCGATTTGATCGTCGTCAACGACTCCCGCGTCTTTCCGGCGCGCCTCATCGGCAGGAAGGAGACCGGCGGGCTAATCGAAATACTCCTGCTTGCCAATCGGAGGGACGAAGGGATTACAGGCGCTGCATGGGAGGTCCTCCTGCGGCCTGCTAAACGGGTTGAGGTCGGAGCGACGATCCTGTTTGGCAGCGGATGCCTGGCCACGATCCTCAGACGCCTGTCCGAAAAACGGTGGTTGCTGAATTTTCAAACCTCGATGCCGTTCGACGATTTCCTTATGCATTATGGAAGAGCGCCGCTTCCGCCCTACATCAAGCGGCGAAAAGACCGGTCGCGATTGGAACAGGACCTGGAAAGATACCAGACCGTCTACGCCCGTGTCAAAGGTTCGGTCGCGGCACCCACGGCGGGTCTTCACTTCACCAGAGAGGTTTTGGACCGGCTTGAAGACCGGCTTGTGGCAGTCGCCCCAGTTACCCTCCATGTGGGCTATGGGACCTTTCTTCCCATCGCAACGGAGCGGGTGGAGGACCATCTCATGGAAGAGGAGCATTTCTCTCTCGATGGGGAAACCGCCCGAAAAATCAATGAGGCGGAACGGGTCACTGCCGTGGGAACGACAGCGACCCGAGTCCTGGAATCCGTCGCCGATGAACAAGGGAAAGTCAGGCCGGTTTCCGGATCGACGCGGCTTTTTATCTATCCCGGGTATCGTTTCCGGCGTGTCGATGCGCTCCTTACCAACTTTCACCTTCCAAAATCGTCTCTCTTCCTTCTGGCGTGCGCCTTTGCGGGCCGGGAAGTGATGCAGAAGGCTTACCGTCTCGCGATCGAGAACCGGTTCCGTTTTTACAGTTACGGAGATTGTATGCTGATCATATAGGCGGGTGCTATGGACTTTTTGAGGATCAAAAATGACCCGCCTTGCGCAGCAAGGTTGGGGAAGATAAAGACGCCGCACGGCGATGTGTCCACGCCGGTCTTCATGCCGGTGGGCACCCAGGCGTCAGTCAAGGCGCTGACTCCGGAGCAGGTCCGCGGCCTGGGAGCGGAAATCATCCTCGGCAACACCTACCATCTCTATCTTCGGCCGGGGCATCGGTTGATCGCGGACCTTGGCGGCCTGCATCGATTCATGAACTGGCAGGGCCCGATTCTGACCGACAGCGGCGGCTTTCAGATATACAGCCTCGGCGCCCTCCGGAAGATTGCCGAGGAGGGGGCGACCTTTCAATCCCATATCGATGGCTCCAGCCATTTTCTCGGCCCCGAGTCGGCTGTGGAGATCCAGAGGGCCCTGGGAAGCGATATCATGATGTGCCTCGATGAATGCATAGCCTACCCTGCAGGGCATCAGGAAGTTGAGAGAGCGCTGGAAAGGACCACCCGCTGGGCTCTGCGCTGTAAGAAGAGCCTCGGAAATGATCGGCAGGCCCTTTTCGGTATCATCCAGGGGGGCATCTATCCGGATCTCCGGCGACGCAGCGGGGAAGAGATCGTGTCGATCGGTTTCGACGGCTATGCCATAGGCGGACTCAGTGTCGGGGAACCGAAGGAGCTCATGCTGGAAAATCTTGCGGTGACGGCGCCCCTGCTCCCCGAGGACCGGCCACGCTACCTGATGGGGGTGGGTACGCCCGAGGATCTCGTCGAAGGCGTTTATCACGGGATCGACATGTTCGACTGTGTGATGCCGACCCGAAACGCCCGGAACGGATTGTTGTTTACAAACGGAGAAAAGGTTGTTATAAAAAACGCCCGTTATCGGGAGGATCGTTCGCCGATTGACAGTACATGTGATTGTTATACCTGTCAAAATTACTCACGAGCCTATCTGCGCCACCTGTATGTGGCCGGGGAGATCCTCGCCATGACGTTGAACACGATCCAGA
>JAMDBG010000193.1 GCA_023487865.1 Deltaproteobacteria bacterium | reverse complement strand
CTTCGGCCATGCCCTCTTCTTCGGGATTGAAGCCGAATTTTGAGGATAGGGTGAAGATGCAATACGCGGCGACCATATAGAAGGCGGTGTGGGCGATGTTGACGATGCGGGCCACCCCGAAGATCAGCGAGAAACTGATGGCCAGCATGGCCAGCATGCTGCCGGTAATGAGACCGGTAATGATGATATTCATAAGCCCTCAAAAAATTGTCATCAAAAAGATAAAGAAACGCCTCCGTTCCCATTCCCCCCGACCGGGTCGGGGGGAATGGGCCTTTTCAAAGCAGTAGGGTGCTATTTTTTCATCCAGGGAGGTATCTTGAAGGGAACCATCCCTTTATAGGTGATCTCTGGGGCAGTCGGTGCGGCCTTCCACTTATTCGGCCAAACCGCGACGAGTTTGCCATCCTGCCATTGGACCCCCAAACTGGTCAGGTACCCCGGGCCCCAGGTCAAATCATGGGTGGGGCGGCCTTGCTTATCCTTCTCTAATTTTATCCTCCCGCTGGGTACCATGTACTCACGGGTTTCCAAGTGGGCCACGATCTTGTCGGCATCCAAACTTCCCACTGCTTCGATGGACGGTACCAAGCTGTGGAGAATGGCTGAATACGTGTCGGCCGTGTACGTGGGGGTCTCGCCAAAGCGTTTGATGTAGGTTTCCACAAAGGGTTTCGTCAGCTCATTCACTTCCACCCCCCGGGCATAGGTGTTCATCGTCATGACGTAATTTCCCATCCCCTTGGTGGCTTCCCAGAAGCCGTCCTTCTGGGCCTCGACATTGATGCCTACCTGAACGGCCGGGATCTTGAGTTCCCCGGCCTGCCGGGCAATTCAAGATACCTCCCTGGATGAAAAAATGGTAAAGATCAGATTGGCTCCGCTCTTCTGGATGGCCGAAAGCTCCGCCGTGACATCGGTCGCGATCGCGGAGGGCCGCCAGACCCCGACCAGTTCAAAGCCCATTTTGGGGATCGTGGCTTCGGCTGCCTTGATCATGCCCTCTGTCCAGCTGGCCTTTTCAGCCACAATGGCGCATTTAACGGGAGCCTTCAATTCGTTCTTGATCGCTGCCCCCGCCACGCCCAGATGGGAAAAACTGGTACGCGCCAGGTAACTGGATTTAAATGGGGTGCCCCGGAAGAAGTATTTATAGCGGCTGTAATTCTCACCCACGCGATCGCAGATCGAATCGGTTGCGGCCCCGCAGCCGATGAATATCTTTTTATAATCCATGGCAATGTCCTGCATCGGCAGAACGGCCTCGGTTCGGAATCCGCCGACGACGAAATCCACTTTGTCCTGGGTCATCAACCGCTCCATGGCATTGGTGGCGTCGGTCACATTCAGGAATTCATTGGAGTCGGCCTTGACCAGCTCGATTTTCATTTTTTCCTTGCCGACCTGAACGCCTCCCTTGGCGTTGATCTCCTCGGCGGCCATGGTGGCGCCATTCCAGTGCCCCTTGCCCTGGACGAAATTCATCGGGCCGATGACGCCGATCTTGATCGTCCGTCCCCAGGCGGGCAAACACATGACCACGATCAGTAAAAACGCAAGCAGAATAACCTTTAAATAACTTAACTTTTTCATAATATTCCCCCCTTTTAGGCTAACGTTCCAAGCTAACTCCCCCATCCCGCTCGTCGGAAACACTTCAGATCGCCGACCACTCCCAGAGAAAAAACACCTCTCCTACAAGATCAGGGCAACAAAGGCGGCCTTTACGGTGGGCCTTTTGTCCTGAGCCTGCACGAACATCGGGCAACCGCCACAGACCGAAATTGACGCCGGGTGCGGCGGTCATGGATCCCTTGATGATACATTTAAATTTTTACATCAGTTCTTACATCAATAACCGCGATGTGAAGCACCGCGGTCTCTTGCTGATAAAGAATCCAACGTCAGGCCGATATGGGATAAGCGCTGGCCTGGGGGAGAATTGAAAATGGGAAAACGGGCGAAGCAAATTTTTGGCCCGTGAAAAAACCGGTACAACACGGCTATATTAGTAGGGAAGAAATCCGGTGATGTCAAGAAAAAAACGCGGTTTTTCTTGCCGTCACCGTTTGGCCCCCTTCTCCGCTATCTTGGCCCAGGAATCGCGCAGCGTGACCGTCCGGTTGAATACCCTGTTTCCCCGGCGTGAATCGACCTGATCGACAATAAAGTAGCCGAGCCTCTCGAACTGAAAGCGGTTTTCCGGCATCGCCTCCGCCAAGCTGGGCTCCACCCTGCAGGTGCCGAGGACTTCCAGGGATTGCGGGTTCAGGTACTCCGTAAAATCGGCGCCCCCCCCCAGGGGATCGGCGACGCGGAAAAGACGGTCATACAGGCGCACTTCCGCCGGGAGGGAATGGGCAGCCGACACCCAGTGGATGGTGGCGTCTACCTTCCTGCCGTCGGGGGCGAATCCGCTTTGCGTCTCCGGGTCGTAAGTGCAGCGCACTTCAAGGACCTCGCCCGTATCCGGATTCTTCGCCACACCCACACATTTTATGTAGTAACCATAGCGGAGACGGACCTCCCGGCCGGGCGCCAGCCGGTAAAACTTTTTGGGCGGGTTCTCCATAAAGTCGTCCTGCTCGATATACAGGACCCGGGAGAAGGGTACTATCCGGGATCCCATCTCAGTGTTCTTGGGATGATAGGGACAATCGAACTGTTCGACCCGGCCCTCGGGGTAATTGTCGATCACGACCCTGAGGGGTCGGAGGACGGCCATCACCCGCGGCGCTTTTTCGTTAAGGTCCTCCCGGACACAGTTCTCCAGCAGCGCCATATCGATCAGACTGTCGTTCTTCGATACGCCGATCCTCTCGCAGAAATCACGGATCGCCTCCGGGGTATACCCACGCCTGCGCATGCCGGAAAGGGTGGGCATCTGCGGATCGTCCCAGCCGCCGACCACCCCTTTTCCCACCAGTTCGATGAGCTTCCGCTTGCTCAGGACGGTGAAACTGAGGTTGAGACGGGCAAACTCGATCTGCTGCGGTCGCGGTATGACGTTGAGCGCTTCCAGAAACCAGTCATACAGGGGTCGGTTGTTTTCGAACTCCAGAGTGCAGATCGAATGGGTGATCCCCTCGAGGGAGTCCGACAGGCAATGGGCAAAGTCATACATCGGATAGATACACCATGAATCCCCGGTCCGGTAGTGGTTCACTTTCTTGATCCGGTACATGATCGGATCCCTCATGGTGACATTGGGGGAGTTCATATCGATCTTGGCACGCAGGACACGGGTCCCTTCATCGAACTCCCCGGCCCGCATCCTTTCGAACAAAGACAGGTTTTCTTCCACGGATCGGTTGCGCCAGGGGCTCTCCCTGCCCGGCTGGGTCAGGGTGCCCCGATACTCGCGGATCTCATCCACGCCCAGATCACAGACATAGGCCTTGCCCATCCTGATCAGCTGCACTGCGAATCGGTGGAGCTTGTCATAGTAATCGGAGGCGTAATACAGGCGATCCTGCCAGTCGAAACCCAGCCATTTGACATCGCGGATGATCGACTCCACATATTCCATGCTTTCGCCGCTCGGATCCGTGTCGTCCAGACGCAAATTGCAGGTGCCACCGTACTGGGCGGCGATCCCGAAATTGAGACAGACCGACTTGGCGTGCCCGATATGAGGGTAGCCGTTCGGTTCAGGCGGAAAGCGGGTGGCCACCCGCCCCTGATGCTTGCCGGTTTTCATGTCTTCATCGATGATATCCCTGATAAAATCAGACAGGGGGGATGAATTGCTCTCGTCCATGTCTTGAATTCCCTTTCTCAACCGTTCCGGTATCCGTCTTTCCAGACATCAAAACCTGATCGCTGTCAGGCATCTCTGCGACACTTTTTGCCCGGGTTCCGCTGGGTGATGAGGTGCCGGATAGCCAGAATGGGATGACGGAACATCATCCTGGGCCCTGCAAATCTCATCACCTCTCCGATCTGCCTTCTCATCTGCGGTTTGTAGCAGTGGATCGGACACTGGCTGCATACCGGTTTGTTTCCCCCGAAGGGACATTTCACGATTCTCTCTTCGGCGTAAGCGCGCAGATTCCGGCAGTGTTCACAGAGCATCCTGCCGCCGCCATGCCGGTTGCGGCAATACATGCCGATCATGATCCCGACCGTTTTTATCTCCTGCGCCGTTCGGTCCCTCTGTCGGTCCGTTCCCTGCCGTCCTTTGCCGGAAAGGGCGGTTTTGAGGCCCGGGATCACCAGAATCCCCGCTCCATGCAATTGACTATGAACTCGAGGGACCGCCGAGAATCCCCCTTTAGATATGCGTACAGCTGCTTTCCCACATCCGGGTATAATGGGGATTTCGGTAATTTTTCTCTGGGAACCCAGGCAATGTCAAGGGAACGGGTGCTGTCCGGCCTTATCTTGGGGATTCCCATGATCTCGCGGGCCGTGAAGATGATATGCAGGGTCTGAGGATGTCTCTTCGTGGCAGGCGCCTCGCCGATCAGGATGATCTCCCCGACATCGAGTTTGACGCCGATCTCGTTGCGCCACTCATTGATGATGGCCTCCTGCAGGGGGATATCCTTATCCACGCCCCCGCCCGGCAGGGCAAAAACGACCTTGCCGCCGTAGATGTACTTCATGCAGAGGATTTCCTGTTCCCTTTCAAACACCGCCGATACACGGACTCGCATGGCTCCTCCTTCCCAAACAACATCACCCGTCAATCACGCACCAACAGACGCCTGCGATAACGATCCTGTAAAATGGGAATTTACTAGATTATCGATCCAATGTCCATATCGACAAACGAAAAAATCCTGTGAGCCTCCGTGTCTTTCATATTCCCTGCGGGGGGTCGACCGACCGCAGCGTCCTTTTCGGCACACGGGCATAAAGAACTTCTTGACAGGACCGGATTGACCGTGGCAGTTCATAGTGCCGATTTGAACGGCAACAAATACCAAAGCCGCCTTCAATGTGGGGGGCCGGAAGGGAACAAAAATGAAATTTGCAGGATCACCGCTCAAGCACGGTTACACCAACAAAATGATCACTGTCGATTTAAAGAGCAGGAGGATGACGACCCCCGGACTCGACCCGCAACTGCGGAAATACTTCCTCGGGGGCCGGGCCCTGGGTCTGTATCTTCTGCACCGGCGCATCACCGCGCAGACATCCCCCCATGATCCCGAGAATCCCCTGATTTTCGCCCCCGGTCCGCTGGCCGGCATTCCCCAGTTCCCGGGAACGAGCAAATGCATGGCCGTTTCCCTCTCCCAGCTGACGGGGATTCCCGGGATCTCGAATTTCGGAGGACATTTCGGCGCCTACCTGAAGTACGCCGGTTTCGATGCCCTGGAGATCACGGGAAAGTCCGACACGGACGTCATGATCGTCATCGACGGGATCCGTCAGGAGATCTCCATCAGGGAAGCGCCCCCCAGCGGCGAGGTCTTCGACCTGGAGAAGGCCATTGTCGATCAGTTCATCCAGGCGGGCCGCGACCGTAAAGAGATTGTCTTTCTCACGACCGGCGTCGGCGCCGCCTATACCACGTATGGC
>JAMDBG010000134.1:4703-5544 GCA_023487865.1 Deltaproteobacteria bacterium | reverse complement strand
TGATGATTCCCCCTTTTTTTATACCCTCCCCGACACCCTCCTTCCCCTCCACGGCCTCCAGGACGATGGACCAGTTGGGCAGGGAAAGGAGGATGAGGTCCGCTTCCGCAGCGGCGTTTTTCGGAGATCTTGCCGGCTTCATCCCCAACGGGGCAAGCGCGGACATCTGTTTTTCAACGATATCGTACCCCGTCACGGCATAGCCCGCTTTGAGCAGCAGGGTCGTGATGGGAGTCCCCATCAATCCAAGGCCGATCACTGCAATCCTTTTGATGCTCATCGACGAAACCCCTTCCTTGTTCTGTATGCCTGCCGGACCATGCGGAACGGTTCGCTGACCGCCCGGCTTATGTTTCCTATGAACCCCCTCCCGATAATATCCTATTTTCTCGCGCCGCCACTGCTTTTTTTGGTCCTTGAATCCGGCGTGGGGATCCCTTCCTGCTTTTTGAGCAAATCCAGGATGCTACCCAATTCTCCCCCGCTATCGGCAATTTTCTGTTCCGCTTCCAACTTCTCCATGATCGCCAACATGCGGCTTAAATGCTTTCTCGTGATAATGCCCGCTTTACTAGTATCCCGGTCCTTGATGCATCGATAAATCTCTTCATGGGCAACAATCGATGCATTGCGGTTGATCTCCGAATGGGCAACGACCTGAATATATCGTCGCGTGTACTCATTCACGCAACCCATCATATTCTGAAGAAACACGTTTCCCGAGGATTGCGCGATCTGCATGTGAAACTGGAAATCGAGTTCTCCGTAACGGTTCGGATCTTCGATTGCCTTTCTGCTGTCTTTCAGAATGGCCTCAAAAGACAGTAAATCGTCACGCGAT
>JAMDBG010000134.1:0-4693 GCA_023487865.1 Deltaproteobacteria bacterium | reverse complement strand
TAAGGAGGGATATGGAAAAGCAGCCGGGCTTCAAAAAAATCGATGATGTCCTTGATGCTCTGGTTGGCAAACAGCGGGATGAAGGCATCCGCCAATGTGGAACTGTTGATCTCCCGGGCGACGATCGTTCCCTTGCCATGCAGCGTCTTGATAATACCCAGCGCGCTGAGCCTGGCCAGCGCCTCCCTCAGGGTAAAACGGCTGACCGCCAGCTCTTTCTGGAGCAGCCGTTCACTCGGCAGTTTGTCCCCGGGCTTGAAAATCCCGCCCTCAATCCGCCCCTTGATATAGTTGACAACGGCATCCGCTGTCGAAATCTTTGACAACCGCAACTGCTTTTCCATATCCCTCCTTTTATACCATTTGTCACACCTGCTGCCCCCGGCTTCCCGGGGCGGCATCATTCTCTCTCCAGCACTTCCGGATTGAAGGGGTGCGACGGCGCTTTCCCCCGCGAAAAGGCGATGATCTCGTCGACAATTTCATTGACCATGATTTCCCGTTTTTCCGCCACCGCGCTGCCGAGGTGGGGAGTCAATACCACGTTCGGCATGGCGATCAGCTCATTCGGAAGGACAGGATGGGGCTCTCCCTCAAAGACATCGAGGGCTGCCCCGGCAATCTTTCTTGTGCGGAGCGCTTTGACGAGCGCCTCCTGGTCGACGACCGGGCCCCGCGACGTATTGATCAGAAATGCCGTCGGTCTCATCAGGCTCAACTGCCTTTCCCCGATCATATGGTGGGTCTCCGCCGAATACTGGGGAAGCATGCAGACATAATCGACCGTCTGGAGCAACTCTTCAAAGGGCAGATAGGCGGCAGCGAATATCTCCTCTACATCCTGATGCCTCCTTCGGGAATAATAGAAGATACCCATACCAAACGCATGCGCCCGCCTGGCTACCGCCCTGCCGACCTTTCCCATGCCGACGATCCCGATCCTCTTTCCGTACACCCCGGAGCCCAAAAGATACATGGAATGGGGCCCGGGGAAGACACCGGAACGGACCAGCCGGTCCCCTTCGAGAATCCGCCGGGCCACGGCCATCAGCAGGGCCCAGGTCAGATCGGCCGTCTCCTCGACGATCCCGCTGTACCCTTCCTTCTGCTTCGAGATGTCCCTTCCGATGACCGGGATCTTGAATTTTGTCGCTGTCCGGACATCGATTCCCCCCGAACCGGTCGCCATGGTGGCGATCAATTTCAAGTTGGTATTCGCCTGGATGACATCGGCATCGATCTGATCACCCAGCCGGCAGAACAGATAATCCTTGTCCCGGATGCCGTGGATCAGCGCTTCTTTGCCGATCGTTTTCGTCGCATCGGGATGCACCTCCACCTGCAGGCAGGATACCAGCTTTTTCAATGCCGACGCTTCGATGGGCTGGGTAACAAACATTTTCACTTTCAATTTCTTCACTCCCTCCTGGCGATCATTTATCCGGTCTCCTTTTCAGCGCCGCTTCAGGAAAGACAGAAGATTCGTCAACAGCAAGACGGCAGCGATCCCGAGACAGACGGCCGAAAGGGGCCGTGTGAAGAAAACCATAAAACTCCCCTGGGACAGAAGCAGCGACTGTCGCATGGCGACTTCCAGCAACGGCCCCAGAATAAAAGCCAGACAGAGGGGGGCCGGATCGAAACCGAACTTCCGCATCAGATAGCCCAGGACTCCGAAACCCAGCATCAATGTCAAGTCCATCGTGGACAGGTTGATGGCGTAAACCCCGATAATGCAGAAAAGAATGATCATCGGGAAGATGATCCGATAGGGTATCTTCAGCACCTTGACCCATATCCCGATCAGGGGAAGGTTTAAAACGAGCAGCATGATATTGCCGATATACATGGAGGCGACGATCCCCCAGAATACCTCGGGGTTTGTTGAAATGAGCATGGGCCCCGGCCTTACACCATGGATCATCAGGGCGGCAAACAACAGGGCCACCGTCGCATTCATCGGAATGCCCAGGGAAAGAAGCGGGATGAGGGCGCCCCCCGCCGCCGCGTTGTTGGCCGATTCCGGGCCTGCTACGCCGGCGATCTCTCCGGTTCCGAACCGCTCGGGGTGCTTGGAAAGGCGTTTCTCCATGATATAGGACATGAAATTGGCGATGATCCCCCCCCCTCCCGGAAGGATGCCCAGGAAAAAGCCCAATACGGACCCCCGGGCAATCGGCCCGATGCTTTTCCGCCACTCTTCCCTGTTCGGCAGGAGATTGCCGATCTTGGCCCTGGCCGGATCCATACTGTCGCTCTTCTCGAGTTCGTGGAACACTTCCGATAACCCGAACAGCCCCATCACAAGCGGAATGACGCCGACCCCGTCGCTGAGTTCGAGCAGCCCGAAGGTGAAACGGGACGTTCCGTTGACCAGATCGATTCCCACCCAGGAAATGAGCAGGCCGAGGAGGGCCGACATGAGGGCCTTGTCCGCAGACTTCCGGGAAAGATAGGTGGCCAGCGTGAGCCCCATCAGGACGAGCGAAAAGAATTCCGGAGGCCCGAACTTCAGCGCGACCGTGGCCAGGGGGCCGGCCAGGATCATCAAGAGGACGACACTGAACGTGCCCGCAATAAACGAACTGAAGGCGGCTATGCCCAGGGCGGGCCCCGCCTTCCCCTTCAAGGCCATCTGATACCCGTCGATGCAGGTCATCACGCTTGCCGGCTCCCCGGGGATCGATACGAGAATCGACGTGGTGGATCCGCCATACATCGATCCGTAGTAGATCCCCGCCAACATGATGATGGAACCGACGGGCGTGATCTGCAGGCTGATGGGCAGGAGAATCGCCATCGCGCCGGCCGGCCCTATCCCCGGAAGCACACCCATGAGTGTGCCGAGAAAGACGCCCAGGAAACAGAAGAGGAGGTTCGCCGGGGCGGTCGCCACCTGGAAGCCGTAGAGGATGTCTGTCCACATAATCACTCTCTCTGGTGGTCATTTTGGCAACAATGACCTGGCCCGCAAATACGGGAGATGATCACCCGATCCCGCACCCCCGCCGCTAAAAGAAGGGGATCAGCCCCTTGGGCAGGTTCAGTTGCAACAATCGGGAAAAAATCACATACGTCAGGAAAGAGGCCGCAGCGGCCCCGCCCACGGCTAAAGCCCATCTCCCCTTTTCATAGATCTGGAATAAAAAGCATAAAAGGAAAAACGTACAGAGGAGGTATCCCACGGATTCCAGCAGCACGATATAGAGGATGTTCGCGCCGATGACGACCAGGATCCGCCACAGGTGAACTTTTTCCGCTTCCGGCGTTGAGCGCTCATGAATCAGGAGCGCCTTGAGACATTGGAGAAGCGCCAATAAACCGAGAACGACCGCTGCACCGAAGATCATGAATCCCGATCCCGGATTGCGGGGAGTACCGAGTTCCAGATTCAGCGCCTCGTTGATCACCGCTCCGGAGAAGACCATCAGGAAAAGACCGGTCCAAAGGTCGACGCCCATTCTGGCAATCCAGCTGTTCATGCCCGTCGTTCTCCTTGTCGAGACAGGGTGATCCCGCGAAGCTACTTCTTCTTTATCCCCAGAGTCTCGATCAAGGCCCCTGTCTCCTTGAAGCCCTTCTCAAGCTGATCCTTAAGCGCCTTGCCGGTGACAGGCATACCGTCCTGGAAAATGAATTTCTCCTTGGCGAATTTCTGGAAAACGGGCGTCTTTCGGCCGGCATCGAAGACATCGGCAAGCTTTTTCACGATCGGTTCCGGCAGGCCCTTCGGTCCGGCAAGCATCAGGCCGGGATAGCTCACGCTCGATTTCATCCCGAATTCCTTTGCCACCTCTTTCAGGGTCGGGATGTCGGGAAATGCCTTGAGGCGCTCGTCCCCCTGCAGCACCGCCAGGGCCCTGAGCTTTCCCGCCTGTACCTGGGATATGCAGGATTCGATCGCGATCCCGGCCGCCATCAAATGGCCGCCCAGAAGCGCAGCGATCTCCTTGTTCTCGCCGGCAAAGGGGACATGGGTAATCTTCATGCCCGTTTCGATTGCCATACCGGCCATGGCCAGATGCGGCACCTGCCCGAATCCCGCATTTCCGAAGGTCAGCTTCTCGGGATTCTGTTTCGCGAAGAGGAGCATGTCCTTGAGCGTTTTAAAGGGACTGTCGGCCGGAACGACGACAAAATGGGTGAAGATGCCGTAAAAGATGACCGGCGTCATCTCCGCGAGGGGATCGAACTTCAGCTTCATCATGTGGGGAGCCCTGACAAAGGGGGCATCGGTCGCCGTAAAGAGGGTATATCCGTCCGGTTTCGAATTCACCACGTAACTGGCGGCCACCATGTGACTTGCCCCGGGCTTGTTCTCCACCAGGATGTCCTGCCCGAGCATCTTCTTGGTCCCGTCCACTAGCACCCGCGTCGCCACGTCGACGACCCCGCCCGGATCCATCCCGCATACCAGGGTGACCGCCTTGGCAGGATAGTCCTGCGTAAAACCGACGGCAGTAAAACCGAGCACGAACACAACTCCCCAGAGACACGAAAGAACCCTTTTTGAAAGACCATGAATATCTTTTCCCATTTTTCATCCTCCCTTCGTTCTGCCAGAATTGATCGGTATTTACCTTTGTGTCATGATCACCGGCGGCGTGACCCTAGTAAGCGGGCGAAAGCATGTCAAAATGATTACCCCGCCGTCCATTGGTTGGCATTGAGACAATCCATTCTTTCCTCAGAC
>JAMDBG010000122.1:4093-5598 GCA_023487865.1 Deltaproteobacteria bacterium | reverse complement strand
AAAAACCACCCCCGCCGCTATTGGGTGAACATTCGGAAGCGATTCTTTCGGGCATATTGGGATATTCGAAAGAAAAGATTGACAACCTGAAGGAAAGGAAGATTATTTGACAGCGTCGGTAAAGAAGACATTGAAAAAAGCGAAGGGGGGTGGTTTTTCAGGATAGACAAGGAAAAGAATCTGCGTCGAGTCATGTTTTGACGGCGGCCTGGAGCACCTGATAAAGGCTGGCGTCAGGGTGCTGGAAAACGGCTGCGGTCCCTGCAATGGCGGGCAATCGCCGGAGTCCAACGGCGTTTCGCTGAGGACTTACAATCGCAATTTCAAGGGGTGTTCGGGCACGAGCGATGCGCGGATCTATCTGGCAAGCCAGGAAACGGCGGCTGTTTCAGCGCTGTTCGGCCGGATCACCGATCCCCGGAAATTCGGCCGCTGTCCGGAGACCTCAATGCCCGGTTCTTTTCCGCGGATTCCGAACCTGTTCCTTGGGCCGGCCGAAGATCCCGAAACGGTCGAGACCGTCAGGGGGCCGAACATTCAACCGATTCCCGCGGGCGCGCCCCTCCCTGCGCGTCTGGAATTCCCTGTGGAGCTGAAGTTGGGCGACAACGTCACGACGGACCACATCCTTCCGGGCGGAGCCGAAATGCTCTCCTTGCGCTCGAACATCCCGGCGTCGATTCCTCACATTTTCAAGCATGTCGATCCGGAATTCGCAGGGCGGGCGGACTCGCTTCCCCCCTGTTGGTCGGTGGTCGCCGGTGAAAATTACGGTCAGGGCTCGGCCCGCGAGCATGCGGTGATGGCGCCCATGTCCATCGGCATGAAGGTGGTGATCGCCAAGTCATTTGCCCGGATATACAGGCAAAACATGATCAACAACGGCGTTATTCCGCTGGTCTTTAAACGCGCGGCCGATTATGAGGCCGTTTTCAAGGAAAATACTTTCGCGGCGCTATTTATTTCTTGACTAATAATGATTTTCTATGAGAAGCGGTAGCACCAAGTCTTCCGATCGATAACGGACGTTAACCCACAATTGTAGCATTATAAAATAGTGATAGATTCATTTTTTACCATTGGCGGCTGCGTGATATGACAATAATTGTTGATTTCAAGCGGGGTCATTTGGTGACCCAGTGCCATCTCGCAATATTTCCATGGGGGGGAAATGAAGGCCATTTCATCTTTGGTTCTCGTATTTGTCATGATGTGTTTGTCGGGAATAGCGGAGGCAAAAGTCAGTTACCAATTCGAAGATACGGAGCATTTAACATATTTTGAGATAAGCGGTGCGGTTCGAGGTTATTATTTAAGCGATCAAAGGGTCCAATGGAGCGGGATGGAGGCCGTGTTTGGCGCAGAGGCTGTATTGGCACCGCAGATAACGAGGGAGTATCCATGGGGAGTGACCGGCATTCGATCTGAATTTTTAATCCATCAGCCGTTCGGAAAAAGAAATCTTGCCCTCTCCGACAGCAACATAAAAAAATACGAACCCTATT
>JAMDBG010000122.1:0-4083 GCA_023487865.1 Deltaproteobacteria bacterium | reverse complement strand
TGGAATTCGTGTCTTTTTTCCGTTCGAGATGTCGCAAATGTACCTCCACGTTTCCAAGAATAATACCTTGTCTTTCAGCATCGGGAAAATCGTGACACCTTTTGGCAGGACCGAATATCCGGTTTTGTTGAACTCGCGTTTCGATGCGCCCTTTATCAGGAGCAGTGAACTCATTCTCGCGCGTGAAACAGGCATCCTGATGACTTACAAAACGGGGCTCTTCAGCTTGGATTTGGCCGGGGTAAACGGCGAACGGGAAAAAGACACGAATTCCAGCAAGGCAGTGATGGCCAGGATGGGAATTGCAAAAGACATGGATTGGGAGTTTGGCCTCTCGGGGAAGTGGCACGACGGGATCGGATCAGAATATGACAAGACTTTCAACAATTATTTCGGAGTGGATTTCAAGATCCGTTTACACCCGACATTGGTCCTGTCCGGGGAAATGGTTTATGATCAACACGGCTATCACCAGAAAAAGGGGGAAGAAAACGGCACCACCTCCCTTTATTACCGGGAGATTTACCATAACGGCGATTCGATATCCGGTATCGGCGGTTATCTGGATCTCGGATACAAGGACGGTCACTGGGACATCCACTTAAATTATGGGGAATATTATCCGGAGAAGGTCGGCAATCCCTATCACGACGATCCCATCAAACGTCTGATGATAAACGTTTCCTATCGCATCCTGCCGGAGATAAGGGTATTTGCAACGGGAATGCTCGAGAATGAAAGGGCCGAAGAGGATTGGCGAAAAGAACAGTCACCTTACGGTTATTTGATGGGTTTTCAGTATAACTTTTAAATCACCCAAGGTTTATCGTTCCTCGATGACTTCCCCGTACAATTCTGCTATCTTGTGCTTCATCTCGTTGGGTAATTTCCTGCCCGTTGGTGTGATTCGGCAATGCGGATCGTGCTGCTGTCACCTGAGGGATGATGCAAGCGGGGACTGAATTCCAGAACAGCCAGGGCACAACAGGGAGGACAGCGGACAACTTGACGGACAAACCTGCGACACCCAAAATCGGTCGATCCATGATTGCCCTGCCCCTATTGATCCTCGCGGGGATCCTGGGAAATTATTTTACCGTTCCCCTTTTTTTCGGCGCCGATTTCCTCTTTGGCAGCGTTGCGGTGCTGCTGATCCTGTATGCCTATGGGCTGCCCTGGGGGGTGCTGGCCGCAATCCTCGTACATTCTTACACCTATTTTCTTTGGGGGCATCCCTACGGGTGGATCAATTTTGTCAGTGAAGCGCTGTTCGTGGGCCTGTTCCTTAAAAAAGGGCGCCTCAATATCCTGGAACTGGACGGGGTGTTCTGGCTGGTCATCGGCATGCCCATGGCCTGGTTTTATCACGGCGGTGTCATGCATATGGACGCCACCACGGCCTCCTTCATCATGCTCAAGCAGGCGATCAACGGCATCTTCAACGCCCTTCTGGTGGGTCTTGCCATTTGTTATCTTCCCCTCGGCCGGCTCTTTGCACGCCCTTCACTCGCTAGAAAGATATCGTTTCGGGAGGTGTTGTTCCATCTACTGGTTCTGATGGTGCTGGCTCCGTCGCTGTTTCTTGTCCGACTTGAGGTGACGGAGGAGAAGGAGAGACTGGAAGTCAATGCCATGGCCGAGCTGCAATCCGCGTCGGCCAACGTGCAGTCCCATCTGCTCTCCTGGTATCGTTTGCATATGCACGCAGTGCAGGAACTGGCGCATCAAGCCGGCAGGTCCTTTTCCGAGCCGCAACTGCAGCAGGCCACGGATGTTCTGAAGCGCTCCTTTCGGGACTTCATCACGGTGCATGTGGAGAATGCCGATGGCCGTGCCATCGCCTTCACTCCTTTGGCGAATGAGAGGGGCGGGGCCACCGTTGGTGTGGATTTTTCCGGCAGAGACTGGTTCCGGCAGGTGAAGGCCACACGGCGGGAGCTGGTATCGGATGTGTTCATGGGTCAGCTGGCCGTTTTTTCCCCCATTGTCAATTTATGCGCACCCGTGGTCCGCGGGGACCGGTTCCTCGGTTGCGCGACAGGCACGTTGGATTTAAAGCGGATGCAGGACATCCTTTTATCATTCCGCTCGGAGAGAATCACCTCACTGACGCTCAGCGACCGTCATGGTCGCATCATCGCCTCAACGGTGCCGGAGCTGAAGGCTCTGCAACCGTGGGATCTGAAGAAAACAGGGGCCTTTCAGCCCCTCGATGACCAGATATATCTCTGGAGACCACACGATTTGCCCTTGCCCTCCATGATCCGCTGGAAAAAGTCATTTTACGTAAAGGAAACATCATTGGACCCGAATCTTGCCTGGACGGTGACCGTCCAGACCCCGATTGCCCCGCTCCAAGGCATTCTGTTCACCACATATGTAAAGATCCTGTCCGTTACGGTTGTCCTGACAATCCTCTCACTCCTGCTCTCCCATGTCATCAGCCGGGGGTTCACCCGCTATCTGGCGGAACTCGCGAGAGACACCGTCAATCTGCCGGAGAAACTCATGGAAGGCAAAGAGATGGAATGGCAGACCAGCACCATCCTCGAGATCGATACACTGATTCAAAATGTGAGGTCCATGGCCGGCGTCCTGAAGGTGAATCTCAATCGCCTGAGAATGCAAAGCGACGAACTCCGGCGGACCAACCGGGAACTGCAGCAGGAAATCCAGGAGCGAAGGCGGACGGAGGATGCGCTGGCCCAGCTTGGACGTAAAAACACGGCAATCCTGGATTCAGCAGGGGAGGGGATTCTGGGGCTCGATGAGGAAGGCCGTCACACCTTTGCCAACCCCTCCGCGGCCCGGATGCTCGGATACGATATCGAGGAGTTGATCGGTAAACCGGCCCATTTGCTGTGGCATCACACGAAACCCGATGGCCGTCCCTATTCGGAAGCGGAATGCCCGATTGTCGGCAATTGCAAGCGGGGGGCCGTCTACCAGGGAGGCGATGAGGTGTTCTGGCGCAAGGATGGGACATCCTTCCCCGTTGTATGCGTCGGCATGCCGATCCACGAAAAGGGCAAACCAGTGGGCATTGTCCTGACATTCAGTGATGTTACGGAACGCAGACGGGCCGACGAGGAACGTCAACGGTTCGAGATGCGTCTGCGACGGGCGGAGAAGATGGAGGCAGTCGGGACGCTTGCCGGCGGAGTAGCCCACGATCTGAACAATGTCCTCGGTGTTCTGGTCGGATATTCAGAGCTTCTCCTGGAAAAGATTCCCCAACCCAGCCCCCTGAGAGAATACGTCGACCGTATCCTGCAATCGGGGCTCAAGGGGGCCGCCATCATCCAGGATCTGCTGACCCTGGCCAGACGGGGTGTAGCCGTTTCGGAAGTGGTCAATCTCAACGGGGTCGTGTCGGACTATCTGCAATCCCCGGAGTTCGAGAATTTAAAGATCCATCATCCCCGGGTGACTTTCCGGTCCGATCTTGACAGGGATTTGCTGAGCATCCACGGTTCCCCTGTGCATCTGAGCAAAACGGTCATGAATCTGCTTGCCAACGCGGCCGAGGCCATTTCAGGCGAGGGCGCCGTTTCCATCCAGACGCGGAACCGTTACCTGGACAGGCCCATCCGGGGGTATGACGACATGCGGGAGGGGGATTATGTGGTCCTGACGATTTCCGATACGGGAAAAGGAATCGCTTCCAAAGACCGGGAGAAGATCTTCGAACCTTTCTATACGAAAAAGGTCATGGGCAGAAGTGGTACAGGCCTGGGATTGGCTGTGGTCTGGGGGGCAGTGAAGGATCACCGGGGTTATATCGATGTGCAAAGCGAGGAGGGAAAAGGGAGTATCTTTACTCTTTACTTCCCTGTGACCAGGGAGCCTGCAGGAAAGGATCGGGAGGCTGTTTCACCCGAGTCCTATATGGGCAAGGGGGAATCGATCCTGGTGGTGGATGACGTGATGGAGCAGCGCGAGCTCGCCACGAATTTGTTGAGCAGGCTCGGTTATCGGGTCAAGGCCGAGGGGAAGATAACAAATGGCAAGACCCACCAGAAGGGCGTTGAAGATGCCGTTGATCGCCTGCTTGAGCATGATGAAGGAGGCCGTGGTGGCGTC
>JAMDBG010000206.1 GCA_023487865.1 Deltaproteobacteria bacterium | reverse complement strand
TGGAGATCGGCCAATGAGGGCGGGGAGAGCAGTTTCCGCGGTGCAAGCGGCGGCGCTCCTTTGGTGACGAGAGTCCCTTCGCCCTCCTTGAGCAAGACCGCCTGCTTCATCGCCTCTACGGCGACGCCCCCCTCGAGGACTTCGGAGGTCGTCGATTCCTTTGCATCGACGGAAACCCGGAAATCCGTTCCCCTGGCCACGGCCGTGGCGGAGGGGGTATGGATTTCGATCCGTGAATCCCGACCCGTGGCGCGCCGCACGTTCATCAGCAGCCTCCCTATCGGGAGGGTCAGCCGCTGAAAGATATGGGTTTCGCCCTTGCGCTGCGCCTCACTCAGCCCCAGGGTCGTGTCGGGCCGTTGGAAGAGGGTGGTTCCGTCGTCGAAGGCGATCTCGACGGCGCTTTCCCGGCCCGTCTTTATCAGATTTCCCTGCCGGACACGGTCGTTCAGTCGGAGCGGCCTCCACTCCCCTTCGCCTGCGGCCTTGACCTCCACGCCGCCCTTGGCGAAGATCACCCGGCCGTCTACGGGAACGCCCCTGAGGAGCCTGACCGGGACGATCAATGATTGCCCCGGATGGATAAGGTCGACATCCCTGAGCCGGTTTATCTTCCCGATCTCCCGCCACTTTGCGGGGTCGGCGAGATATTTCCGGCAGAGTTTGATCAGGTTATCATTCTTGACGACCGTCACCGCAACGGTCCTGTCGTCAGCGGCCTGTCCCATGGCTGGTGCGAAAAAGAGCGGAAGGAGCAGGAACAAGGAGAAACCCAGAGCCGTTGCCTTCATGATCGGCCTCCCTTCGTTGCTATATCTCCATGATTCTATCGACACGTATATATGAAAAGTTTATTTTCCACCAATGAAAAATACCGCTCGCAACAGATCCCCCTTTACAAAACCCCGGTTTATCGCTTGAATGATTGCCTCCGGCGATAGCCGGGGGCAATCCCGAACAGGACAATGCCGCCTATGGCGATCCGGATTATCCCTGGGAGGCATACATATAAAACAAAACACCGAAAAATATCGCGCCAAGAGCAGGAGACGCCGTTGTTCAAGCTGACGGTTCTGGGAGATTATATTTTTATGAAGTATTATCACACGGGGCTGAACGTCCGGGAGATGCCGGAATACATATTCAGGCATTCTGCTAATCAGAGCAGCCTGTTTCATCCCCTTTACCAGTATTTTCTTTCGAAATGGCGCGATCCGAATATTCCGGAATACGATTTTAATTCCGACGAGTTGATATACAGGGATAATTCCGGAAATGAGATCAACAGAGAAAAGTTCAATCGAATGCCGGTCTAGCCGGGTATTCCGGAGGGACCATGCTCGCCGTTGGCGTTCTTTCTCCCTAAGAATGGATGAGCGTGGCGGGTCTGGAGAAGGCTCGGCTCCTCACGCCCGGTTCCGGAGACGCCTTTTCATTCCCGCCTTGATGGGGGGGATGACCATGGGCAGAAGGATTGCCAGAAAGGCGACGCCCCACATCGCCATGCAGATGGGCGATTCCCAGAGGCTCTCGACCCTCCCTCCGGAGATGATCAGCGTCTGCCGGAAGGATCTTTCCATCACCGGCCCCAGGACCAGCCCCACGACCAGCGGGGCCGGCTGATATCCATACTTGCGCATCACATAGCCGATGACCCCCGCGCCCAGCATCACCCAGACATCGAAGAGGGCCCCGTTGTCCCCGTATGTGCCGATCGCACACAGAACCAGGATGATCGGCATCAGATACCGGGAGGGGACCCGGACGAGCTTGGCAAAGAAACCGACCAGCGGGAGGTTGAGGATCAGGAGCATGGCGTTCCCGAGATAAAAACTGCCGATGACCCCCCAGAAGACGTCGGGACGGTCGCGGAGCAGGAAGGGGCCCGGAGTGATCCCGTGCAGGAGCATCCCGCCCAGCAGGACGGCGGTGGCCGGGGTGAAGGGCAGTCCCAGCGAGAGAAGCGGGATCATCGCCCCGCCGGAGGCCGCATTGTTGGCCGCTTCGGGACCGGCGACCCCTTCGATGGCCCCGTTCCCGAACTCTCCCGGATGCCGGGAGATCGACCGTTCCATCCCGTAGGAGGCAAAGGAGGCCATCGTGGCCGCAGGACCCGGCAGGAGGCCGATCAGAAATCCGAGGACCGAACCGCGGGCGATAGGGGCCACCGAACGCCGTAGCTCCTTCCGGTTGGGGTAGAGTTCGCGAAATTTGACGGGCAGGATCTCCGCCCGCTTTTCCCGGGCGGCCATCACCGCGAAGACCTCGGCAATCCCGAACAGGCCGGTGGTGATCGCGATAAAACTGATCCCCCCCTGGGCGGTCTCGATCCCGAAGGAGAAGCGCTCCAGACCGCCGATCGGATCCATTCCCACGGTGGAAAGGATCAGGCCGGCCATCATCATGACCAGCGAGCGGGTCCGGGATTTTCCGGTCATGTTGGACAAAAGGACGACCCCCAGGACCGTCAGGGCGAAGTATTCGGCCGGCCCGAAGGCTAGAGCGGTTCTCGCCAGGAGGGGGGCGAAGAATTGCAGGGCGATCACGCTGACGGTGCCGGCGATAAAAGAGCCGATGGCGGAAATGGCCAGCGCCGCGCCGGCCCGTCCCTTTTTCGCCATCGCGTACCCGTCGAGGGTGGTGACCACGCTGGCCGGTTCCCCCGGAACATTGACCAGGATCGAGGTCGTCGAACCTCCGTACATGGACCCGTAATAGATCCCCGCCAGCATGATCAGGCCGGCGGTGGGACCGAGCTTCAGGGTCAGGGGAATGACCAGGGCCATGGCCGCCGCGGGGCCCAGACCCGGCAGCACGCCGATCAGCGTGCCGATCATCGCGCCGGCAAAGCACGCGATCACATTATCCGGTTGAAGCGTGATCAGCAGATTCGATAAAATGCCCTGGTCAGACAAAGGAAATAGTCTCCCTCAAAACAGGATGCCCTGCGGAAAGGACAGCTTGATCCAGACCACGAAAAGGAAATAACAGAAGATGCAGACGCCCACCGAAAGGACGATGGGCCGCACCCAGCCCTTCGCCTCCATCAGCCTGCTGGAGAGGATCACGACCAGGAAGGTGGAGACGAAAAAACCGATCCACTGCATCATGAGGATGTACAAGACCATAAGGGAAGTCAGGATGAGGACCTTCGCCTCCCCTCGGTTGTCATGAAGAAATGCCCTCACCGAATCGACCTTCGCGATTTCTTCTCCTCCCCTGTCAGGCGCCCGGGGCGCCATAAAAGCGCGGATCATCTGCCAGGCGGCAAGAAGCAGCAATACCGCGCCCAGGACCAGGGGAAAGACCGCAGGTCCCGGGCTTTCCCAGTTGTCGAGGGGATAGCGCGTTGTATAAATCAGGAAAGTCGCGCTGAAGAGGATCAGCACAATGTTGGCGGCGATCTCTTTTCTCGGGCTCATGGGCCGATACCTGAAAAATTCTTTAACCAACAAAGCGTTCTTCCCTCCCCAAAACCGGGAGGGGAGAACACGGGACCATCGCTATTTCAGGAGTCCGGCCGCCTGCATGATTTCCCTTGTCTCCTTGTCGACACCGGCGACGAATTTCGCAAAAGCCGCCGGGGCCAGATAGCGGGGCGTCGAACCGAGCGACGAGGCAAAGTCGATCCACTCCTTGCTTTCCACGGCCTTTTTGATGATGGGGCTCAATTTGTCGACGACCGCCTGGGGGGTTCCCTTGGGGGCGGCGATCCCCCGCCACTGATCAAACTCGAGGTCGACACCCTCTTCCTTCATCGTCGGCACGTCGGGCCAGATGTTGATCCTTTTTTCGCTGCTCACCGCCAGGATGCGCACCTCGCCGGCCTTGACCTGGTTGAAGACCTCCGCCGGGTGTTGGCTCGAGGAGTCGATCTTCCCCCCCATCAGCGCCACCATGGCCAGGCCCGTCCCGAAGGGGACATGGGTGATCTTGATCCCCGCCTTGGCGGCCATCGCGACGGGCACCATGTGAGTGACGCTGCCCATCCCGGAGTTTCCCATCGTCACCTTGCCGGGATTCTGTTTGGCGTGGGCGATGAACTCCTTCAAACTTTTCCAGGGTGCGTTCTTGCTGACGGCGATCGAAACGGTCTCGATGCCGACCCCGGCGATGGGTTCGAAGGCGTTATAGTCAAAGGGTATCTGTTTTCTGGCCGCCAGGGTATTGATGGCGCCGGAATACCAGATCAGTGTGTGGCCGTCGGTTTTCGCCCGGTGCACCTCGTTGTAAGCGATGGCCCCGCCCGCGCCCAGCACATTGCGGACCACCATCGGCTGTCCCAGATCACGGGAGACGATCTCCGCGAGTTTCCGGGCCTGGATATCGGCCGCCGCGCCGGCGGCAAAGGGGTTGATCAACTCCACATGCTTTGCGGGCCAGGGGTCGGCCGCCGAGACGGGACCCGCCCCCCACGCGAGCAGAACCGCCATGAGAAACAGGGTCGTCAGGACCAGGGTGCTACTGAAAATTCGGCAAATTGTCTTCATCTGTCTTTCTCCCTTCATCGTATTGAATCCATTGTTGTTGATCGTCCTATACCATTGCCCATGCTTCCTTGATCACCCGCTTCGTGTTGGCAATGACGACTTCCGATGTCTCCTCGGCAAGAAGCGGCCTCACTTCGGCGCTGAGAACGGGCCGCTTCTCCGGATTGAGGAGTTTCAGGTCAAGCAGCAGCCTGAAATAATCTCTCACCTGGGGGGTGTCGATCTCCCCTCCCGGCATCCCGAAACGGGGTTGCAGATCCCCGTAACCCGGGTGCCGCCTGTCGCGGAAGGCACAGCTGCCGATGTGGAAATGCATGGGGTATTTCATCACGAGGGGTATCGCCTCCTCGGGCTTTTCCCTCAGGAGCGGGAAGTGGGAGAGGTCCGAGAGGACCCCGAAGTTGCCGAACTCCTTGTTCACCTCCGCCGCCACGTCGGCCGCATCCTGGAAATGGCCGATGAGAAAGGCCTTGTCGATATCGTAGTCGAAGACCTTCATATAGATCCCCATGGGGCCCTGCTCTTTGGTGTACTGGCAGATCTCCTTGAGCGAGTCGATCAGGATCTTCTTGGCCTCCTCCTTCTTCGCATCGCCGGGATGCTTTCCGGAGAAGACCCGCATGCAGGTGGCACCGAGGTGGAAAGCTTCGTCGACGCCGTTTTTCATCGCGCTGATCGCCTTCCTGCGCTCCTTGGGATCGAAATCGTTGATGTTGAGTTTCAGGGTGAACATCCGGGGCTGGTTCGCATAGCAGACCTCCATGTGCGAGGTCTCCAGGAGCTTGGTCGCCTCGTGGCGCACCTTGGGGTCCTTCATCCAGCCGACCTCCACGGCCGTCCAGAAGTCATCCTCGACGATCTTCCGCAGCGTCTCCACGATCGGCCCTTCCCCCGTCGTGGCCTCGGGGTAGGCCTTGAAATGGACGATCCCCAGTTTCATGTATTTGTAAATCGAAAAATTTTCCATAACGTCTCCTCGTTCCCGGATATTGAACGTTTCGGAAACCGGTTTTCCCGGCGCTCAAAAACCTTTTTTCTTCATGACACTTTGATCACCACCTTGATGGCGTCTTCGATCCTGCCGCGGAAGTACTGGAAGGCCTTCGGGACCTCCTCCAGGGTGA
>JAMDBG010000023.1 GCA_023487865.1 Deltaproteobacteria bacterium | reverse complement strand
CACCTCTGGCGGCCCAAAATTTTCGTCACGGACGCGAAAGCGAAACGGGATTTTTCTCGGCAAGCAGTTGACCGATCCGTCGGTCTTTCTCCAGCCATAGTTGGTAAAGCCATTGCTGGAATGCCTAACGGAATTTCGCGTTGTTCTCGTAGTCGCCGCCGATGAACTCCTTAGGAATCTGCAGGTGCTGAATACGGACGGTGATCCTGTCAACCATCCCGCAGAGGAAATCCCAAAACCGGGGTGCCCCATCGGGATAAACGATCGTGACGTCGAGGAAGGACTGGAATTTCTGGCCCATGGATTCCAGAGCCAGGGCGATACCTCCTGCTTTTGGCTTCAGCAGGAATCGATAGGGGGAGTCCTGTCTGTCGTGCTTGGTGACAGTAAACCTTGTTCCTTCCGGAAAGTTCATCACGCTGGTGGGAATCCGTGCAAACTTGGCACATGCCTTGCGCGTGGTTTCAAGATCCTTCCCCCGCTTGTTCGGATGCTTCTCCAGATATTCCCGACTGTAACGTCGCATGAAGGGAAAATCCAGCGCCCACCAGGCGAGACCGATCACTGGTACGTAAATCAACTGGCGCTTGATCAGAAATTTCAGAAACGGGATTCTGCGGTTCATCAGGTGCTGCAATACGAAGATATCCACCCAGCTCTGATGATTCGTGTTTACAAGATACCAGTGATTATATTCCAGCCCATCGAGACCCTGTACATCCCAACGGGTTTTTTGGGTCAGCCGCATCCAGCCGCTGTTGCAGGAGATCCAGTTGGTTGCCAGCCCGTTCAGAATGCGGTCGATGCAGATGCGCAACGGCCTGAAGGGCAGCAGTAATTTGAGAAGCGCGAAAAAGAATAGGATGATGCACCAGAACAGGGTGTTTATCACAAGCATAAGGGAGGAGACCACCCCTATAAGTGTTTTCAAAAGGATGTGCTGCATAGTGAATTCATTCTCCCGAGCCGGTTTTTAATCGGTTGGTCGAAGCCGACCTTCACCGATGCAGATTTTCATAGCGGTTTTGTCGGATATTTTCAATAAGGAATATCCTTATTACGGTTTCAAACAGCGGCCGTTGGACTCGGGGAAAAAGGGGGAAGCGGCGGAGAAAAACGGATAATACGGCTGAATACACATATAAAAATGGGTTTGACTTCCAGAAGCAATTCCGATAAAGAGTGCCCTCAGTTCCCGTGTGCAGTTTGTCATCCACCGGCAAAATCTGTGCACCGTTCGCGGAGTGGGGGAGCCCCCGACAGTACAAGAGGAGGTACTTCATGATGAGACGGCGGATTTTCCTATGGATGGGACTCATCGTCCTGTTCGCCACAATAGGCCTTTCCCGGACCGGGCTGGCCCGAGTGACCCATCAGCTCCAATCCGGTGATGCACGTGTGGGCATCTCCGAGAAGGCCGACGCCGCTTCGGGCGCCCTGAAGACGGTCAGCCAACCACAGGGCGGCAAATCCAAATCCGGTCCGGCCCGTGTCACCACCTCACCCAAAACGAAAAAAGTCGTAACCGGTGTACAGGCGTCACCCCCCCGCAAGGAGCTCTATTCCGTTCGGAAGGGTGACACTCTCACCCGCATCGCCAAAAAAACAGGAATCTCCGTGGTCGAACTCCGCGATCTCAATCATCTGAAGGGAAACTTTCTGAAGATCGGACAGAAACTTACCCTGTATCAAAGACCGGATACGGTACCGGCCCCGGCCGAGGCCGCGAATAATGGGCCGGTCACGGATCTGGATGAGGAAGAGGAGGACGGCGGGATTGTCAGCGAGGAGGTCTTGGCCGAGGTCGCAAGACGAACGCAGGAAAGCGAGTCGCTTCTCGGCAATTGGCGCAATCCCGATGAACCCAAGCTGCTCGTCAAGGTGGCGATGGGCTTCCTCGGCGCCCCCTATCGGCTCGGCGGCTCATCGGTTACAGGAATCGATTGTTCCGCCTTTGTCAAAAAGATCTATCAGCTCTTCAACATCACCCTCCCCCGTACGGCCTACGAACAGTCCCATGTCGGCCTGCGTGTTGGGCGCGGTGAGCTTCTCGAGGGGGATCTGCTCTTCTTCAACACACGAAGAAAACTCGGTCACGTGGGAATCTACATCGGAAACAACGAGTTCGTACACGCCTCCTCGCGGAAACGGGGAGTCCGGATCGACAACCTCAATACCCCTTACTTTGACAGGCGCTTCGTCAGGGCGGTCCGTCTCAAGGGAAGCAATGACGGCCTGTAGTGTACCGACACATAATAGCCTCACAGGGGAAGATGAGCTGTCTGTGGCGGAAACGCCCGTCTTTATCCGCGTTGCAATGTCCCTTTTTTTTCGTACACTGCTCCTGACCTTATTTATAATTGGAGCCTCAGCGGTCTCTCTGCCCGCCGCTCCCCGAATATCAGACTATCAGGCGGTTTTTATTCCCTTTTATAACGAGGACGGAGTGGTTCTGGCAGCCGTCCGGAGGTACAAGCGAGACGATCACCCCCATTTTCTTGTCCTCGATCCGCACCAGTTTGTGCTTTCCGAGATGACCGCGGAAAGAACACTTACCTCACGTCCGGCCGATGCGGAGACCTGGAGTCACACCCTTTTTTCCCGGGCACTTGCCCGACAGACCTCCCCCCCTTACCCGCTGCAGAATGACGGCCTGCGTGAGGCGGAACATCCCGTACCCGGCTTTTTTCTGACAGCGGATCTATGCCCGGCAAAGAAATCATTGGATCGCACCTTTTTTACTGCGACTATGGCGCTTCCCCAGAAACCACCCATCCCGGTCGCCCTGATGATCAGCGGTTTATGGATCCAAAAGCACGAGGCGGACCTTGCCTGGCTGAAGGATCAAATCGGGGCGGGAAAACTGTCGATCACCTGGGTTAATCACTCATTCACCCATCCCTATGATCCCGCCGTACCCCTGGAGAAGAACTTCCTGTTGATGAATAAACCGGGCTTTAGGGACGAAGTGCTCTTTCTTGAACGTCTCCTTCTCGAACGGGGATTGGTCCCCTCGCCCTTTTTCCGTTTTCCCGGTCTTGTTTCAGACCGGCAGCTGATCGAAAGCCTCCGCAACCTTTGCCTCATCCCTGTCGGAAGCAATGCCTGGCTCGCCAAAGGGGAAGCGCCACGGTCGGGAAGCGTTATTCTGGTCCACGCGAACGGCAACGAACCAGCGGGGATCCGCCGCCTCCTTTCCTTTTATGACCGGCAGCGCGAGGCCTTCCGCAGAGGGGCGACGGCTCTCCTGCCCCTCAGGGAGGCGTTCTCCATCCCTTGAGTCCCTTTTTCAGTTGATTTCCCGTGGCACAGTCCTTATATATCAAGGGATGCAGGGAATGTTTTTTCGCAAAACCCATAAAGGATATCTTCCGCCAGCAGCGGTGAATGCCTAATGGAAAAACCGAACATCAGGGACATGTCGCTTAAGGAGATCGAAGCGCTCATCACCAGCCTGGGTAAGGAACAGTACCGTGCCCGACAGGTCATGAAATGGCTTTATCAGAAAGACGCGACCTCCTTTGCGGAGATGACAACCCTCTCCCGGGAATCCCGCTCCCTTATGGAAGAGAAGGTCATCATTGCCGAGCCGACCATCGACAGGATCCAGTCCTCGGCCGACGGAACGAAGAAGGCCCTGTTTCGACTGGCCGATGGCCTTTTCATAGAAAGCGTCCTCATCCCCGGCAGAAATCATTGGACTGCCTGTCTTTCCACACAGGCCGGCTGTGCGATGGGATGCCTTTTCTGCCTCACCGGCCGGCGGGGGCTCACCCGCAACCTCCTTCCCTCCGAGATCACAGGCCAGATGACAATGCTCAGGCGCCATACGCAGGAAGGTCCGGATATCAAAAACATCGTCCTGATGGGGATGGGGGAACCTCTGGCAAACTATGACCATACCGTGAAGGCGATCAGGATACTGACCTCCGATTACGGTCTCGGCTTTTCCAACCGGAAAATCACCGTCTCCACCTGCGGCCTTGTCCCGCAGATCCTCCGGTTGGGACAGGATATATGCGTGAATCTCGCCATCTCTCTCAACGCCCCGGATGACCGCCGGCGCAACGACCTTATGCCGGTCAACCGGAAATATCCCCTCAAGACGCTCCTTTCCGCCTGCCGGGACTACCCCATGCCCGGTCGGCGGATGCTGACCTTCGAATACATCCTCATGTCAGGAATCAACGACTCCCCCGAGGATGCGAAAAAGCTGGCGCGTCTGCTCAAGGGGATCCGCTGTAAACTGAATCTCATCACCCTCAACGAATTTCCCGGTTCCTCTTTCAGGACACCCTCGAAGGTGACGGTCAGGGCGTTTCAGCAGATCCTTCTCGATCATCACTACACGGCGATCCTCCGGGCCAGCCGCGGCAGTGACATCCTCGCCGCATGCGGCCAACTGAGTGGTACTGGGTGAAAAACGCATCATTCATCATGTGATGCCGGGGATGTTGGTATGCTCTACCCTCTTTTAGCCGATATGGTCGTTTTCTGGCACGTTGGATTCATTCTGTTCGCCGCCCTGGGTGGGCTGCTCATTCTGCGGAGTCGATGGTGGGTGTGGATCCATGCCCCGGCATTTCTCTGGGCTGGATTCATAGAACTGACCGGCGGGATCTGTCCGTTGACGCCTTTGGAAAACCGGCTTCGCGCCCTGGGCGGAGGAGAGACATACGGTGGGGATTTCATCGACCGCTATCTGATTCCGCTGCTATACCCGGAATCCCTCACCAGGGAAATTCAGATCGTCCTCGGGCTATTTGTCATCCTCCTTAACATTGGCCTCTATGCCTGGCTGTGGCGCAGACCGCAACAGAAAAGAAAAACCGGGTAACGCCCCGGGTATCGCCTTTCGCTTGCACCTTACGTCAGATGACCCATTCATTGAACACCGCAGATCCGTCGGCATTGACAAAGGTTAAAAAAGGATGAGGGAAAAGTCTCTTGGTTATTTACTGCCTTCAGGCTTGTTCTTTGCCATCTCCTCGGTAAGGCGACGTTTTGATTCGATCATATAATAACTGACCTTATAATCCAGACCGACATTCGCATAGTCCCGGGCGATCTTTTCGAAACGTCTGAGGGCAGCCCGGTACTGCTTGATATTGAAGTAGAATTCCCCAACGTAGAATTCCTGCTCGCCGAGGATCTTTTTACATTCCCGGATCATTTTCTCAGCCAGGAAGGAGAATTTGCTGCTGGGAAACCGCGCCGTCAGGCGCTCGAATTCTTTGAGGGCCTTTAGCGTTTCCGACTGGTCGCGGTCGATTGTCAAGATCTGATTGAAGTGGCACATCCCGATCTGATACATGACATAGGAAAGGTTTTCGTTCGTCGGGTGGAGATTGAGAAATTCGCGGTAAGCAAGTTCGGCTTCGAGGTAATCCTTGCCGCTGAAATAAGAGTCTGCGATCCCCATTTCTGCCAGGATGGCGAGTTTGCTCAAGGGATACTCCTCCTTGAGACGTTGGAAGATCTCTACGGATTTTTTGTAGCTTCCGTCCTGATAGTACTCTACCGCCTGCTGGTAGAGTCCATCCGGGGTCACACGGGTCATGGAGGTTTTCTTTGCCCACGGCCATGTAAACGTGCAGCCGGAAAGCGCCATCAGCAAAACAAGGATGATGGGAAGAATTCTTTTGTTACGCACGGTGATCCCCTTTCGATGCCTGTAAATATCCGCACCCATAGGGTGCGGCTTTGATCAATCCCCCCATAGGGGGGACAAGGCCCTGCCCCCAAAGGAGGCAGGGCTCCATATTGTGCCGCAACCAGTGACTCTCAACAAAGTTGAAGCT
>JAMDBG010000098.1 GCA_023487865.1 Deltaproteobacteria bacterium | reverse complement strand
CAGGACAAGATTTATTGGCTTGCCCTGCGGATGCTCTATAATCCGTCCGATGCCGAAGATGCCTCCCAGGAAATCCTGCTCAAAATCATTACCCATCTGGGCACTTTCAGAGGAGAAAGCGCCTTTACGACCTGGACGTACCGGGTGGCCGTCAACCATCTATTAACCTTGCGCCGACGTCAACCCGAACTGGAGGCGGTCTCTTTTGAAGAATACGAAAAAAGCCTGGACTTGGATTCGCCCGTAGATTGGCAGGAATCCCGCTCCAGTGCCCTGCAGCGGATCTATGTGGAGGAGATCATGATCAGCTGCCTGCAAGGGCTGCTGCTCTGCCTGGATAGGGAACACCGTCTGGCTTTCCTCCTGGTGGAGGTTTTCGATGTCAGCAGCGAACAGGGGGCGGCCATTCTGGAGACTACCCCGACGGCCTTTCGTAAAAGGCTGTCCAGGGCCCGGGAACGGATCCAGGATTTTCTGACCCGAAATTGCGCCCTGATCAATCCGGACAATCCCTGCACCTGTGAACGCTATGTGATTTCACAGCATTACCTGGAACGGGTAGGTGAAAAGGATCTGGTTTTTGCCAGACACCCCTGTCGGTCCGGGCAGGAGGGTGGGATCACTCATCGTATCAAGGAAATGGATGAACTAACCCGGATTGCCGCCCTGTATAAGCAGTATCCTGATTTTCAGGCCCCATCCACTTTGATCGAAAATATCCGGAATTTGGTCCATTCGAATAAATATGAATTACTCTGAAAACAAAATCGAAAGGAGTTCCCATGGAGAAGATGATCGCGGTCTGTGGAATCAAATGCAACGAATGTCCGGCCTTTTTGGCCACCCAGGAAAATGATGACCTCAAGCGGAAGGGGGTCGCGGAAATGTGGTCCAAGGAATATAATGCCGCATTTAAACCGGAAGACATCAATTGCGACGGCTGCACCTCCGGCCAAGAACGGTTGTTCAGCCATTGTCGAGTCTGCGAAATCAGGAAATGCGGCCGGGAAAAGCAATTGAAGAACTGCGCCCACTGTGATGAATATAGCTGCGGAAAATTGAACGAATTTTTTGGAATGGTTCCCCAGGCTAAAACCACCCTTGATGAAATAAGAAAGGGGTTGTCATTATGAAACAAACCGGAGACCTTTGTGAGGACAGCGATAATCTGGATTTATTCCGAAAAACAAATGCCACTGAATTCCTGGAGTTCCGCCAGGCGCTGATTGCTTCCGGACCGGCTTCTGATAGGGCCGCGAAGATGATGTTGTACGGACAGTTTATCGGATCTTGGGATGGGACCGTCTTCGTACACCGCCCGGACGGTCAACGTTTCGAGAACTCTTGCGAAGTCCATTTTGGTTGGGCTCTGGCGGGACGGGCAGTCCAAGACGTTTGGATCGCGCCATCCCGCAAGACGAGGAATGCCGGAGCAGAAGACGGAATGTATGGTACTACCTTGAGAGTTTATGATCCGAAGACGGATCAGTGGGAAATCACCTGGATCGATCCGGTCCGACGAAACTTCAACAGAATGATTGGCCGCCCTGTTGGAAATGAGATATTACAGGAATATCGTGATGAGGACGGAAAGATCGGTCAGTGGTGTTTTACCGATATCCGTCCCAACTCGTTTCATTGGATCAGCCGCGAATCAAACGACGGACGGTTGACCTGGAACCTGACAGCAGAATTTTTCCTTCATCGTCGACGGGAAGAAGAGACCATGCGGGCCTGAGTCAGGAAAGAGCTATTTATATGGAACAGACTTCATACTGTCTTTTCGAGACACCGCTGGGCCCTTGCGGGATCGCCTGGAAGGAGCCGGCGACATGTCCCTTGTCACCGGTGGTGACCTTCATCCAGCTTCCCGAAGCCACCAGGGGTCTGACCGAAAAGCGTATTGCCGGGAGGTCCGGGGCCCGCAAGGCGCGCTTAATACCGGCCGGTATAGCCGGGATCATTAAAAAAATTCAGAACCATTTGCATGGGGACCTCCAGGATTTTCAGGACATCAACCTTGAACTGGACGGCGTCGGCCCTTTTGGCCGACAGGTATATGAAGAGGCCCGAAAAATCCCGGCAGGACGGACCATGACCTACGGCGCCTTGGCAAGGAAGATAAATCGCCCCACGGCATCACGAGCCATAGGACAGGCTTTGGGCAAGAATCCAATCCCATTAATCATTCCCTGCCATCGCGTTCTGGCTTCCGGCAATAAATCGGGAGGATTTTCCGCTCACGGCGGGGTGACCACCAAGGCCAGACTGCTGGCTATTGAAGGGGCTACGCTTGGGACACCGGCCACCATCAAATCGAAGAGAGACTTGCTCCAAGCGGTCGCCTTGTTAATAAAACAAGACCCGCGTCTTGCCGGCTGTCTGACCAGGCCGATCGAGTTCCGTTTGCGGCCGGATCATTCCCCCTGTGCAACACTGATTGAGGCTGTGGTTCATCAGCAATTGTCCCCCAAAGCCGCTTCGACCATCCTCGGCAGGGTAATGGACTTGTATCCGGGCTCGAAAATTCCTGATCCAGCCGAGTTGCAGAAGACGGAGGATGAACGATTGAGGAAAGCAGGCTTGTCCAAAGCGAAAATCAAAGCCTTAAAAGATATTGCCACAAAGACCCTGGACGGGACCGTGCCATCCTCCGAAAAGATCGTTTCGCTCAGCAATGAAGAGATCATAAAACGGCTGACCTCGATCTATGGTGTGGGCCAATGGACCGTAGAGATGATGCTGATCTTCAATCTCGGCCGTGTGGACGTCTTGCCCATAGGGGATTACGCGCTCAGGAAATGTATGTCGGAGGTGCTCGGGTTGAAGGAAGTGCCCACGCCGAAACAGGCGGAGATCCTGGGCGACTTATGGCGGCCCTATCGTACGGTGGCGGCGCTGTATCTTAAGAATTTAAAGGATTTAAGAAATCTTTACCCTACAGACAAAAGCAAACGGGAGGGATGTGATGGAAACTAAAGAAGGTACCTATTTATCTTCTTGCGGTCTGGATTGCGGCTCCAGATGTATTCTCAAGGTCCGGGTGGAGGGAGGACGGGTAACCAGGATTACCACCGATGATCAGCCGGGACCCGGTCTGAAAGCCTGTGTGCGGGGTCTGGGCCAAAGGGAGGTCTTATATGCCGAAGACCGGCTGACGGTACCGCTGAAGAGAACCGGACCGCGGGGGAGCGGTCAATTCGCACCCGTCTCCTGGGAAGAAGCGCTGAATGAAATCGCCGGAAAGCTTCAAAGGGTCAAGGAACAACACGGTCCCCAGTCCGTTTTTTTGATGGGCTATTCCGGCTCTTTTGGCGCCCTGCATAATACGGGACGAACCGGGACCGGTCGGCGCTTCTTTTCCCTCTTTGGCGGCTGCACCACCACCTGGGGCAGCACCTCGGCGGAAGCCGCCCTTTTTGCATCCATGACGACCTTCGGCACTCCCTTCAATCAAAATTCCCGGGATAATCTGCTTCATTCGAAGTTGATCATCCTCTGGGGCTGGAATCCCTTGGAGACCCGTTTCGGACCGGATACGCTCCACTATCTGATGGAGGCCAAAAAGAAAGGAACCCGCATCCTCTGTGTAGACCCTCGTTTCAACCCCACGGCCAAGCTTCTGGAGGCCCAATGGATTCCCATTCGCCCGGCCACAGACACGGCATTGCTTCTGGCCATGGCCCAGGTCCTGATCGATGAAGAGCGTTATGATCACCGGTTCATCGAGACCCACACCTTCGGTTTTGAGGTCTTTAAGGATTACGTGATGGGCCTGGAAGACGGCCAGGCCAAGACGCCGGCCTGGGCCGAGCCCCTGACCGGTGTGCCGGCCCAAACCATTGTCCAATTGGCCCGGGAGTATGTCCTGAGCAAACCGGCGGCCCTTTGCAGCGGCTGGGCCGCCGGACGAACCGCTTACGGAGAACAATTTCACCGGGCCGCCATCACCCTGGCCGCCATGACCGGAAACATCGGCGTCATCGGCGGCCATGTAGCCGGGGGAACCGATTTCGAAGCCCTGGGAGCACTGCCCGGCCTGCCCATGCCTAAAAGCCGTTTCCCGCTGGTGCACGTCTCGGAGCTATACGATCTTCTTCTAAAGGGACAAGCCGGAGGCTTTCCCAGCGACGTCAAGGTCCTTTACATCCTGGGGTGCAATCTGTTGAATCAGTGGCAGAATATCAACAAAGGGATCAAGGCCCTGGAGTGCCCGGAATTGATCGTCGTCCACGACCTCTTCATGACGCCCACCGCCCGTTTCGCCGACTTCGTGCTGCCCGTGGCCCATTTTCTGGAGCGGCAGGATATCGGCCAGCCCTGGGTCGGCGGACCGTATAACATTGTCATGGAAAAAGCCGTGGAACCCCGGCCGCAAGTGAAGTCCGATCTGGCCATCTTCACAGAGCTGGCCTCTCGTTTGGGAATCGCCGGATACAATGAAAAAACGGAGGAACAATGGCTCCGGGAATTCGTCTCCGCTGTGCCGGGCTTCCCGAATTATGATGAGCTGATGGAAAAGAAAATCCATTTTCATCCGGTTCAGAGCCCGCGGGTGGCCTTTCAGAAGGAGATCGCCGATCCGGCTAATCACCGATTCGGTACGCCTTCCGGTAAGATCGAGATCTACAGCCAGAAAATAGCAGAGATGCAAAACCCGGTACTCCCACCGGTGCCTAAATATATCGAGCCCTGGGAAGGACCACTCGATCTATTGGCCCAAGACTATCCTTTTCAACTGATCAGTCCTCACGCCCGAACCAGGATCAACTCTTCGCTGGACAACATTCCCAAGCTCAAGGCCTTAGCCGATGACGACCTCTGGCTTAATCCGGCCGATGCGGCTAAGCTGGGGGTCTCTCCCGGCGAGGAAGTACGCATCTATAACGAGCGGGGGGCCATGATCCGGCGGGCCAAAGTGACCGAGCGGATTCGCCCTGGTGTAGTGAGTTTGGATGCCGGGGCCTGGTATCGGCCCGATGAGCAAGGAGTGGACCTGGGGGGGTGCGTGAACATCCTGACGATAGACAAAAAATCACCGGCCGGAGCTTTCCCCTGCAACAGTTGTCTGGTTCAGATAAGCCGTCATGAACTAGAGACGAAGTGACGGCTCGGAAAATCAATTCCTGATCGATTTCCTGGTCAGGGATATCATTTGAAAGCTTTTTCGATCCAGGGAAAGAGGGCTTATCGGGCCGGCTAGATCCGGAACATCGACTGCCGAAAGCTCAATTCAGGAATTCTTTTCCCTTTTCTTAAAGATGATCCGAATCGGGCAAAAGTCCAGCTTAAACGTTTCCCGGAGCTTATTGGTCAAATACCGCTGGTAAGAAAAATGGATGTTTTCCGGATAATTGGCAAAAAAGACAAAGGTCGGCGGTTTGATCTCCGCCTGGGTCCCGAAGTAAATCTTGACTCGTTGTCCGCCTCTTAAAGGCAGAGAATGTTCGGAAAGGATTTTTTTCAGGGCCTGGTTCAGGGGGCCGGTATCCACCCGGCGGATATATTGGCGGTAAACCTGATGGACGGTGTTTAAGAGTTTTTCTCTGCCAAATCCGGTTTGGGCTGAAAGGGGCAGGATTGGAGCGAAGGAGAGATATTTAAGGTGGTAACGGATCTCTTCCAGAAATAGTTTTTTATTTTTAAGATTTTTTTCAATCAGGTCCCACTTGTTGACCCCGATGATACAGCCTTTGCCTTTTTCAAAAGCGAGACCCGCCACCCGGGCGTCCTGATCGGTTACGCCTTGTGAGGCATCCAGCAGGATGACGGCCAGATCACATTGATCGATCCCCTTGATGGCCCCGAGGACGGAGAATTTTTGCAGCCGCTGGTCAATCCGGGCCTTCCGTCGG
>JAMDBG010000105.1 GCA_023487865.1 Deltaproteobacteria bacterium | reverse complement strand
TAAGTATGGGCAAGAAAAAGGTGGTCGATATGTTGGAACTCAAGGCGTCTCTGCTGGTGGAGGGGGTGAGGGCGACGGAGGAGGCGCTCGCCGGTGTCGGAACGGACTACAAGGAGCAGAACCACGGCCTGTTCGGATGGGACATGGAAGAGCACGTGGGCATGGAGCTCCCGGACGATTTCCTCCTGCCCGACGGCACGGTGGTCCAGTTCCGCAAGAATTCTGCTTCCCCGTTCCAGATCCATGCCGGTTCCGCAGGCCTGACCCTGTTCCACGGCGAAGATGCCGTCACCGGGGTCCGCTGGATCAAAAGGCCGGCCTTTTATGACAGGGAGGTTTCCCGGGCCGGCAAGAAAATGGTCCAGATCGGGCAGATCGGAGGGGAGGACTGCCTTTTCTTCTGCTACCAGAACTACTGCAGCCACTTCGCAAAGGGAAAGCAGTGCCTGTTCTGCAACCTCGTTTCCACATCCATGACCTACGACTCCGTGCTGAAGAAGAAGGACGCGGAGCTGATCGGCGAGGTAGCGGCCGCGGCGTGGGCAGGGGGCATGGTGAAGCATGTCCTGATGACAGGCGGCTGCTTCTCGCATGAAAAAGAGGTCGCCGTGGTGGAAGGGATCTTTGCCGCCATCCGGAAACATACCGGCTTCGATCGGATCCCCGGCACGATTCTGCCTTCGCCTGCCAAGGGCGACGACATCAAGCGCTATTACGACACCGGCATAAAGGCCATCGGATACAGCATCGAGATCTGGGATGAGGCGATTTACCGCGCCGTCTGTCCGGGGAAATCGGAAAGCACTTCGCATGCCGAGTTTCTCCGCTCCATCGAAGGCGCGGTCAAGGTATTCGGGGCGGGCAACGTATACGGGGTCATCGTCATGGGGTTGGAGCCCAAAGACACGTTCCTGGAGGGGGTCAAGGCCCTCACGGGGATCGGCGCCAACGTGGTCCCGTTCGTCTGGTCGCCGAACCCCGGCTCCCGTCTTGCCGGTCACCGCGCCCCGACCGGGCATTGGTTTGCCGATGCGGTCCGCGAGGCAGCGGAGATCGTGGCGGCAGGCGCCGTTCCCTCGGGGGTGGAGAATCACTGCTACCGGTGCGACGGCAACAATCTTCTGCATGACGCCCTTCGGGAAAAAGGCGTCGAGTGAGACGGGAATGTTCTCATCACTCCGGTATTGATCGGGACGATCCCGGATTCGGAAAGGAAGACATATGGCTTGGTTCATTCTGGTGCTTGCGGGATTATTTGAGGTCGGCTGGGCCATCGGATTGAAATACACGGAAGGCTTTACCCGGCTGTGGCCCACCCTCTGGACGGTGCTGGCGATGATAATGAGTCTTTGGCTGCTGGGCATGGCCATGAGGACGCTTCCAGTCGGCACCGCTTACAGCGTTTGGGTGGGAGTTGGAGCGGTCGGTACGGTAATCCTCGGGGTTGTGCTGTTGGGAGAGCCGGCAAATGCCGGTCGGTTGATCAGCGTGGCGTTGATCATCGCCGGCATCATCGGCCTCAAGCTTGCAACGCCGGTCTGATTGCCCCTCTCTTGCGCTGCCGGTGGTGAATAGCTTCGCCGTCCGAAGGTCAAGCCTTCTTTTTCCGGAAGTAGAGACGGATAGGGACCTCAGGGAAGCCGAAGGTTTCCCTGATCCGGTTGATGAGGTAGCGCTCGTACGAAAAGTGGATGTCCGATGGATCCCTGACAAACAGGGCGAAGGTCGGGGGTTTGACTGTGACCTGAGTGATGTAGTTGAATACATGCGGTCGGCTCCGGCGTCCGGGAGGAGGGTTGGCCTCGATGATCTCCCGGATCTTGCGGTTCAGTTCGCCCGTCTCGATACGCCGTGTATACTGGGCGTAGACACGATCGATCAGTTCGAAAATCTTGGTGACCCGCTGTCCGGACAGGGCCGAGACGAAGATGATGGGCGCGAATTCCAGAAATTTCGAATGGTAACGGATATTTTCGACGTAGGTTCCGATGGTGCTGTTGTCCTTTTCCATCAGATCCCACTTGTTGACGACGAGGATGCAGGCGGTTCCGTTCTCCAGGGCAAGGCCGGCGATCTTGACATCCTGATCGCTGATCCCCTCCTTGGCATCCAGGAGGATCAGGGCGATGTCGGCCCGGTCGATCGCCTTGATCGCCTGGACGATGCTGTATTTCTCCAGGGTGAGGCTGATCCGGCTCTTCCGGCGGATGCCGGCCGTGTCGATCAAGAGGTAGTGTTTTCCATTCCGGGTGACGGGTGTGTCGATGGCGTCCCGGGTTGTCCCGGGAACGGGATTGGCGATTGTCCTTTCGTAGCCGAGGATCCGGTTGACGAGGGAGGATTTGCCCACGTTCGGCCTCCCGATGACGGCGATCCGGATCCGCTCGCCCTCGCCGTCTTTGACCGCTTCCGCTTCGGGAAGGCAAAGAGCCACGTCATCCATCAGGTCGTCGAGGCCCGGGCCGTGCTGCGCCGATAAAGGGTAGAGTTTGTCGATCCCCAGGCGATAGAATTCGGCGACCAGCGCCTCGTGGCGGGGACCGTCAACCTTGTTCACGGCATAGAAAACCGCCTTTTTCTCCATTCGGAGCATCCGGGCGATCTCCTGGTCCGCGGGGGTGAGACCGTCCCTGCCGTCCATCATAAATAAGATGATGTCCGCCTCCTCTATGGCCAATTTCGTCTGCTCCCGCATCTGGACGAGGATCTCCACCTCCGCGGCCGGTTCGAATCCGCCGGTATCGATCAGGGTGAACGGCCGGTCATTCCAGGCGCAGTCGGCATAATTGCGGTCGCGAGTGGCGCCCGGCTCATCGATGACGATGGCCTTGCCCCTTCCGGCCAGACGGTTGAAGAGGGTCGATTTGCCGACGTTCGGGCGGCCGATGATGGCGATAACAGGTTTCATGTGCTCCTTGTCTGGGGGCGTCTACTGTTTCGTGATCTGTGACTTATCTATCCGATCGCCTGGGGAATGTCCACCCGTCTTTTCCTGTTTCACCCCTTCAGGTCGCGTCCCTGGACGGCGAAGTAGATCGTGCCGATCAGACCGCAGGCCGTTGCAGTCAGCAGGTTGACCGCCGGGGAGAGCTGCCACAGGAGGCCGCTGGCAAAGGCTGCAATTGAAACGACGACGTCCCGGATCAGGTAGTAGAGGCCGAACATCCCGGCCTTCTGATCCTCCGGCGCCAGGTCCATGATCAGCGCCTTGCGCGTCGGTTCGCCGAATTCCTTGAGGCCGCGGATGATGAAAGCAATGACCATCATCCAGAAGCTGTGGGAAAAAAGGAGAAAGAGGGGGAAGATCGTGAAGTTGACAAAGGTGATCAGGACAAATGGCTTTTTTGTCGTTCGGTCGGCAAGGTAGGCGACAGGGATATAGACGAGCATTGCCGTTGCCATCTCGACCGTCGTGAGAAAGCCGAACTGCACGGCGCTGATGCCGTTATTTTTCATACACCAGACGACAACGAAGGCGTAGGGGATCTGCTCGGCAAAGCGGATCAGGATGTCGGATACAAGGAGGTTCCTGAGGTCCGGGCTCATGGAACGCCAGAGCCGTGTCGGCCGCTTCTCCGCCTTCCCCCGCCGGCCGTCATCCTCGATCATCGCCTGTTGGAGGATCAACGACACGATTCCCAGGAGGAAGGCGGCGACAAAGGTGAGGCGGATGCCTGTCCTTTCACCGTAAAGCCCGATCAGGACACCACCAATGACCGGTCCCAGGGCCATTGGAATCCGTCGGGTGAGGGAGTGGACGGACACCCCCATCGTCCGCTTCTCCTGAGGCAGCGCCCGGGAGACGAGGCTCATCGTCGCGGGAAGCGAAATCGCCGACCAGGAGAGAAAAAAGGCCGCGCCGACAAAAACGGCCAGCCAGTGGGGGAAGAGAATGACGATAAGGTAACCGGACATGGCAACGAGGTTGAAGACGACCAGCGCCCGCTTATAGCCGAGCCGGTCGCTCAGGTAGCCGCCGGGGAAGGAATACAGGGCGGAGAGGAGGTTGTCCATCCCGTTGAGAAAACCGACCGATAGGATGCCTCCCCCCAGGGCGAGCAGGTAGATCGGCAGGAAGCGCTCGGCCATCTTTTCACCGAGTCCGACAAAGATCACCATGAGCAGGAGGGCCACAACGCTTTTTTTCAGACCGAAAAAATCGACGACCTTTTCATGCCACCTCATGGACCGAGCCCTCTCCGATTGCATTTTTCTGCAGATGTGATTGCAGCGGGTACCTTAACCCATTGCCGTATGCCGGTCAAGCAAGAGCAGGGCGAAGAAAGAGATCCAGCCGGCAGGTTATGAGCATTTGAAGTATCATCACAGGGAGGATCAATGATGCGTTTATACCGATTGGCGCTCCATTTTACAAGAAAACTAAAGTTTTTGCCTCTTCAGGCCGATTAAGGAATTAATCGATTAGATTTCCTTGTTTTTATTTGTTTGTGTTTTTTCACGAATCTGCAATGAACCAGAACCGATGGGAGGTTGTATGGAGATCATGACGGTTAAGGAAGTGGCGGATTTCCTGCGGTTGAAGGAAGCAACGGTCTGTCGGTTGGCGTCGGAAGGAAAATTGCCGGGTGTCAAGGTGGGGAAGTCCTGGCGATTCGACAGAGCGGCATTGGAGAGGCTGGTCAGCGGTGCACAGTCGGACATGATCGGTGCCATGGATGGAGGGATAAGGAATCTCGATCGGTAAGTTTTGATGAGTGTTCTCGAAACGGTGGATCGGGCGATACGATAAAGGTTTGTTGCCTTGACCCGAAAGCAGGGCTTTTAAAAAATGGCCGACGCCAAGGCAGTGTGGGAAGGGGGATAAGTAACGGCCTCTCCACATAAAGAAAGGAGAAAAAAATGAATATCGCAGGGTATATTAACAGACGGGGTATCCAACGAAAACTGATCATTTCATTTCTCTTGCTGGGATTGATCCCCATGATCATCATGGGTTCAATATCTTATTACAAATCCACGGAAATGCTGTTGAAAAACACCAATTCCGAAATGATCAATCTGACAAAAAAGGGCATCGAGCTTCTGGACTCACAATTCACCGTATTCAGGATGCAGATGGATAGTGTTGTGGCTCCGTCGAAGCAGGTGCTTGATATGCTCCAACTAGGCATGAGCATTGATGAGGGGAGTAAGGAAAATCTGGAAAAGGCATTCGCTGACCTGGTGAAATCTTCTCCTGCTATCAGGCGAATCAGTATTTTTGACATGAATGGAGAACTGAAGATCGCCAGCAACAAAGGAGCATCCGATCAGGCGGAGAAAGCTCCTTCGTTTCCCTGGTATAAGCTGGCATCGTCCGCTAAAGATATTGTATTTGGAGAAGTGTATGTTCCCAAGGGACTGAGCGAACCGGTAACCACCATGGTGAAAACCTTCCTGACCCCGGAAGGCAAGCCTTATTCCTTCATTGCGGTCGACATCTCCGCTGAATATGCAGCAAAGCCGGTTACCAATATCAAGATCGGAAAAGAAGGGTTTGCCTATATAGTAAACAAGGATGGCATGGTGATCGCCTATCCGGATAAAACAAAAATTTTCCAATTGAATATCAGCAAGTATGATTTCGGCAAAGAAATACTCCAGAAAAAGACCGGCACCACGGAATATTCCCTCGATGGTCTGGATCGGTTTGCCTCTTTTCAGGATTATCCGGTAATGGGATGGATAATCGCCACTTCAGTGAATAAGGCGGATATCCTCGAATCGGTCAATACCATGAATACCCTTTTCATTATCCTGGTGATCGTGATGGCCACGTTTTCACTGGTTGCGGGTGTCATCTTTACCATACGTCTCGTCAAGCCGATCAACCGCATCGTGGTGGGATTGAGTGAAGGGTCAGACCCGGTGGCGACCGCATCGT
>JAMDBG010000046.1 GCA_023487865.1 Deltaproteobacteria bacterium | reverse complement strand
TCATGTCCGGGGGGTAGGATGGCGGAAGCGACCCTGCCCCTTGAGGTACTCCTGGACGGGGCGGCGCTTCTCGGGGACCTCGACGGTCATGCGGTACTTGCCGTCCTCCACCTCGTACAGGGGAAAGATCCCCGTTTCGAGGGCGAGCCTGCCGAGTTTGATGCAGGTCTCGGAGGGGGAGCGCCAACCGGTCGGACAGGTCACAAAACAGTGGATGTACGAGGGGCCCTTCACCTTGCGGGCTTTCTTCACCTTGTTCATGAAATCGATCGGGTAGCTCTGGCAGGCCGTCGCCACATAGGGAACGTTGTGGGCCACCATGATCTCGGCGAGGTTCTTCTTCCACACCTGGTTCCCGGGGACCACCTTGCCCGCGGGGGCCGTCGTCGTAGAGGCGAGGAACGGGGTGCCGCTCGAGCGCTGGATCCCCGTGTTCATGTACGCCTCGTTGTCGTAGCACACGTAGAGCATGTCGTGGCCGCGCTCCATCGCCCCGGAGAGGGCCTGGAACCCGATGTCCATCGTCCCGCCGTCACCGCCGATGGCGACCGACTTGATGCGCCGGTCGGCGATCTTTCCCTTGCGTCGCAGCGCCGTGAGTCCCGCCTCGACACCCGCGAGGACCGCCGCGGAGTTGGGAAACACCACGTGGATCCAGGGCAGGCTCCAGGCCGTCGTGGGGTAGACGCTGGAGATGACCTCCATGCAGCCGGTCGCATTGGTGACGACCGTGTCCTTCCCGAGGGCCTTGCACATCAGCCGGATCGCCAGCGCTTCACCGCACCCCTGGCAGGCGCGGTGCCCGCCGACGAAGAACTCCTCCTTGGTGGCCAGCTTCGGGGCGAACAGTTCGAAGCTCTCGATAATACTCTTAGGGTTTTTCATTGCCGTATTCATTATCCCCTCACTCCGTAAAATTCGTATGGTTCCGATAATTTTCCTTTGGCCGCCTTCTGGACCATCGCCATGAAATCCTCCACCTGGACGTCCCTGCCGCCCAGGCCGATGAGGAAGTTGACGATCTTCGGACGTTTCGGCGCGTCATAGAGGGCGGAGCGGATCTCCGAGAAGACGGGGCCGCCGGGACCGCCAAAGGAGCAGGCGCGGTCCGTCACCGCCAGCACTTTGATTCCCTTGACCGCCTTCTTCAGTTCGTCGAAGGGGAAGGGCCGCCAGAGTTTGAGCTTCAGCAGGCCCGCTTTGACGCCCTGCTTGCGGAGTTCGTCGACGGCGATCTCCGCCGTCTCGCCCATCGACCCCATCGTCAGGAGGGCGATCTCGGCATCCTCGGTTTTATACGACTGGATCGGCTCGTACTTCCGGCCGAACTGCTTCTCCCACTCCTTCCAGACTTCGAGGATCACCTTCTTGGAGTTGACGAGGGCCACGTTCTTGGACTTCTGCGCCTCGGTGAAAAACTCGGGCATGCCCAGGGTCCCCATCGAGACGACATTGTCGGGGTGGAGCGCGGCAAAAGGCTTATAGGGAGGAAGGAACTTGTCCACCTCCTCCTGGTCGGGCATGATGATCGGCTCGACCACATGGGTCAACTGGAATCCGTCCATGTTCACGTTCACCGGAAGCATGACCCGCCTATCCTCGCCCACCTTGAAGGCCTGGATGACCATGTCGACCACCTCCTGGCCGTTGTCGGCGAAGAAGGAGATCCAGCCCGTGTCGCGCATCGGCATGATGTCGCTGTGGTCGTTCCAGATGTTGATCGGGCCGGAGACCGCACGGTTGGCGATGATCATGACGATCGGCAGGCGCATCGCCGACGTGATCGGCATCACCTCGCCCATGAAAAGCAGCCCCTGGGAGCTGGTCGCCGTCACGACGCGGGCGCCGGTCGCCGAGGCGCCCATCGCGGAGCTCAGGGCGGAATGCTCGGACTCGACGGTGATGAAGGAGGCGTCCACGCGCCCGTCGGCAACGATGTCCGACAGATGCTCGGCCACATGGGACTGAGGGGTGATGGGATACACGGACGCCACATCGAACTTGCAGAGTGCGGCCGCCTCCGCGGACGCAATCGCTACTTCCATTCCTACTCGTTTGCCCATCCTCTATTCCTCCTCATTGACCATTTTGATGGCGCCCGGCCAGCATTCGTGGGCGCAGATGCCGCACCCCTTGCAGTAGTCCAGGTTCGCATCAAAAAATCCGTCTTGCTGTTCGGTAATACACCCCTCGGGGCAGTATATATAGCAGACACCGCATTTGATGCACTTCTCGTTTTCCCAGAGCGGACGCTTCGCCCGCCAGCTCCCGGTGTGATATTCCGAGGCGCTCCCCTTCCGGAAAACCATGCATCCGGGATTGATCTCCTGCCAGGTTTCTGGCCCTTTTTTCTCACTCATCGTCATACCTCAAAGGTTATTTCATCCGCTCTGTCTAATTGATGAATTTGACTTGTTCGTAGGAGCTTTTCGCGGCCGCCAGGTTCTTGGCGGCGATCCTGCCGAAACGTTCCTTGATGGGCTCATCCAGGGATTCGAATTTCACGATCCCCGTCAGCTTGACGAGGGCGCCCAGCATGGTGGTGTTTGTGATGGGCACGCCGAGCTCCTTCCAGGCGATCCCGGTCGCGTCAACGGTCGCGATCTTCCCCTCGTACCGGATGACCTTTTTCAGATCTTCCAGGCTTTTCGTTGTGTTGACCAGGAGGATTCCGTCCGGTTTCAACCCCTCGGCGACATCGACCAGGGCCACGAGGCTCTCATCGAGGACGACGACCACGTCGGGGTGGTAGATGCCGGAGCGGATCTTGATCTGCTTGTCGTCCACCCGGTTGAACCCCGTCACCGGCGCCCCGCGCCTCTCCGTCCCGAAGCTCGGGAATCCCGACGCAAACTTCCCCTCTGCAATGGCGGCTAGGGCAAACAGCTCCACAGAGGTGACCGCCCCCTGACCGCCTCTTCCATGCCATCTGATTTCTAACATTCGTCCACTCTCCCGTAGTGATTAGCTTCTTTGAAAAAACCGGCACCTTGTTATCGCACTTGCCGGGGACTGTCAATAGTTTTCCCGCAGGATGCGTTGATCCTCCCGGAATAATTAGTCATTCGTTGAATTTAATGTTAAAAGCGGATCCCGGAGCTGCGCCTTAAATGTGGGGCACTTCCGCAAAATGGATGCCAGTTTCAAATGACCTCATGACATCCCTGCAGAAAAAAAATCGCCTCACCATAATACAATATAAAACAAAAAGTTATGTATCGCCCCGCAGGTCGATGGACCCGGAGGAAGGAAGCCAAACAGCCAGGAGACAAGAGTTAAATGAGTTCGCATACCGCACGAAAAGGGGCAGCGACGACAGGAAGCGGCGACACCAAACCGCGGCCGTGTTCTGTGCGTTCAAAGCACAACCGTGCACGGCCAGCACGCAAGCAGGGGCTCTTTTCCCTCTCTCTTCATGGTGAAGGTGGGAAGAGAGGAAAGGGCTGTCAAAGACTGCAGAGGGTGTCTGGTTTAAACCCCCCGGCGGAATTCGAGACATTTTGCCAGCGTCATCCGGTCTGCGTACTTCAGATCTCCCCCTACGGGAATGCCGAGCGCGATCCGGCTGACCTTGACACCCCGCTCCTTGATGAGCTTCGAGAGCATCAGCGCCGTCGTCTCACCCGCCACGCTGGGATTCGTGGCCATGATCACCTCCGCGACCGGGTGCGCCGCAATCCGGACCAGGAGCTCGCGTATCGGGAGCTGCTCCGGACCGATACCGTCGAGCGGGGAGAGCGCCCCGTGCAGGACGTGGTATACGCCTCTGTATTCGCCGCTCTCCTCCAGGGCGATCAGGGAATCCGGTTCCTCGACAATGCAGACGAGCTCCCGGTTCCTGCCTGTGTCGGCGCAGATCTCGCAGATCTCCCCTTCGGCGAGGTTGAAACAGACGGAACAGAGGCGGATTTTCTGCTTCACTTCGAGTATGCTCTCGGCAAGTCTCCTGGCCTCTTCGCCGGAGACCCGGAGGAGATGGGCTGCGAGTCTGGCCGCCGTCTTTTCCCCGATACCGGGGAGCCGGGACAACTCCTTGATCAGTCGCTTGATGGGAAGGGCGTATCCGGTCATGCCGTCCCCTCTACATCAAACCGGGGATCTGCATCCCGCCGGTAATTTTCGCCATCTCGGCGGCGGACATCTCCTGGGCCTTGCGGACCCCCTCATTGACCGCTGCGATGATCAGGTCCTGAAGCATCTCGACATCCTCAGGATTGACGACCTCTTTTTCTATCTTCAGGGAGAGGACCTCGAACTTCCCGTTGACGGTCACCGTGACCATCCCGCCGCCGGCGGTCGCCTCGACGGTTTTGGCCGCCAGCTCTTCCTGGAGCGCCATCATCCTCTCCTGCATCTTCTTCGCCTGCTTCATGATATTACCAAAATTCTGCACGATGACTTAACCTCCTGAGGTTCAATGGGGACAAAAGCCCCTATTTTTCAAATTTCCCTTCCCCTCACCGGGAAAGATTTCAGGAAAGGGAGAGACGAGGGAAGCAGCGCAACGCAGCATCCGGACATCTTACGAAACCGTCAATCCTCACTCATCTCCTCCGGCGGTACAGCGGACCCTTCCTCGTTCAGCGGCAGATCGACCCCATCCTTCAGGGGGGAAGGGGGTGCCGCAGGGGCCTCCGCCTGGACTTCGCGTAATTTCACCTCCCGCACCTCCGCACGGGGGAATACATCTAGGACTTTCAGGAGAAGCGGATGAGAAAGCGCTTCCCGCCTGATCTCCTGTAACCGATGGTTCTTCGCTGCCCTGCCGTTTGGACCGTTGCCGTTACTGCCGGCCTGTCCCGGACCGGAGGTTTCCGATGCAATGGTTTCGATCGCCAGTGCCGTCTCCCGACGAAAAAACTGCCGGGCGAGCGTCTCGAGCGCTGTCTTGCGCGCGTCCACATCGTCGCGGAAGAGATACCCCTGCGGAAAGCCGATCCGGAGGCACCCCTCCTCAGAGGCAAGACACTGCGCCGATTCAAGCTTCGCCCAGAGGGCTGCATCCGATCGCTTCACGAAGTCCTTGAAATCGTCCCAATTCCCTCCCGGCATTACGGCGCTGCCGGTCCGGTATTCGGGGCGCTCTTCGGACAACCGCCCTGCCGGCAGGGCAGCACCCCCGGGAGGGGAGGGCTCCGTTCGTTGTCCGGCGCGCTCCGCAGTGTTTCCCTCGCTGATCCCACGTTCCGAGGGTCGACCCTGTCTCGAACCGGCCTCTCCTGCCGGGCTTTTGCCCATTTGCTTCGCATCCGGACCGCTCTTTGCGGAACGGGTCCCAAACTCTCTGCTATTTTCAGCCATTCCGAGGCTTGAAGTCTTCCCGCCCATCCCGCCGCCGTCCGTCACACCGCCCGGCGGCGCAGCACCGCCTCCGAGACGCCGTTCCAGCCCCTCCATCCGGGAGAGTACCGCCTCGATGGGAATCAGGGGCTCCAGCCAGGCCATCCGGCAGAGGATAGCCTCCAGGTTCATTCGCGCATTCTGGCTCCTTCGGACTGTCTCCTCCTCGGCCATCAGGATCTCCAGGTACCTCTGGAGGGTCTCCCGTGACACCCCTTCTACCTGTTGTTTCAGTTTTGCCAGTTCCTCTCCGGGCAGATCGACAAGGGCGCCCCCCCCATCCGTAATCCCGACCAGGAGCAGATTCCGAAAATGGCCGAGGAGCATCTGGTAGAAGAACTTCATGTCGAGACCCGCGTAATAGCCCTCATCGATGATCTTCAGGCATCCGGCTGCGTCTCTCCCGAGGACCGCCTGCGACAGAAGAACCAGGAAGCGCCGGTCCGACCGGCCGAGAATCTCCTCTACCGCTTTGTCCGCGATATCGAACCCGGCATAGGAGATCACCTGGTCGAAGATGCTCTGCGAGTCGCGGAGGCTCCCATCGCCCGCCTCAGCGA
>JAMDBG010000001.1 GCA_023487865.1 Deltaproteobacteria bacterium | reverse complement strand
TCGGGAGGATCGTTCGCCGATTGACAGTACATGTGATTGTTATACCTGTCAAAATTACTCACGAGCCTATCTGCGCCACCTGTATGTGGCCGGGGAGATCCTCGCCATGACGTTGAACACGATCCATAACCTCCGGTACTATCTGCGTCTCATTGAGCGGATCCGGGAGGCGATCCGGGATGAGCGGTATGCGAATTTCAGGGACTCTTTCTTGAAAGAACGAAGGGACAGAGATGCCGAATCGACGCTACAGACGCGGCCGGTAATAGAATGAAGGGTGAAATCACTTTAGGATAATGGAGGCTTTGCTATGATGAACTTGGCTTATGCGATGGGTAATATTCCAGGCGGAGGAGGGGGGGGAGGCGCCGCCGGCGGCGATTTTAGTTTTATTATTATGATGGGTGTTCTTTTTGCCATCTTTTACTTTCTTCTGATCCGCCCCCAGCAAAAAAAACAGAAAGAAATAAAAAATATGATCGCCAATCTGACCCATGGTGATCTGGTGATGACCTCTGGTGGAATTCAGGGAAAGGTCACGGCGCTCACCGACACGGTTGTGACCATCGAAATCGCCGACAAGGTCAAGATAAAGGTCGCCAGAAACTTTATCGCCGCCGTCCTGCAGAAGGCGCCCAAAGAATGAGACTGAAAGGGGTAAACCATGTTTAATAGTATCCGAATCAGGGCGTCCGTCACGATCCTCCTCTGTCTGGCCGCGCTTGTCTATCTGGCGCCCACCCTGACGTCCGATCTTCCCGAAACCTGGAAAAAATACCTTCCGACCGACAGAATCCATCTCGGACTCGACCTGCAGGGGGGGATGCATCTGGTCCTGGAGGTGCAGACCGACAAAGCGGTGGAAAGTACCCTGGAGAGGACTGTGGGCGAACTCAAGGAGAATCTTATGGACAAGAGGGTTCGCTTCAAGCTCCGCGAGCGGACCAAAGACAGGGATATGACCTTCGAATTTCCTGACGTCCCTGCCCGTGACGCATTCGAAAAACTTCTCAAGGACGAGTATCCGGACCTTGAAATCGCGACCTCCGAAATGGCGGAGGGCAGAGGGATGGTTACCCTGAAGATCAGGGACAAACGTACCGCAGAGATCAAGAAAATGGCCGTCGAACAGAGCCTGGAGACGATCCGGAACCGTGTCGATCAGTTCGGTATCTCCGAACCGGAAATCATCCCGCAAGGGGCGGACCGGATCATCGTCCAACTCCCCGGGATAAAGGATACGGCCCGCGCCAAGGGGCTGATCGGCCGGACAGCCCTTCTCGAATTCAAGCTGGTCGATGATGAGCACAGCCTCGATGAGGCGCTCAAGGGGAACATCCCGGAAGGTTCGATCGTCGCTTATGAATCCCATATGGACCGGACTTCCGGACGCAGGTCTCAGAACCCCATTCTTCTCAAGAATAAATCCCTCCTGACCGGTGACGCCCTCGAAAGTGCCAAGGTACAGATCGGCGACCGCTTCGGTGAACCGCATGTTTCACTGAAGTTCAACGCCCAGGGGGGGAAAGACTTTGACCGGATCACCGGAGACAACATTAAGAAACGGCTGGCCATCGTCCTGGACGGGATGGTCCACTCCGCCCCGGTGATTCAGGAGAGGATTTCCGGCGGGCAGGCCCAGATCACCGGCTCCTTCACGATGGAGGAGGCGACCGACCTTGCGATCGTCCTGCGCGCGGGCGCGCTTCCTGCGCCGGTCAACATCCTCGAAGAACGGACGGTGGGTCCTTCCCTCGGCCAGGATTCGATCGACAAGGGAACCTGGGCGAGCATCATCGCGGGCATCCTGATTCTGATCTTCATGGTCGTTTACTACCGTCTGACCGGGTTTGTCGCCGACGTCGCCCTGGCCATGAACATGCTGCTTCTGCTCGGTGTCATGGCGGCCTTCAGGGCGACATTGACGCTTCCCGGCATCGCCGGCATCGTGCTGACCATGGGGATGGCCGTGGATGCGAACGTTTTGATCAACGAACGGATCCGGGAGGAACTCCGGCTGGGGAAGACGTTGCGGGCGGCGATCGAAGCGGGCTACACCAAGGCCTTTTTGACCATCTTCGACTCCAATGTGACGACCCTGGTAGCGGCTCTGTTCCTCTTCGGTTTCGGGACCGGACCGGTCAAAGGATTTGCCGTGACACTGACCATCGGCATCGTGGTCAGCATGTTCACCGCGATCGTCGTGACGCGGATCATCTTCGATCACTTGATCTGGAACCGGAAGATCCAGAGGATCAGCATCTAGAGGGGCGGAGGCGGGCCTCAGCAGCGGTCTTGAGGACGATGACGTCAGGCGTCTTTTGTTTTTTGAGGAGAATTCAATGGAAATTATCAGAACGGACACCAATTACAATTTCGTCAGGTTGATGAAGCCTGCCGTCATCCTGTCGGTTGCCGTGATCATTATCGGCATTGCGTCCCTGATCTGGCACGGAGGACCCAACTACGGCATCGATTTCGCGGGTGGATCCCTGATCCAAATCAAGTTTCCTTCCGCCCCCGATCCCGACAAGATCCGGGGTGCCTTCAAGGCGGTGGGTTTCGAGGGAAGCATCATCCAGCAGTTCGGACCCAACGAGGTGATCGTCCGCATGGCAGAGGCAGGAGCAGATCCCAAGGGGCTGACCTCCCGGATCGACGAGGCGCTCACCGCCGCCTTCGGCAAGGGTGCCTATGAGGTGCGGCGTATCGAGATGGTCGGTCCAAAGGTTGGAAGGGATCTGACAAAGAAGGCGCTTCTGGCCATCATCTTTTCCTGGATCGGCATCCTGATCTATGTCGGGGTTCGGTTTGAATTCCGTTATGCACTGGGCGGAATCGTCGCACTCATCCACGACATATTGATCACGATCACTTTTCTTTCCGTCTTCAACAAAGAGTTTGATTTGAACATCGTAGCGGCGCTTCTGACGATCATCGGTTATTCGATCAATGATACCATCGTGATCTTTGACCGGATCAGGGAGAACTCCCGGAAGAGCATCAAAATGACACTGGTTGACGTCATCAACCTCAGTGTAAACCAGACGCTCAGCAGGACCCTCCTGACATCGCTCACGGTATTGATGGTCTTGATTGTCCTGTTTATTTTCGGAGGTGCCGTCATTCACGATTTTACCTTTGCGCTCCTGGTTGGTACTGTGGCCGGCGTCTATTCGACGGTGTTTATCGCCAGCCCGATCGTGCTGTTTTTTGAAAAAATAAAGCCCTCGGGCCTAAAGAGGAAAAAATAATTTGACACCCTTGGAGGTTGGAGGACTGACCCTGTTCATCCTGGTGCTTCTGTTCGGCACCTTCTCCATTCTCTTCGGCTTTCCGGGAACCGTCATCATTCTCATCGATGCGTTCGTCTACTCCGCCTTCACGGGTTTTGAGAAGATCGGCATCAAGATCCTCATCACCCTCCTGGTGCTGTCGGCGCTGGCAGAAGTTGCAGATTTTGCCATGGGCATGGCGGGAACCGTGAAATTCGGCGCCTCCCGAAGAGGGTTCTGGGCCTTTACAATCGGAGGGTTTTTCGGCGCGCTGCTCATGACACCCTTCTTCATGGGACTTGGTCTGATCATAGGGACTTTCCTCGGTGGGTTCATCGCCATCTTGATCGTGGAATTACTCGCACGAAACAGGCTCAAACCGACACTCCGGGCGGCTTACGGGGCCATACTGGGTCGTGTGGCGGGGATCTGCGTGAAAGGCTTCTTTGCCCTGATCATGGTCATTATCACGTTAACCAGTGTCTATTCTTAAGGGGAAAAAATGAGTAAACAAAAATCCAAACTGCGTGAATATATCGAAGCGATCCTTCTGGCCATCGTGATCGCTTTTTTTATCCGAACTTTCGTGATCCAGGCCTACAAAATACCTTCAGGGTCCATGAAACCGACACTGCAGATCGGAGACCATATTCTGGTCAGCAAATTCAATTATGGCGTGAAACTTCCCTTTCTTCGCTCCACACTGATCCCCATCGGAACCCCAAAGCGGGGTGACATCCTGGTCTTTATCTATCCTGAAGACCGCTCGAAGGATTTCATCAAGCGGCTCATCGGCCTCCCCGGGGACACCATAGAAATCCGCAACAAGAAGATTCTCCTGAACGGTCTCCCCTTGAACGATGCGTATGGCGTATATGTGGATAATCTCATCATTCCCGCCTCTGTCCAGCCCAGAGACAACTTTGGACCGGTCACGGTCCCTGCAGAGTCTATCTTCGTCATGGGGGATAACCGTGATGAGAGTTACGACAGCCGCTTTTGGGGTTTCGTCAAGATGCAGGATGTTCTGGGCAAGGCTCTGATCATCTACTGGTCCTGGAACCAGGAGGATACCTGGGTCCGCTGGGGTCGGATCGGCAAGATTCTGCATTAATGTGAAGAGGGCGCGTGTCCCATCAGACTCTTTTTAATGCTGTTTTATGCCTGCGACGGCTATCGGAGTTTACCAGGATACCGTCATGATACTCGACACCCGTACGATCTTTCTGATCACCTTTTTCAATGTCCTGATCATGGGGGTCGGCATATTTGCGGCCGCCAGGACCTACGAAGGACAAGTCCAACGAAGCATGTCGGCCTGGGCGCGGGCATGCCTCATCGTCATTGCCGGATGGGTGCTGATCGGCCTGCGAGGCGCCATTCCTTCATTCCTTTCAATCATTATTGCCAGTGTCTTTCTGCACTTCGGAGTTGCCGAATACTATCATTCCCTTCGCCTATTCGACGGACAGCGGATCAACCGAAGATACACCAATGCCCTCGTTATCACAGCGACCGCCCTTATCGCCTTTTTTCTGTATATACACGAACACCTGTTCCTGCGCATCGTCATTTCCTCTCTGGTCCTCATGTTCCTTTTCGCATTGTCGGGATGGACGCTTCTCCGCCCTCCCAAGACATCATCCTTCACCATGAGGCGTTTTGTCTGTCTGGGTTTCGCAATCATGTTCATCGTATACATGGTTCGAACCATCCTGATCCTGAAATCACCCCCGGCGCTGCCCACGATGCTCGCAAACACGACACTCCAAACCTTTGTGTTCGGCGGCACCTCTATGGGTTTTTTGACCATCACGCTCGGCTATCTGCTGATGTGCACCGCCCGTTTCAATGACCAGTTGAAATACCTTGCCGCCACCGATCCCCTGACGGGCCTGTACAATCGTCGGGCACTCACGGACCTCTCTCAACGGGAATTGGACCGCGCCCGTCGGTCGGGTGAGCCTCCGGCTTTTTTTATTGTCGATGTGGATGATTTCAAGGCCGTCAACGACCGGTATGGCCATGACGCAGGGGATGCCGCTCTCCAGGCAATTTCCTCTCATTTGAAGAGTGTCCTTCGCAGCCACGATGTGGTAAGCCGGTTCGGCGGGGATGAGTTCGCCGCTCTGCTTCCCGTAACGACCGAGACGGAAGCCCAGAAAATAGCTGAACGCCTTTCTGCAGTCGTCCGGAATACGCCACTTTTATTCAATCACCAGGAAATAAGACTAAGCATCAGCATAGGAGTTGCAGTGTCGGACCTGGAACATCCGTATTTCAACGACCTGCTTCACCGGGCTGATCAGTCTTTGTACTCAGGGAAAAAGGGGAGGAAAATGACGGGATTGAGCCTCGGAGATGAAGGCAAAATCTCACCTTGCCAGTCCGACAGCAGCCAACGAAATCAACAGCCGTAATCCAAGCATCTTGCGGAAAAGCAACCTCCATTTCTATTACGTCTAGACCTTAGGGAAACGCAATTGCCATACTGAGAGAGAATTCCGTCCCGAACAGCCTGGCTAACTGTGGTAACGTCAAGAGTTTTGTGTCAGTGAGAGAAGGAAGGGGCCTCCGGTTTTATTTTTAAAGTTTTCATGGGCGAAGATGGCATAGAGGATTCTCTCCATGCTGGTTCTATCGGAGAAGACGCCCA
>JAMDBG010000168.1 GCA_023487865.1 Deltaproteobacteria bacterium | reverse complement strand
CCCAAGGTACTCAATGGTTATGGCATCTCCATCCTTTCCACCTCAAAGGGTATTATGACCGATAAGGAAGCCAGGGAATTGAGCCTGGGCGGAGAGTTGCTCTGTAATGTATGGTAAACAAGTTCATAAGCCTATAACCCCCATCCTGATGGGATAAGGGTCAGGTGCGTATTGGGAATCGGGAGAATGCTTCATGTCAAGAATTGGTAAAATACCCGTGCAAATTCCGGCTGGCGTCAAGATCAGCCAGGATCATGCCCTCATAAAAGTTGAAGGCCCCAAGGGGAAGCTTTCTTTGGAAGTACCAAAGGGCGTCGATGTGATACTGGGCGAAAAGGCGGTTGAAGTCAAGCGGCCGTCCGACGGTAGAAGAGAGAGGTCCTTCCACGGGCTGGTTCGAACCCTGATCGCCAATATGGTCAAGGGTGTCAGCAGCGGGTTCGAAAAAAGCCTGGAGGTAGCGGGAGTCGGGTACCGCGCGGAAGTTGCAGGTAAGAATTTGAAGTTGATTATCGGCTTTTCCGCACCGATCGAATATGCGATCCCGGAGGGAATCCAGATCAAGGTCGATAAACAGGTCAATATCCTGGTATCAGGCATTGATAAGCAGTTGGTCGGTCGTGTGGCGGCGGAGATCCGCAGCCTGAAAAAGCCGGAACCTTACAAAGGTAAGGGGATCAAGTACGTGGGCGAACAGATTCGGCGTAAGGTCGGAAAGTCAGTAGGGGCCTAAGTTTTTGGTGTATCTGGTCATTAAACAGATGCACCCCGTTGAAGAGGTAGGACATTGGCAACGAAAAAGATAGAAAAGATCAGACTGAAGCGGAAGAAGAGGGTCAGAGGCAAGGTGCTCGGGACCGAGAGGAAACCACGCCTTAGCGTATTCAGGTCTGCGGCGCATATCTATGTCCAGGCTATTGCCGATGACGCGGGGAGGACCCTTGCTGAGGCATCGACACTCAGTAAGGAACTGGTGAAATCCGCCGGAAGTCTGAAGAAGATCGAGGCCGCCAGAGTGGTGGGCATGTTACTGGCGAAGCGACTCCAGAAGGTCGGTATCCAGGATGTGGTCTTTGACCGCGGCAGATTTCTCTATCATGGAAGGGTCAAGGCTTTGGCCGACGGCGCCAGGGAAGCGGGACTGATTTTTTAAGCCTGCAATCAACAGTCACTAAAGAACGGCATGAGCGTAGGAAATTAAAGCATATGGAAGAATTGGAACTTCTCGACAGGGTAATTGCGATCAACAGGACGGCCAAGGTCGTAAAGGGCGGACGCCGGTTCAGGTTCAGCGCGGTGATAGTGGTCGGTGACGGCAAGGGGTCCGTAGGCGCCGGACTGGGGAAGGCACATGAAGTCCCGGAAGCGATCCGCAAAGGCATGGAGCAGGCCAAGAAGGCCATGATCAAGGTCGCGGTTGAGAACAGGACGATCCCTTACAGCGTCATCGGACATTTTGGTGCGGGGAAAGTCCTTCTGAAGCCAGCATCCGAAGGAACCGGACTGATTGCCGGAGGGGCGGTCAGAGCGGTTCTGGAAGTGGCCGGTGTTCACAATATCCTGACGAAGTGTCTCGGCTCGCACAATCCTCACAACCTGGTCAAGGCGACCATCGAAGGTTTGAGTCAATTGAGGTCACCGGCGGAACTTGCTGCGACCAGGGGTAAAGGTATTAGGGAAAATTAGCGCTTAAAGGGGTAGGTTGTGGGAAAACAGCTTAAAATTACACTTGTAAAGAGTTATATCGGCAGACCGGAGGCTCAGCGCAAAGTCCTTCGCGGCATGGGACTGGGTAAGGTCAACAGGACCGTTTTGCTGAAGGATACACCTGAAATACGCGGTATGATCCGGAAGGTCGTGCACCTGGTGGCTGCTGTAGAAGTTGAGGAGAGCGGGAAATGAATCTGGCAACATTGAAACCGCCGGCAGGATCGCGGAAGAAGAAAAAGAGGGTCGGCCGGGGTGACGGCTCGGGACACGGCGGCACAGCGGGAAAAGGTGCGAAGGGTCAGAATGCCCGTTCGGGGCATAGCGTACGTCCCAATTTTGAAGGGGGGCAGATGCCCCTCTCCAGGAGGTTACCAAAGATAGGATTTAAAAATCCTATGCGCCGGATCATAGCGACCGTCAATATCGACCAATTGAAAAGATTTCCGGAGGGATCGGTCATTGATCGTGAGTCCCTGCTCACAGTGGGGCTTGTGAAGAGAAAAGCGGACGGGATCAAGGTCCTTGGCAACGGGCAGATCGACTATCCGCTTTCCCTGAAGGTAGATCTGGTCAGCCGCGGGGCACGGCAGAAGATTGAAGCCGCAGGCGGCACAATTATCGAGGTCAGCTGATTTGTTAGAAGGCTTAAAGAATATCTCCAAGATACCGGAACTCCAGAAGAGGATTCTCTTTACGTTTCTTCTGCTGGTGGTTTATCGGATCGGCGCTCATGTCCCGACACCCGGGATCGATACCGCCGCGTTGGCGGCCTTTTTCGAACAGGCCAAGGGGTCGCTTCTGGGACTGTTTGACATGTTTGCCGGAGGTGCGTTGAGCAACCTCTCAGTCTTTGCCTTGGGGATCATGCCTTATATCAGCGCCTCGATCATTCTCCAGCTCCTGACCGTCGCCGTCCCCTATCTCGAGAAGCTGTCGAAGGAGGGGGAAGCAGGCCGGAGAAAGATCACCCAGTACACACGATACGGAACCGTGGTCCTGAGCCTCATTCAAGGTTTCGGTATTGCCATCGGGCTGGAAAACATGGCGGGGCCTACGGGGACCTCGATTGTCATCACGACAGGCTGGGCATTCAGGCTGATGACGGTGATCACCCTGACCGCGGGAACGGCGTTCATCATGTGGCTTGGGGAGCAGATCACCGAAAAGGGGATCGGCAACGGCATCTCTCTGATCATTTTCGCCGGTATTGTGGTGCGGGGGCCGGAGGCGATCATCAACACCTTCCGTCTTCTTTTTTCCGGGGAAATGGGGATTTTCTTTATCATTATCCTTATTGTGGTGATGGTCCTGGTCGTAGGCGTCATCGTCTTTGTCGAGACGGGGCAGAGAAGGATACCGGTTCAGTATGCGAAGCGTGTCGTCGGGAGGAAAATGTACGGCGGCCAGTCGACCCATCTTCCCTTGAAGGTGAATTCGGCAGGGGTCATCCCGCCGATATTCGCTTCTTCGATCATCATGTTTCCTGCAACGATCGCGAATTTTATTCCCCATCCCTGGATGAAGACGGTTGCTGAGGCGCTGATACCGGGAAGGGTCGGTTATGAGCTACTCTATGTGGCATTTATCGTTTTCTTCTGTTTTTTCTATACTGCGGTAACGTTTAATCCCGTGGATGTGGCCGATAATATGAGAAAGTATGGGGGCTACGTTCCCGGCATCAGACCAGGCAAAAAGACAGCGGAATACATTGATGATGTCCTGACAAAGTTGACATTCGGGGGTGCTATTTACGTCTCGGCGGTTTGTGTGCTCCCCAGTATCCTCATCAGTTCTTTCAATGTGCCCTTTTATTTTGGAGGGACGGCTCTGCTGATTGTCGTGGGCGTCGCCCTGGATACGGCGGGACAGATTGAGACCCATCTGCTGACAAGACAATATGAGGGTTTCATGAAGAAGGGGCGCATCGCTAGAAGACGCTGAAGACGTGCGACTTCCCCGGCGCAGGATCATTGACATGGTTATCCTGAAACTGCCTGATGAGATTGAGAAGCTGCGGATAAGCAATCTGATCGTCGCGCAGATTTTGAGTGAGCTTCGGGAAAGGGTCAAGCCGGGTGTAACCACGGGTGAACTTGACGGTTACTGTGAGGAACTCTGCCGCAACAAGCGGGTGAAACCGGCGTTCAAGGGATATCGGGGTTATCCGTTTGCCCTGTGCACATCGGTCAATGGTGAAGTGGTTCATGGAATGCCGTCGGAGCGGCCGCTTGTCGCGGGGGATATCCTGAGCCTTGACTTTGGTGTGAATTACAAAGGCTTTTATGGCGATGCAGCGATCACCGTTCCGGTGGGCGTTGTCTCCGCTGAAGCGATGAGACTTTTAGCGGTCACCGAAGCGGGTCTGTACGACGCCATCCTGCAGGCCAGGGCCGGCAACCGCTTGGGTGATGTTTCCGCCGCCGTTCAGGAACGTGTCGAGGCGGCCGGATTTTCGGTCGTCAGGGATTTTGTGGGGCATGGCATAGGCAGGAGCCTCCATGAAGATCCGCAGATACCCAATTACGGCGTCCGGGGGCGAGGGATTGAACTTAAACCGGGCATGGTTCTGGCCATAGAGCCGATGGTCAATGAAGGAAGTTACGAAGTGCGGGTCCTGCCGGATGGCTGGACGGTGGTCACCAGGGATGGAAAACTGTCCGCTCATTTTGAACATTCCGTAGCGATTACGGAAAACGGACCGGAGATCCTCAGCCGGATTCAGTGAATTTCTCTGAAAGGGACGGCGATGAATGAAGGAGATCCGGTCATAGATCGGAAATTATGGCGAAAGAAGAAGCAATAGAGGTTGAAGGCAAAGTGATTGAACCTTTGCCGAATGCCATGTTTCGTGTGGAACTGGAAAACGGTCACCGCGTTCTGGCCCATATTTCCGGCAAGATGAGGATGCATTTTATCAAGATCCTTCCGGGCGACAGAGTGACGGTTGAGCTGTCTCCCTATGATCTGACGCGGGGAAGAATCGTTTACAGGACAAAATAGCGAAGGCTGGCGACCGGCAGGCGGTATAGGCTGCGCCTTTGACGGATTCAAGGAGTGATCATCGTGAAAGTACGTTCTTCGGTCAAGAAGATTTGCGAAAAATGTAAGATTGTCAAAAGACGCGGCGTTTTGCGCGTGATTTGCGAGAATCCGAAACATAAGCAGCGGCAGGGATAGGGATTCAATTTTCAGGAGGTTATCAGGTGGCAAGAATTGCAGGTGTGGATTTACCTAAAAACAAGAGGATGGAGATTGCTTTGACCTATATCTACGGTATCGGGAAGACAAAATCGAAGCAGATCCTTCTGGAAGCCGGCGTCGATCCCGACATCAAAACAGATCAGCTTGCCGACGCGGAAATAACCTCCATCAGGAATATCATTGACAGGGAGCACAAGGTGGAGGGGGATTTGAGACGGGAGGTATCCATGTCCGTAAAGAGACTGATGGATGTGGGGACATACCGCGGCCTGCGACATAGGAAGGGGCTGCCTGTTCGGGGACAACGTACGAGCACCAACGCCAGGACAAGAAAAGGACCGAGAAGGTCGATAGCCGGCAAGAAGAAATAATCGGTAAAAGGATCCGGAGGACCAATGGCAAAGCCAGTCAGGAAAACAGGGAAGAAAAAAGAAAAGAAAAATATCACCGAGGGGATCGCTCATATTCAATCGACATTCAACAACACGATCGTGACCATAACCGATCTCAGCGGTAATGTCATTGCCTGGGCATCGGCCGGGATGCAGGGGTTTAAAGGTTCGAGGAAAAGCACCCCTTTTGCGGCTCAGATGGCGGCGGAAGACGCGGTGAAAAAGGCCAGGGAACATGGTTTAAGGGCGGTTCAAGTCTATGTCAAGGGACCCGGTTCCGGCCGGGAATCGGCGTTGAGATCCCTTCAGGTAGCGGGGCTGAAGATCAGCCTCATTCGTGATGTCACGCCAATTCCCCATAACGGGTGCCGTCCGCCCAAGCGCAGAAGGGTCTAAGCGATGTCCGCACTCGGCTGCTCGGCGAATAGTCGCCGTTGGCCATTGGGTGCTGCGAAATGATAAATGTAAATGGTTAAGTTAATCGATCATTGATCACCGATCAGGGAGGCTTTTTTGGCAAGGTATAGAGAATCCATGTGCAGGTTGTGCCGGAGAGAGGGTCTGAAACTGTTTCTCAAGGGGGACAGGTGTTACAGCGAGAAGTGCGCCTTTGAAAGAAGGGGTTATGCACCGGGGGATCACGGCCAGCTCCGGAAGAAATTCTCCGATTACGGCGTTCA
>JAMDBG010000119.1 GCA_023487865.1 Deltaproteobacteria bacterium | reverse complement strand
GGCAAGCAGCGCGCCCCGCTTCCGTCTTTAAGGAACCTCATCCCCGCGCCGCAATCAGCATCTCTCGGGCATGGTCACGCGTCTTTTCTGTCAGCTCCACACCGCCCAGCATACGGGCGATCTCCTCCAGGCGCTCCGCCTCGGAAAGGAGTGTGACGGATGTATTTGTCCTTTCGCCGACGATTCGCTTCACCACCCGGTAATGACGGTCGCCGCAGCAGGCGATCTGCGGCAGATGAGTAATGCAGAGGACCTGGTGGTGGCGGGCAACCTCTCTGAGTTTCTGACCGACGATTTCCGCTGTGGCCCCGCCGATGCCGCTGTCGACCTCGTCGAAGACGATCGTCCCTACCGAACCGGTCCGGGCCAGGACCTTCTTCACGGCGAGCATGATCCGGGAGAGCTCACCGCCTGAAGCAATGCCCCGAAGGGGTTTGAGCGCCTCGCCCACGTTCGTCGAGAGGTAGAATTCCAGATCGTCCATCCCCTTTTCGCTAAGGGATGCATCCCCCTCCGGCCGGTCGCGGAAAGTAACCACGAAGCGGGCGTTTTCCATCCGCAGCGTCCGGATCTCCGTCTCGATTGTCGCTTGCAGGGCAGCGGCCGCTTCACGACGCCTTGCGGAAAGGATTTCACCCGCCTCTATCAATCGCCCCCGTTCGGCGGCAATGTCCGTAGACAATTTCCCGATCTCCTCCTCAACGGAGGCGATATTCCGGAGCTCCTCTTCCGCTTCGGTCTGTTTCTTGAGGACCGCATCCAGCGTCCCGCCGTATTTCCGCTTCAGGCGCCCCAGAAGCTCCAGCCTCTCTTCCAGGGCCTCCATACGGACCGGATCGAACGAAAGGCGTTTCGCATAATCCCGAAGGACGAAGGAGGCTTCCTCGATCCGATAATAGAGCTCTTCCATCTCCCCTTCGGAGAGCTTCAATGCCGGGTCGATCTTCCTGATCTCCTTCACGGCCCCGGATGCGCTGCGGAAATCCGTAAGCACGGAACCGCTTTTCCCGTAGAGGATCTCATAAGCCCCTTCTGCAAGATCGATCAGTTTCTGGACATTGGTAAGGACCTTTTTCTCCTCGAGGAGCGCAGCATCCTCCCCCGCCCGGACATCCGCCTGGGAGATCTCCGTGATCTGAAAACGGAGGAAGTCCTCACGCTCCTCCCTTTTTTTCCTCAGCTCTTGAAGCCCGCGGAACTTTTCATTCAGCGCAAGGTACCGGTCATAGGCTTCCCGGTAGTCCGACCGAAGCGGGAGCAGCCCGCCGAACTCATCGAGGATATCCGTATGATTTTTCGGATCCAGAATCATCTGGTGCTCGTGCTGGCCGCAGATATTGATGAGCGACTCGCCGATCGCCGCCAGCGCTGTCAGGGAGGCCAGGGCGCCGTTGATATATACCCGGTGTTTTCCGGAACGGGACACGACCCGCCGGATGATGAGGTCCTGGCCGTCACCGAATCCCATCTCGCGGACCTTCTTCTGCAAATCTTCGTATTCACGGATGTTAAAGAGGGCCTCCACGACAGCCGCATCCTCGAAGGAGCGGATCATGTCGGCGTTCGCCCGCTCACCCAGGAGAAGACCCACGGCGCCGATGATGATCGATTTACCGGTGCCCGTTTCTCCGGAGATGACATTGAGACCTCCGTCGAAGGCGACCTTCAACTCATCAATGATGGCAAAATTACGGATGTTCAGCTCCGTCAGCATCCCGCCTCTTCCCGGCAGCGCCCGTTGGGGAACCGCCCCAGCCCAATTTCGTCCTCAGAATCTCCAGATAATCCCGGTGAGGGGATGAAACCAGCGTGGTCACGTGCCGCGATTTCCGAACCGAGATCGTGTCCCCCGATTTTACGGTAAAAGAGACCTGTCCGTCGAGGGTCAGGGTCGCCCCCTGCTCGGGGGTCCAAAGGGTCACCTTGATCTCCGCGTTTTCCGGCAGGAGAATCGGCCGGTTCGTCAGGGTATGGGGGCAGATCGGATTGATGATGATCGAATGCAGCTCGGGAAAGACAATGGGACCGCCTGCGGCTAGTGAATACGCCGTTGAGCCGGTCGGTGTCGCGATGATGAGCCCATCGGCCTTGAACGTCGTCAGGTAGCGCTCGTCCACCGCCGTCTCCAGTTCCACAATCCGGGAGAGATTTCCCCGGTTGACGACCACATCGTTGAGGACGGTCCCCCCCCGGAAGGTCTCCTCTCCCCCGTTGATCTCCACATCGAGCATCATCCTCTTTTCGATCTGAAACTCCCCCGCGAGGATCAATTCCATGGCCCTGAACATCTCGCCCAGGTTCACTTCGGTCAGATAGCCGAAGGCGCCGAGGTTAATCCCCACGATGGGGGTATCGAGGTCTCGGAACAGACGGGCCGTCCTGAGGATCGTGCCGTCCCCGCCGAATACGACCAGCAGGTCAACCAGCGCTCCCAGCTTCCCTCTTTCCACTCCGTCAGCCGCGCCAATTTTCGCGGCAATCCCCTCTTCCAGGTAAACAACAAGCCCGCGGGCCAGAAGCCAATCGCGGAGCGAGGCGGTGCAGGCAGGAGATTTCTCCTTGGCGATATTGGCGATGATACCGACTTTCTTAATACACATCTGAGTGCCTTCCAAGAGATTTGCGGTCATGCTCTATCATAAAATGATCCGGGTGTCCATGCGTATCATGTCAACAGGATGCCCGATACGGGCAAGCTCGATCGAAAAACACATTTGCGTCAAGAGAGAAAAGTCATAGGCCTTGACAGCACTTGGTAAAGTGGGTTAGTGTCCCGCCTTCCGAGGAGGGCACATGGGTTTATGTAAAGGGACTCTCACATTTTCACGGTATCGGTTGATCGGTGCGTTACCGGATCATTTCCCCGACTTTTTCAATGAACGGATCAGGAAAAACGCCTTTCAGACTGTCTGGCGCACTGCGGAGGAAAAGGCGGTCGGCTGGACGGGCTTGGAGGATCCTCTGGATACCGAATTCCAGTACGCCTCCTATGCCCAGGGGCGTTACCTGCTCTTTTCCCTCCGCATCGACCGGAAATCGGTCGCGCCGTCCCTCCTTAGGCTCCGGATCACGGAAGCGGAAAGGGGCAAGCTTAAGGAAACCGGCCAGAAGAAGCTCTACCGGGAACAGAGGGAGGCGATCCGGGAGGCGGTGCGACTCGAACTTCTCGGGCGGACCCTGCCCGTCCCCTCTTTTTTTGAAATCTGCTGGTCCGTACCGGAAAACACGCTGATCTTCTGCTCCCTGTCCGACAAGGTATTTGAAGACCTCCAGGAGCTCTTCAGGGACTCTTTTCAACTCACCCTCTGCCCCTACACACCATGGGATTCACAGTTCCCGCAAAAGGATCAACCCGGATCCGGCACGGTGGGAAAGACGGCGCTGCCCTCTCCGCCCGCTTTTCCGCCGGGAATCGACCCCCTGACGATCGGACGGGAATTCCTCACCTGGCTCTGGTTCAAAAGCGAGGAGAGAAACGGGAGGGTCCTGATACCGGGCGCCGGCGAAAGCGAGGTCTTTTTCATCAGGAGGTTGGTCCTCGAATCGGGAGACGGGGAGTATGCCGAAACGGTGGTCTGTCAAGGGCTGCATGCCGATCTTAAGGAGGGCAAAGAGGCCCTGCGCCAGGGGAAGAAGATCACCGCAGCGCGTCTCCGGATCGCCCATGACAACACCGAATGGGAGTTCACCTTCAAGGCGGACCGGTTCCTCTACCAGTCGCTGAAACTGCCGACTCTCCCCGAAAACGACGGGGAAGAGATCGACCGCGAGGGGCAGCTGCTGGAACGGATCTACCTCATCGAAAAGGTGACAGGAATGATGGACCTGCTCCTCCACTCTTTTCTGGAGCTTCGGCTTTCCAACGAGTGGGAAGCGGAACTTTCCCGAATGCAGAGATGGATTTCACAAGGCAACAGGAGCTGATCCGGAAGATGAACCGACATCCGGACCTGTCGTCTCTTCCCTGGACAAGAGATCCCCTTCTGTCGCAGCGAACGACAACGCATTTCCAAAAGAGAAATCAACTCTACCGCCAGATCGGGAAGAGGTTCATTTTTTAAACAGTTTCAGGTACTGGCCATACCCCTCTTTTTCAAGCGCCTCCCGGGGGATGAATCTCAGGGCCGATGAGTTCATGCAGTACCTCTGTCCCGTAGGTTTAGGTCCATCCGGAAAGAGATGCCCGAGGTGGGAATCCGCATGCTTGCTCCTGACTTCAATGCGTTTCATGAAAAGGCTGTTGTCCACCTTCTCAACGATGTTCCCTGGTTCGAGGGGCCGGGTGAAGCTGGGCCACCCCGTACCGGAATCGAACTTGTCAAGAGAACTGAAAAGAGGTTCACCCGAAACGATATCCACATAAATCCCCTCTTGCTTGTTATCATGATATTTATTCTGGAAGGGGGGTTCGGTACCCTCTTTCTGCGTCACCTCGTACTGCATTGGCGTCAACCGTTTCCGAAGAGTGGCGTCGTCTGCCTTGGTGTAAACGTTATCCCGTTGGGATGGCAGATCACAGCGATCCGGCGCCCATATCTTCTCCAGAAACTGGTCTCTCCCTGATCCGCTCCGGTAAGACTGGTAACGGAGGGGATTGTTCTTGTAGTAATCCTGATGATAGTCCTCCGCATCGTAGAATCTTTCAAACTTGATGATTTCCGTCACGATCGGCTTGGCAAACCGCCCGGATTTTTTCAGTTTTTCCTTGGATTTCTCTGCAAGCCCCCTCTGCTCTTCGTTATGATAAAAAATGGCGCTCCTGTACCCTGGCCCCCTGTCGACAAATTGCCCCCCGGCGTCCGTGGGATCGATGCGTCTCCAAAATTCATCGAGCAGTTGCGCGTAGGTCACTTTTGCAGGATCGTAAAATACCTGAATAGCCTCGATATGCCCCTTTGCACCGTACGACTCGTAGGAGGGATCCTTCCCCGTTCCGCCGGTGTATCCGGAAACGACCTTAAGGACACCCGGCATCTTTTCAAAATCGGACTCCACACACCAGAAACACCCCCCGGCAAACGTGGCCGTCGCACTGCTTCCCTTCGCTTCCACCATATAGCCCTTCGCCTCCTTATAACTGCTGTTGCCTGTGTCACACCCCAGTACGAACAACAGAATCATGATCCCGATCACTCTTCTTTTCATCTTTGTTTCCTCCTTCTTTTTTGCATCGCTAAGTAAGTTAACTACGGTCCCCGACTTTGTCAAAAAGGGGGACCGAAACAATTCTTGCTTCTAAGGGAAAAATTTTGTAAGGGAGCAATCCCCTTTCAGGGAGGTTTATTTGTTATGATAAAGACACGCTATCCGGGTCGGATCTTTGCTGAATCATCAACCGCCGATTGGTAGAAAATTCTGATTGACGAATCACACATATTGTGGTTAAAGGAGAAGTCCTCTACAATATGTTGTACATTGTTTCATTACAGCTAATGATTGAACGCTTCACATGGCCATCAGGCAAGGAGACAGCATTGTGGACATTGATCAACCCCTCGTTCCCCAATTATCCATAAACGCCATCACGGTTTTAGAGAAGAGGTATCTACGCAAAGACCCCAATGGTCGTGTGATTGAGACGGCTACGGATATGTTCCGGCGTGTTGCCGAGGCGATTGCCGATGCCGACAAAAAATTCACCACGGATGCCGATACCTCAACCGTGGCACAGCAGTTTTATGCGATGATGGCGGGGCTTGAGTTCCTGCCGAATTCCCCGACACTGATGAATGCCGGCCGGGAACTGGGCCAGCTGTCCGCCTGTTTTGTGTTACCCGTGGGAGATTCCATGGATGAGATATTTGATGCGGTAAAAAACACGGCCCTCATCCATAAATCCGGCGGCGGCACAGGTTTCTCCTTTTCCAATCTCCGCCCCCATAATGATGTGGTCCAGTCCACGGCGGGCATCTCCAGCGGCCCCATCTCCTTCATGCGGGTTTTCGATATCGCCACGGAGACGGTCAAGCAGGGCGGTACGAGACGCGGCGCCAACATGGGTCTTTTAAGGGTTGATCATCCGGATATTCTGGAATTCATCTGCTGCAAATCCGACCAGAAGCAGTTGAACAACTTCAACATCTCGGTGGGTTTGACCGAGTCCTTCATGCAGGCATTGGA
>JAMDBG010000120.1 GCA_023487865.1 Deltaproteobacteria bacterium | reverse complement strand
TCGTGGATGAGGGAGTAGGTGTGGATGAACTCCAGCGCGCAGGCAACGGGCATGACCGCTTCGGCTCTTCCCCCGACCGCCTCGGCGGCCGCCAGGCAGAGGATCGGCCGGAGCCTTTTCCCCCCCGCCATCAGGCTGTAGCGGGCGGCCTGGAAGATCAACGGCGGATAGAGTTCCTCGCCGGGGAGAAGGCCATCGAGGGCCGCATCAACCAGAGCCTTTCTCTGGGCGAGGTATTCCTTCAGGCGAATCTCATCACTCCGAGTCACTTTCTTCCCCCGCAAATGGTTTGGTGACCAGCTCCCCCTCCTGCCTCAGGAGAAGATCGACGCGCCGGTCCGCCTCGTCGAGTTTTTTCGCGCAGAATCGGGAGATCTTGATCCCCTCCTCGAAGGCATTCAGCGATTCCTCCAGGGACATCTCGCCCGCCTCCATCCGGCGGACGATCTCCTCCAGCTTTTCCAGCGCCTCTTCGAATTTCTCCTTGCTCATGGCACCGCTCCTTGATTTCACTGAAACTGCCTCCGCTCCTCCCCACTCTCCCGTGCAAAAGGGACAGGGGGCAGTATTTTTATTGTCCTTTGGGCTCCGATACCGTTATAAACGCCTCCCGAAGTATATCGGTTATTTTCGCGCGCAGGTTTCCCGAAGCAAGGCGGATATCGATCTCCTGCCCAATGCTGTACTCTTCGGCATGATGGAGAATGGCGCCGTCCGGAAGCCGCCGGGTGATGCTGTAACCGCGGTTGATGACCGCAAGCGGACTCAATGAATCCAAAAGCGCCGCCGCGGATCGCAACCGGTTTTTCCACCGTTCATTCAGTTTTTCCTTGGCCGCCCGGAGGCCCTTCCGAAGGTTTTCCACTTCCCGGAGCCTCTCTGCGATCCGCGGCCGGGGATTTTGATGGTCCAGGCGGACGGTGAGATTCACCCACTCCTGACGGCGAACCTCCCGCAGGTGGGCCAGTGCCGTTCGCAGTCGATCGACATTGTCGTCGAGGGCGATCCGGATGTCGGCCAGACGCCGCTTCGGGTCCTTAAGCCGTCCCGAGAGTTCGGCGATCCTCTCCCGCAGCCCTCCCGCTTCCCGCCGCCGGCAGCGGATCAGCCGGAGATGGAGAGTCTCCAGAATCTCCAGGAGCTTCGAGCGCGACGGTACGGCGAGCTCCGCCGCCGCCGAGGGGGTTGCCGCCCTTAGATCCGCGGTGAAATCGGCGATGGTAAAGTCCGTCTCATGGCCGACCGCCGAGATGACGGGGATCCGCGAGCGGGCAATCGCCCGGGCGACCTCCTCGTCGTTGAAGGGGGCAAGATCCTCCAAGGAACCGCCGCCCCGTGCCAGGATAATCACATCGACACCTTGGGCGACCTGGAGATCTCCCAGGGCCCGGACGATCTCCGCAGGCGCCTCCGCTCCCTGGACGCGAACGGGGGCGATCAGGATGTTCACGGAGGGAAAACGGCGGCGGGTGACGGTGAGGATGTCGCGGATCACGGCCCCGGTCGGCGAGGTGACGACCCCGATTCCTGCCGGCAGGAAAGGGAGGGGTTTCTTCCTGCTCTGGTCGAAGAGACCCTCCGCCTCGAGACGGGCCTTGAGCTGTTCGAAGGCCTTTTGCAGGGCGCCCAATCCCTTCGGCTCCGCTGCGTCGATGATGAGCTGGTATTCGCCGCGGGGCGGATAGACGGTAAGGCGCGCCCGGCAGACGATACTCATCCCGTCCTCGATCTCGAAGCCGGCACCCCGGTTTGCGCCCCTGCCGAAAGGGGTCCGGAAGAGCACGGCCCGGATCTGACTTTTCGCGTCCTTCAGGGTGAAATAGACATGGCCCGATGCCGGCCGGCGGAGATTGGACACCTCCCCCTCCACCCAGACGAGGGCGAATCCCTCCTCGAGGAGCGCCTTGATCCGTTCATTGAGCGCTGAAACACTTAAGATCTCTTTCATATTCCCCTGCCCATGGCAGGGACGTATCAGATATCCATTGCCTTGACAAGGCCGATTTTGTTTTTCAAGAGCCTCGTTGACTTTTGCGAGTCATCCCTCATATAATAACATCTTCGCACGGGCCGTCACGCAGGAGAAAGGCAGATTTCCTCTTTCCCGCGCGGCGGCGGGACCCATACTGAGCAACAGGGGAGGTTATGAAGAAGAAAGACTTTTTAAAGACGCCGGTTCGGCACATCGACATCACCTCGTTCGACGCCACGCCGATCATTGAGGCGATGCAGGGGATGTCCTTCACCGCCCGTGATCTGGCGAGCGCCGCCGACATCTATGACCGAATGCTTGCCGAAAAGAAATGCGGTGTCATCCTGACCATCGCGGGGAGCACCAGCGCCGCCGGCTGCATGCAGATCTACGTCGAGATGGTGAAGCACCGCATGGTCGACGCCATCGTCGCCACGGGGGCGACGATCGTGGATATGGATTTTTTCGAGGCCCTCGGTTTCCGGCACTACCAGGGGACGCCGTTCACGGACGACAAGGTCCTCAGGAAACTGTACATCGACCGGATTTACGACACCTTTATCGACGAGAATGACCTTCAGGCCTGCGACAAAACGATCCAGAAGATCGCCGACCGCCTTTCCCCCCGCCCCTATTCCTCGCGGGAATTCATCCGGGAGATGGGGCGCTACCTGACCCGGCACAGCGTCAAGAAGGAGTCCCTCGTCCAGGCGGCCTTCGAGCATGACGTCCCGATCTTCTGCCCGGCCTTCTCGGACAGCAGCGCCGGCTTCGGCCTCGTTCTCCACCAGGTGAAGCATCCCAAGGCGCACCTCTCCATCGACTCGGTGAAGGATTTTAGGGAGCTCACGGAAATCAAGATCAAGGCGGGGACGACGGGCCTTTTGATGATCGGCGGCGGCGTTCCGAAGAACTTCGCCCAGGACACGGTCGTCTGCGCCGAGATCCTGGGTAAAGACGTCCCGATGCATAAATACGCCGTCCAGATCACCGTGGCCGATGTCCGCGACGGGGCCTGCTCCAGCTCCACCCTGAAGGAGGCCAATTCCTGGGGGAAGGTGGACAGCAGCTGCGAGCAGATGGTCTATGCTGAAGCCACGTCGGTCCTACCGCTCCTGGCGAGCTACGCTTGGCACAAGGGGAGCTGGAAGAAGCGCAAATCCTGGCGGTTTGCGAAACTCTTCCAGGACTGAAAAACAAGCCCCATCAGGCGCATCGCAGATAAAAAAGGGGACAGAGCCTTTATGGGATGTTTTATAGATACCCCCAAAAATACCCCCATATTCCTAAAATCGAGTAAAATATTTCAAAAGAACGGATGTACTTAATAATGGTAATTACTATTTGCAGATTAAGGAGCTATTTTGTTGCGTTTTTAGAATATGTATTGTAAAAAGTGAGCTCAATTTGAATAGAGCCGTTACTGCACGATTGTACAAGAAGAGCTTCCCACTTTATGGGGAGAACAGTGGACACCGGAGTAACAGCGATGGGGGTTATATCAGACTTCGAGAAAATCGGATATGGTTTTTCCCCTCACGTTACAAGCTTTTCCAAATTATCTATCATCATCACTAGACTTTCTGCACAAAAGTCTTCTTCTCTCTTAACAAAAAGCACCGAACTGACAGCAGGCGAGTTTGAAAATCCCCCAGCCCTCTTTGGGATAGCCGGGATACCGCGACGACGCTTCTTTTAGGGAGTGAATATGTCCGACCGAACTGCAATGTTGGAAGGCCTTTCCCGTTTGGAAAATATCGGTCGAAACCTGACTCAATTAGCCGCAGATGGTATTATCGGGCCGATCTATGAACGTACAGAACTGATCAATCAACTTCGGAGACAGATCCTTGGGGGCAACAATGTGCTTCTCATCGGCGAACCGGGAACGGGGAAGAATGCTGTGGTCGAGGGATTGGCTTGTTGGAATGCCAAGAGACGTGATTTTTTAGACAATCGACCGATTATTGAATGTGCTCACACCACCTTTCAAGCTTACTGCCTTTATGTCAGTGAGTTTGAGACGAAGGTGCAAATGATCGTTGATGAGGCCAGAAAACATCGAGCTATCCTTTATTATGATCAAATTAATCTATCCCTGAGTGCTGGCAGGGCCGATGGGGCAGAGGACCGGACCTTAGCTAATCTTTTAACGCCTTATCTCTCTCGAGGGGAATTGCACATAGTGGGATCCACCACTCCTGAGGGATATAAGGCAATGAGGAAACGAAACCCCGTCTTTACATCCCGTTTTGTCCCCCTGACCATTTCCGCCCTGTCAGCGGAACAGACCCTTCTTATCTTCAAAACCCTTCAAGCTAAGTTTGAAACAGATTACAGTATTCTGATTGAACCGGCCGTCTTCGAAAGCATTATCGATCTGTCCGACCGGTTCTTCAAGGCTCGTTTCTTCCCCGGCAAGGCCTTTGAAGTCCTCCGGCATGTCATTGCAGCCAAGGCTGAGTGTACAGAACAGGAAATGCAAATTCGACCGCAACTCAAAGGGAGCGATTCTATAAAAAAAATCGCCCCTCAAGATATTCATGCCTATTTTCAACAGCAAACGGGACTGCCATCTTTCATCATCCAACAAGATGAATTCATTGCACCAAAAGACATCTTTTCGTTTTTTTCGCAACGCATTTATGGCCAGGATGAGGCAATTCAAGAGGTAACCAATGTGATCCTCCATCTGGCGGCGGAAATGAATGATCCTCAAAGGCCTGTCGGAGTCTTTCTCTTCGCCGGTCCTACCGGGACTGGTAAAACCTATCTTGCACGACTGCTGGCCAGGTATCTCTTTGGATCTGAAGAGAGATTGCTGCGATATGACATGTCGGAATATTCGGCGCCCAACAGTTTTGAACGTCTCATCAGCGGCCGTTACGACCAGCGAGGGAAGCTCGTTGAAGACGTGCTTGCCGCCCCTTTCTCAGTTATCCTCTTCGATGAAATTGAAAAGGCCCATCCTAATATCTTCAATCTTCTGCTATCCGTTTTGGGGGAAGGACGTTTGACCGACGAAACAGGCCTTACAGTGGGGTTCTCGAACGCAATCATCATTATGACCTCCAATGTCGGCGGCGATCTTTACAGCAAAAAACCGATGGGAGTTTCCATGGAGACGACCATTCCCCTCACTGAGATGGACCTTCAAAAAGCACTCAAATCCTTGTTCCGTCCGGAATTTCTGAACCGTCTAACAAAAACGGTCTTTTTTCGTCCCTTGGACCAGGAGGTCATTAAAGCCATTGCTCAACGGGAGATTGAAAAGCTCTGCGAACGACAAGGGCTCACCCGTCGCAAGATCAGCGTTACACCGATGGAGGCCGTAACCGAAGCGATGGTGTCTTGGGGCTACAATTCCGAATACGGTGCCCGTCCAATGCAACGCGCTGTAGAGAGATATATCGGGACCCCTCTGGCGGAAGCCATTACTTCCGGTCAAATCCGGATGGGGCAATCCATACACATCGATATCGAAGGGGATGATCGCTTGATCATCAGACAAGAAGACAGCAAAGCGCGTTCCTATCCCGGTCGTGCTTTGAAAAAGTCCGGTTAGCAAAAGGCTATTGAATGGAGTCATTCATCAGAATCATCGCCTGGATCATTTTGACACTCCTCTTGGCCGTTATCCCGGAACGGCTCCAATCCAGCCGTCAGAGGCATCGGGTGACACCTGTCGTCATTTATACCCTCATCTTGCTCAACGTGATTATTTACCTGTTTATGCTTCTGGCAACCTTCTTATATGACCCCACCTTCTATGAAAGGGTCATTCAATCCTGGGGTTGCCGGCCTGCCGACATCCTGAATCCGCAAACGGCGGGCAATATGTTGGAAGCAATACGGCGATACGCCACACTCATCACCTATCAGTTCCTCCATGGCGGTTTTTTTCATCTCCTCGGCAACATGATCTTTCTTTTCATCTTCGGTCCAGGTGTGGAAATGGGGCAAAACATCCGATTTCGGGGACGAGACCGGAAAGCCTTCAACTCCCAAACCCCCTTTGCAATCTTTTACCTCTTGAGCGGTATCGGTTCGGCCTTTTTTCACATCGCAGTGTTCGGCTTTGTCGACGGCGCCATCTCCCATATTGTTTTGGTCGGGGCTTCGGGAGCGATATCTGGGATCCTGGGTGCTTACCTTCTAGGGCTATGGAAGGATTATAACCGTATCACCGTGCGGGTATTTTATTATCTTCCTGTTACGATTAGCGTCAATTTTTATATTCTGTATTGGATATTGATGCAAATCGCCTTGTTTGTCGTTACCGGTGATAGGGGAACCGTAAGTTACGCGGGGCATATCGGTGGTTTTGTTACCGGGCTGTTGCTCTGGACCTTCGTGTGTCCGTGGGTTGACATTATCGTGAGCACCAGACCGCGGGGTTGGTTCCGCACGTATCGGATGATGTGATAGGAGGATCCCTTGATGAAGAAGGTCCTGATGATTCTGCTCGTTTTGATCAGCCTTGCAGCGACTGGTTGGTTTTCTTACCTCTATCTGCATCCTCGTCAATCTCGTGACATTTTGTCACTTAGCAGACCCCATCTGGATATCTTCCTCCTGATCGATCAATCGGGCAGCATGAAGGGTGACAAGCAGGATCCCATTCCATCGGACCCGGAAGGGATTCGCGTCCAGGCGGCCCAATACTTTGTAGATTATTTGCAATATTTTTCCGATCCGAAGGCCCGAAACCGCATCAGCATCATCAATTTCGGTACCGATGCGCCCGATGCATATCAGTTGCCTCTAACAGAAATGAATTCTTTGGAAAATATAAAACGGATCAAAGAAATGATTCAGACATATTCCTTTGGATATACAAACTTCCTCCAAGCCCTAACCAAGGTACGCGATTACTTCAAAAACGCCATCGTTCCTGGGGAAAACCGAAAACCTGTTGTGATCATCTTCACGGACGGTCGACCTCAGGACCAGCGGTCACTCACCCATGCACAATATTTTCAGGAATTGACGGCCTTCATTGAAAAGAACTTGAAGAATATTTCTGTGGACAAGACGGCCCGGACCGTTCATTTCGACTTTTTCATCATTGCCTTAGACGCCAAGGGTGCCTACTGGCCCAAAGACCGGAACTTCTGGGAAAGGGTTGCCCCTCAGCAAACTTATCATCTCAAAGTGGCAAACGCAGAGGAACTGGAAGGTATTTACGGAAAAATTATCGAAACCATTTTTACCGCCCAGGCAGGCGAATGGCAGGATCTTGAATCGGGCAGGCAGCATAAAGTAACAGTCCCGCCTTATGTCGAAAAGGTCGTGATCTCAGTAAAGAAGGATATCCGGATCAAAACTCAAGAGCTTCAGATCTTCAATCCCAAGGGAGAGCGCGTCTTGGCAGGTAATAAGCTGATCGTTAATCCTTCAACGGGTATGAATCTCTATGCCCTCCTGGAGCCGGAGGCCGGTGAGTGGACCCTCTCCCTGATACCATCTGGCAAGGTGCGCGTCAAAAGCGATCTGCTGCCCACCAAACTCGACATTCAAAAGCCGCGGACCGTTCACCCCTTGGGTGAGCCGATAGAACTGTCCGCCCTTTTCCTGAAATCGGATGGAACTCCTGTCTCCCCGCTTCCCCATTATCCGCTTGCCGTTTCAGCAACTGTGAAAATGCCGGATGGACAGATTATCCATCCCAAGATCATCCCCAGCGGGAAACAGATCGGCCTATACAGTGGCCAATCACCGCTGCCTGCCCGTCAGGAGGGTGTCTATGACATTCACTTCGAGGTGAACGTTGGGTCCTTTCTTAAGACTGGGAATTTTATCTTGACCAGGAATTCGCTCCGCACAGAGGTCAAGCCCATAGTCTACTTCAAGAGCGACGCGCCCTCGATGAGAAAGAGTCATGCCATCTACGAGATCCTCTCCTTCTGGAAGCGGAGTCCCTTTCGTATCGAAGGGCAGTTGTACCGTAACGGTCAAGCTACCGCCGCTGAGGTATTTGCCTTGGGAAAGAAAGATGAAATCATTTTGGCGCAAATAGAAACGGAAAGGGGCGACACCGTTTCGCAGGTCGGATTCTTAAAATACGATCCCCAGAAGAATCGTTTTTACGGCACTCTGGAACCGGACAAACATCTAGCTCCTGGACCGTACAGGCTCTTCACCAAGACGGATCTGGCGCAGACAAACGGAGATCATACTGTCCGTGAAGATTACAATCCTTTCCGGGTCACCTATGGCTGGGGTGTCATCGGCTGGATCATTATCGCCTACCTGATCTTTTATGCACTGCTGCAAATTCTCTGGTGGATGGCCCGCGGTCCGTTGAGGGGCCAGCTTTACATCAACGGCACCCCCCTCCCTTCTCGCCTCAGCAATTTTTTGATGCTCAACAAGGCCCGAATCGTCAGCCGCAAACAAAAGAGGGTTATCCCCTGGTTTAACACACTGCGGCATGACGGGGATAAAAACAGTCCTCAGATCTGCCCCACCTTCTCTGTCATCGGCGACCGGTATAAGGCGAAAGGCAGGGGAATGGAACCGGCATTGCTTGTCTATCACCGGCTTCTTTACGTCATTCCTTGGTGGACCAAACTGTATCCAGGCAGAAACACAACCAGCATCAAGGGGTTTTCCATCAGATGGCAACCTTAAATATTATGAGGAGGGATAAAATGTCGCTACAGGCACCGAATAATGTTTTGGTGATCGGCGTGGGTGGGACGGGGAAATACATACTCACTCACCTGAAACGAGCCTTGATTCAGGCAAACAACCACTGGTTGACGAAAAACACCCCCCTTCAGAGCCTGGATCCGGAATATGGACAGGCGCTGCCGGAAGGCGTCCACTTGCTGTGTCTTGATCTGGACAATCGGATAACGGAGGGCGACATCGCCATCGATTATAATCAGAACTTGGGGACAGAATTCATCAATTTCTCGACTGATCTGACAGCCATTAAGCAGGAGGCAGAACAGGGACGCGACCAGGATCGGTGGCCCTGGTTTGAAGCGGAAGATGCGAAAAAATTGACGCTGCCCATCGGCGGAGAGGAGGGGCAGGGCGCCGGCCAACAGCGGCAGTTTTCACGTCTATGCCTGTTGGAGAATCTACGGCCCAATGCACGACTCCATCAGATCATCGAGCAGCACTTGACGACCTTTCGAAATCGGCGTCAAGCGGCTCCATCGATCGCCAATTATTTCATCATCGTGGGCTCGATTGCCGGCGGCACTGGATCGGGGACGCTCATCGATCTGGCCCAGATCCTGAAGCATAAGATCGAAACCGGCCGGCTTTCTAATTCAACCGTAGCAGGTATTGCCGTCCTGAGCGAAATCTTTACCGACACATTCAAAGACAAGCAGAATCAATGGAAGCTTGTCCAGGCCAATTGCATGGCGGCGATGCGGGAAATCAGGCGGTTCCTTGTCCTGAAAAACAGCGGCTATCCCTTTGCTGAGTACGATCACAACTGGAATCCCACACCGAGGGTCACTGATCGCCAAGCGCCTTTGGATGTCTGTTACGTTGTCGACGGCACGCGGTCCCGGGTGCAGCACCTGACAAACTATCCGCCCCAGAAGACCCTTTTCCCCGCCATCGCCGATTACCTGACCAACCTCTGCCTGCAGGATCGCCCCTTCGATCCCGCCAATACCAGAAACATCATCGGCAACACCGTCGACGGTGTTTTCAGCGCCTTGGGCTGCCATTCCTGGATCTTCCCCGCTGACGATATCATCAAGGATTTCAGCATTCAATTGACCCAATCGTTTATCGGCGATCTGAGGCGGCCGGCACCGATCACCTTTGATTGGGACGGCGCCACGAACTCCTTCTTGAACAATTCTCTAGATTTCTACTCCCAGAATGGTCCACCGGAGGAGTACTACCCCGGCGTGACAAAGCAAAGTGAAAAGTTCGGTCTCATGAGTCAACTCGCCCAACTCATTGAAGATAAAAAGAAAAACAATGCTGCACCGGCGCTCGACGTCAATTTTTTCTCCGAGAACATCTTTGCGCCTGCCAACTTCCCACTGCGCTTCAACGATCCGACGATCAACGACAATCTGGTTGCGGGTTATGAGCTGCCGACGCTCAATCTCAGTCAAGCCGGCACCAATGATTCAGACCATTATGAGGGTAATCCTGATATCGCGGGGACGAACGACCCACAACAAGTGGTTCAATTGACAACGGAATTGATGCTAAAGAACATCGGGACACAAAACGATCCCCTCTACAATAAAAACAAACGGGGCACGCGCCGGACCTATCATGGCATTTTGGAGTATTACAGAAAAATTGCTAAGGAAATCTTCGGCGGGTATCAGGACGACAAAGGACGCTACTATCCGGGACTCGTCGAAAACAAGCTCTTTCTCCTGCTGAACCGCGTGCGGCACTATCAACCGGTGATTAACCCCACTACCCAAAAACCGGAGACCCTGCCTGTCACCGGCAATGAGAAAAAGGAAGTTACCTATGAAACCAACCAAAGCCCCGTTGATTCGGCACGCTGCTTTTGCCTTACTTTGATATCCAAACTGGAAGAGGTAAAATACATCATCGACCAAGCCTACGATACCCAGTTTAGTTTTGCTGAAAAGAAGCAGATTGTCATCGACCAGGAAGAGGCCACCCGCAGGGAGTATGAGTATCTGAACGCGAACCGTGTGATGATCATTTTCAAGAAGAAGCCTTACCTTGAATCAATGCAGCGGTGGCTCTTGAGCCAACGGCTGGAGGTTATGAAGAGAACCTTGACGGGGATCATCCAAGACTGTATCGAGATACTCAATGGTTGGCTGGAAACCTTGGGCAATTTCGATAACGCGCTTTCATCTCTGGAAGGCGATTTATTACGAATCTATCATGAATTCTCCCTGATCAGGTCGGAGAATGAGGCCATCAAGACCCGAACCTACCTGACCGCACACCGGTCTGATTACGAACGGAAGCTATACAGGTACCTTATCGAAACACCTAAGGAACAGACTGTCCGGGACGGGGAACTGTTCAGCCCAACCAACAAGGACAAATTGAATGCAAAGAGCTTCATCCACATCGGACCCAACCCTGCCGATGTCAATACGCGACCGGGCATGATCCGTACCGGGCGCATCCTGACGGTCCATTTCTGTCATGGAAAGACCGAAGAGGCCCTGGCCGTTCCGGAGATCGGCATGAAACACGCCCGATTCTTCTGCCAAGGCGTACGGGATGTGAATTTCTGGACCGTGCTCACTCAATATCAGGACGCCAACGGACGGCGCCGTTACGATCTCGACGCACAGCAGCTTCCATCCCTGCTGACGGGGGACGTCGTCGATTACAGCGTTCCATTTATCCATTTTCAGGAAGGAAGGCGTGTCCGCCAGATCGACGGTACCAACGACAGAGAGCTGGTCATTTACGTTGACGGCGCCCCGGCGGCACAGGCCGGCATCAATTTTCGCCAACTCCAGGAGACTTTCAGGGCGCAGGGATTCTCCAATATCCATGGGGCCAACACCCCTGCCGGGCAGGGACACCAACTGACTGCCGTCCAGCAAGTCTATAGTCTGCCGATCGACGCCCTCCATTCCTTCGAGAACAATCTTGATATATACAGGCAATGGTTGATTCACACCTATACGACCCATTCTATGCAGGCCACCGGGACTCCGCTGCACCTTTTCTTGGGAGAAAAACATGCCTCCTGGTATGAGCAGTTCATCATGGACCATTGGCGGGAATTGGGCCTGGAGGGAACCGTCGATTCCAGCTTCTTTTTGCCTCTGGCCGTCGTTTTGGCCTTGGAAAATCTGAAAGCCGTCCGCTCCTTCCTTTGGGCCGGACTCCATATGAAAAGGCTGTACTGGGTCTACGACAGCAAAATCGGGAATCACTACGCCATCCAGGTCAAGAAGGACCGTCGACTTCCCCTTCACAGCACGCGAGGGGACCTCTTGGGGGCGATGCATGTCTTCACCCTGCCGGCGTCGAATTTCAAGGGGAGGGCGATGCTGGACGATCTCAAGAGAGAGATTGAAGCGAACTATGACGATTTCTTGGAGCAAAGAAACACCGACAGAGAGGCCTGTCGCACCGCGTTGCGCGGTTATATCCAGGATCCGATCAACCAGCTCGTTTTGGAGCCCGGCACAACCCCACCTACCACCAAGCGAATTGTCGCCGATCCCGGCAGGGAGACCAAAGACATGAACGATGAGCAGCGGTTGAATCTCCTTTTCAAGGCCATCCTGTTGGAGGAAATGCTTGAATGAATAGCAAAGGTTATTCCACATGAGAATTAAATTCTTGTCCAAGAGATCGTTGTGCGCCCATTTCCTGTTGGCGACGCTTCTTTTTTTCTCTGGTTGCAGCGGCACCTGGCTGGACTCACCGGCGTCGATCAAGGACGTTTTAGACAAGCCAAGGGACTATGAGGGGAGAATCGTCATGATTTCCGGCGAGGTCACCGATGTCTTTTCCCTGTTTGTCGTCAAATCTTTTTCCGTTCGCGATAAGACTGGGGAAATCATCGTCGTGACGAAAAGAATTTTACCCAAGAAGGGAGAGACTATCAAAGTCAGGGGTAAGGTTGTCGACGCCTTTTCCTTTGGGGATAAATCGATTACAGCCTTCGTGGAGATTAAAGAATAGCGAGCTCAGTTTGCCGGTTTAGGCGTTATTTTATAACATCTAAACAGAATAAGGATGAAACGGTATAATGGAAACACCTCTGGTAGCACTGCTTATCGACTGGGAAAATATCAAATATTCATGTGCCAATCATCTTAACAGCCTCCCAGACATCATTACCCTCAAGAAGATTGCTCGTAAATACGGCAAAATTGCTATAGCTAGTGCTTACGCAAACTGGATGGATGTAGAACATGGCGGAGATATGCAAAGGCTGTTTTTTCAGAATGTCGAACCTATCTATGTGGAGACGAGAACGGCGCAGGGTACCGTTAAAGGCAGTGTAGACATAAGAATGGCATGTGACAGTGTGGAGCTCCTTTTTACGAATCCAGCCATTCACACGTATGTCTTGGCAAGCGGTGACGGCGGTTTTAGCCACATAGCCATAAAATTAAAGGCATATGGGAAAACCGTTATCCCCGTTGGTATCCGGCAAGCCACCAGTTCACTCCTTGGAGCAGCAAGCGATGAACTGCTGTTCTACGACGATTCTATCAGGGGAATGTGGACCGAATCCGCTACGAAGCCTGTTCAAGCAGCATTATCTCTATTTTTGGATGTTGTTGAGCGTGTTCGTCGGGACAATACGGGTAACACACTCCAAGCCGTCAAACTTCTAATGAAAAATATCGATCTTGATTTTGAAGAAGAAAATATCGGTATCCCCTCTTTTCGTCATCTGGCTTATTTGGCCGAAAAAGAGAACATGGTGAAGATTGACAGCACCTCCGAACCGGCGGCGGTTTATCGATTCGACGAGCAAACAGCCACCAATGGTACAACTCTTTACGAAGGCAAAACTTGGAACCACTTCATTAATGCAATGTCAAGGAATACGCAATACAGCTATGCAAATTTAAGGGAAGTGGTTGCGTCGGCGATTCCGGGAGTCGACGCAACCACATTCATTGATGACGCTCTCCACTCTCTAGTTCTATGGAAAACCAAAGCACAATTCGGGACAAGAGAGCTTAAGGTTGCCAGACAGGACAACTTACTTCTAAACACCCACCATCCCCGAGTACAGGTCTATTTCAGCCAAAAAGGAGGGATTAGCTAATGCCGAATCCCTTGAATAATCCTACTCCCATCCTCCTTGATATGGACCCCGGTGTGGATGACGCCTTAGCAATCATACTGGCCTCACGGTCACCTCAAATCGATGTCAAGGCCATTACGGTCTGTGGTGGTAATGTCGGCGTAGAGCAATGTGCCTTGAACACCATAAAGACATTAGATTGGGGGGAACTCAAATCGAAGCCCCCCGTGGCAATGGGGGCCTGGCGGCCGGTTAGGAGAAGTCCTTTCCGCGCAGGCGGCATCCACGGTCCCGATGGACTCGGCGACGTACTGGACAGGTACCCGAATCCGTCTTTAACCGATATTGATCCGCGACCGGCTGTAGATTTGATCCTCCATACTCTCCGTGAACTGCCGCCGAATAGTCTTACGATTGTCGCCACAGCTCCTCTGACCAATATTGCCCTGGCCATTAGTAAAGATCCTGAAACCGTCAGGCGGGCCAAACAGATTATCTGGATGGGCGGTGCCTTCACCACCCACGGAAATATTTCTCCGGTTGCTGAGTTCAATGCCTTTTGCGACCCTGATGCCGCCGCTGAAGTACTCAATTTCAGTGTTCCCATGACCGTTGTTGGATTGGATGCCTGTCTGCAATGTCCCCTCACCAGGGACGAACTGCGATCGATCAGGGAGTGCGGCAGGGCTGGTGCCTTCGTTTGGGACATCTGTCAGATGTATATGGACTTCTATCAAAAGAACGAGGGCTTCGATGGTTGCTTCCTTCACGATCCCTTGGCTGTAAGCCTTGCCATTTGGGACGACATCACTGCTGACCAAAAGAATTATCATGTAGATGTAGTCACCGAACCTGGTGTCGCCTGGGGTCAGACTATCATCGACCGCCGTCCCCGCTATCCCTGGCATAATCCAATTTACCGGCATGCATACGACACATTAAAACGGATGGCACCAGATACTCTTGCCTCGTTAGAGGAGGTGGGCGTATGTGAAAAACCACCTCATCTTTCTATTGTTTTTTCTGTAGATGGAAAGAGGTTAAAAAAGAGATTTTTGAAATGTTTTTAGAAAAAAGTCGTCATGTATTAATGAGGAGTTTGATACATGAAAAAACAGCGGTCATTCTTACTACGATTGTTTGATAGATCTTGTAACGGATACAACCACTTAATGTGTGTATTACAAGACCTTACATATGAGTTATCCTCTGTCCTGGAGTGATTTCTGTCACTTTGTTTAGATGCGTAGACAACAAAAGGGAGATGCGTATGAAATATATGGCCGCAGCCGAAGTTGACAAGATTCAAAGCATCATTTTTGCTTCGGATAAACTGAAAGAGATGATAGGGGCGTCCTACCTCATCGACGATACCGCGAATATTGTGAGCCAGATCCTTGCCAGACATACCACTGTTCATCTCCTGTGGCGTGTCAGCGGTGTCTATAAATTCGGCGCGGACGACTTGAACGTCTTGGCCTCCGCCTTGTGGGAGATTCGCGAGAGGCTTGTTGACGACCTGGGGCTGTCGGTTACCTTTGAAATTATCGATCTCCAAGGCAACCTCCCTGTAAAGATCTCGCCGGCCGCAAAGCCGGTGAAGCGAATCTTCTCCGAACTCGATGCGGGAATCCGGCAGCAGAAAGACTCTCGCCATGGCGAAGACGGTTCGCCATCGTGCCCCTATTTCGCACCTTGCCGCATCCTACCCGATGAATATGCCAATTACTGGGATTCTGAGGAGACAGGAGGACTTCAGGACCGCCGGGCGCTTATATCGGGAAAGGCAGTGACCAGAAGAAATACGAAACCGGACAAGCATGGTTTGCCTTTCATCGGCGATGTCCTGCCGGACAAAAAACTCAACATCCCAGAAGACTTGGATGATCTTACCGTCCCAGGGGCCAGTGATTCCTACATCGCCTTTATTAAGGGTGATGGGGATCGCCTGGGCCAGTTGCTCAGCACGTTGGATTGGAACGATGCCACATGGGAAAAAGCGGGCAGCAATGATGATGCCCGCTCACGCCCGTTGAAATTTTCCGAAAGGCTGCAAGAGGTCTTCAAATCCGCGCTTAGGGAGGCAATTACAAAAACCGCCATCGGCATTCCTTCAGGAAAACATTTTCCCATCCTGCCCCTGCTGCTGGGCGGCGAGGATTTTTGGATTCTCTCCCGTCGCGACTTTGCCTTGCCGTTGGTTCACCGGATCGGAGAAATCTTTTCCCAAAAAACCAAAGATGACGATTTTCTGAGAATCGCATTTCAGGTCGGGGGCATAACGGAAATAACCCTCAGTTTCGGTGTCTTATTCGCCCAGAAAGGTTATCCTTTCGATCAACAGTCCCATTTGGTCGACGAACTGCTCAAGGAGGCCAAAGCATACCGAAGAATGCTGCCCACAGAAAGCCCAGATGGCTGCGTGGATTTCCTCTGGCTCGACTCCTCGGGTCGGGAAACCGTCGCTCAAATACGCAGCCGCGCGTACGGATATACTGAAAACGAGAAAACCTTCCGCCTCTTCTCCCATCCCTGGACGCTGAAGGAATTGGAAGCCTGCCGGGCTGCCTTGCCGTTCTTTTCCAATCCTAATATTTCCCACCACAAGCTCTATCAATGGCGTGATATCCTACGTAATGGTGATGGTGTTTCCGTCGCTTACGCCCATCGCTGGTTTGCCTCTCTCGAGTCTGATGAGCGGAAGGCCTGGAAGGAGGGTGTCGCCAAGTTGCCTGATCGGTTAAAACCTCGCGATCTCGTGGTGAAGGTACCGAAGAATCTGGACCAGGGTTTTTGGCAAAAAGACGGAACAGAGTATGTCACCGCCATTCAGGATCTCTTGGAGTTGATCGAAATTGGGCAAATCCCATCAAACATCCCATAGGAGATTAAAATGGGCCGATTACAGATTGCGTGGACATGGCAAGTGAAAGGGCAGTTTCACATCGGGGCGGGAATTGGTCGGGTTGGATACGCCGACAGTATACTTCGCTGCGACGCAAACGGCCGCATCTTCATCCCCGGCGACGCCGTCAAGGGCGCTGTCCGAGAGGCTGCGGAACGTCTTCTGTTTTGGCTTGTACCATCTCGCGGTACCGATATTCCGCAGACCTCATACCCGGACCCTGAGTATCCGATCCTGCAGACATTTTTCGCCCCGCCACCGGGTCGGCCTTTTTATCGCTTCTCACCTGGGAGGATCGTCGGCGGTCCTCAAGCGATGCGTCCCGCGTCAACGGCAATCGACAACGCTACCGGCGTGGCCGACGATACGACATTGCGTATTTTAGAAACCCTTCCACCCAATGTTTCCTTCAAGCCTTCCGTCACGGGCGAGGGCAGTAATTGGTCGCCACAAGGAAAAGTGGAAAGAATGAATCTCATTTTTCTCCTAGCCGCCATTTTGTCGACCGAGGTTGTTGGTGGCAAAAAGGGTATCGGCCACGGCGAGATGGCTGTAAAAGACCTCTCCTGCAAGGTCAACAATACCGATATCCTGGGAGAGCTCCTACCCGGAAACACATGGAACGAGGAGGTGATCCTCAACTTACAGCAGCATGTAAAAACACAAGGGGGGGACACCCATGACAACGTACAAATTAACGATTAGACTCCAGGAGCCGACGACTTTCGGTGCTCAGCGAATGATCGGCAACCAGGCGCCGTCGTTCGATTATATTCCGGCAACGGCTTTACGCGGCGCCCTGGCAGGCGCCTTGGCGCGAGAAGGACGGAGCGCCCGTCTTGCGCCCCTCTTTGGCGGGGTGTCTCCCCGCTGGAGTCCAGCCTGGCCGATAGGCGAAAATGGCAATGAATTGGTGGTTCCCATGCCCTTGTCTTACCTGCATGCCAAGGGCGACGATGGATTTGAGGGGATCCTGGGGGTTGTCAATGTGTTGCGGACCGAGCGCCCAGCTGATGCTGCAACGTACCGGGAGCTTTTTGGTGCGACGTCACCCTCGGATGTTCCTGCGCACCTTCAGTGGGTCTGTATGGCCCCCGGTTGGCTGAAATGCACCATATCAAGGAAAGGCGAGGAGATATTCTCTCCCGGGATAACAATGCCCAAAGTCGGCAATGCCATGTTTCACGGCTCCGACTACCTCATAGGTACCGCCCGAGATTCATGGCTGTTCTCCAGGGAGGCTGTTGCCGAATTCCAAACCTTTGTCGCCTACGTGGTCGATGAGGGCGATGTAATCCAAAAAGAGGATCAACTCACAGAAATCTACCTTGGCAAACGGATCACAGCCGGAAACGGCGCTGCCGTGCTCGCTTGGGAGGCCACCCCCCAGGATCTCCCCCCTTGGGCGACCCAAGCCTCGCCGGAAACTGATGAAGCAGCGGTGCAGGTCATGACCCCGGCGATCGTTCCCGCCGCTCAAGGTGGATTTCTCGCGGGGCTGGATGAACGGGCCTGGAGCGCTATTTTGGATGCGGAGGTTGCAGTGATCAAAGCCCAGTCGGCCGCGGAGTCGATCCATGGCTGGATTTCCGCATGGGACCTGCCCAGGGAACGGTACGCCGCCGTAGCGGCGGGCTCATGCTATCTCCTTCGGCTGAAAGACGCGACCCGAAAAACGACCTTCAACACGTCTTTGACGCGGCTGGCAGTAAAAGGCGTGGGCATCCGTACCGGCGAAGGATTCGGCTGGATCGCTGTATCGCCGCCCTGGCTCAACGCTACGCGCTTTCGTGGCACTCCACCGGCCGGCGGTCGTTTTAAATCCGAGCAATTACGATCACCCATGAACGGCATTCCGTTGCCGAAACAGCGAAAACTTGTCGAGGCCGCGCTTGCGCTTGTCCCTGCGGATGAGGAGGCGAAAGCTATGAGGAAGAAAGCCGCGGAAATGGTCGCCATCGGGAATCGAGTGGCTGACGTTCAGGAGTTCAAAGATTACCTGTCGAATCTGGCAACGCGAAAGAATCCGAGAACCTGGGATGTGATCCTGAAAACATATCTTGCGTCCTTAACGGATGAGAAATTGCGAACGTGGGAGGATGTTTTCCCTGTGTGGAAAGAAAACAAGAGAAACCATATCGCTGAGGAAAACATTGATGTTTTGCGTTACTTTCTATCCTGGATAAAGACTTTTGCAGCCAGAGAGAATGAGTAGGAGGGGAATATGACGCTACCAAAAAGAAGCAGCTTGCCGTTTTATTGTGAGGTCGTTATCCCCGTCGCCTTTGATACACCTTATCATATCGGATCTGGGGAAGCCGGTGCGTTTCTGACCGATGCCCCAATCCTACGCCTGACCAATGGGAAACCATTCATCCCCGGGGCAAGCGTCCGGGGGGCACTCAGAGGACATATCGAACGGGAATTCAACCTTTTGGGCTGTACCAAAGAGGACTGCGAGTGGTTGTTCGGTCCGGATAGAACGAACCGAAAGGATCATTTTCGAGGCCGCCTGCGCGTCTGCGATCTTTACCCGCCAGAAATGCCCAAAAACGAGATCCGGGACCATGTTGCCATCGAACCCCGTTGGGGCGCTGCCGCCACTGGAGCCAAGTTCGATATGGAAGTGGCCCTGCCGAAAAACGATCAAGGTTACGTACTGCGCCTCATTTATGAAGGCGATGACGTCGCGGACAGGGAATACCTCCTTTTTCGCGAAGCGGTCGAATTCATTCAGCGGGGACGCCTCCGCATGGGGGCTAAATCAGGATGGGGATTGGGGCGTCTGGCTCCAGTTTCCGATAAAATAATGCCGGTGAATGTCTTCCGGAGAAACACTCCTTCCGGCTTGGCCGCTTATCTGAATCAACGTTTGAACCCGACAGCGGCCGTATCTGCCTTGACCGGCCCACCTCTTCCACTTGCACCTTCCACTGCCGCAACCGCGACGCCAGTTTCATCCCCCATCGCGCCACGGAAATGTGCCGCAGCAACGCTCAAACCTTGGGCCTATCTGGACCTTAGCCTGAGGTTGCAATTCGAAGGCCCGGTCATCGTCAAGGCGCCGATACCGCCGAAACCGAGATCCGTCGATGAGGGAACAATCGCGAAAGACGCCATGGACCTTACAAAGTACAGTGAAAGAGGCGCGAGCGAAGCCGATATGGTCTTCATCACCACTCGGCAAAATAATGGGGAAAAGTACTTCCCCGGCAGCAGCCTTCGCGGTGTCTTAAGGGCGCAAGCCGGACGCATCGTTGCGATCAGTCCACTCCTGAAAAACAGCCCTGCGGCTGATTGCCTCTTCGGTGTCATCAAGAAACAAGGCGGCGCCGGCCGTAAAACCCTCCTGGAGATCGGGGACGGCACATTGGTTTCCGCGGACAAACCCGTCTATTTCGACCATGTTGCCATTGATCGAATCACTCACGCCGCGGAGGATGGTGCTAAATTCTCCACCAGTGCTCTTGTGAGTCCCCGTTTCAACCATCGGATCACTCTGCGCTTTACCGAAGAAGTCCTGTCCGCTCTGCGGCTTTTTGCCTTTCTCCTTCGGGATCTCATGGAAGGCCAACTATGGGCGGGAGCAGGCATCGGACGTGGTTACGGTTACATCAAAACCGCAGTCATCGAATCCTGCACCATCGAGATTCCAGACAGGCTTTCCTTTTCCATGACTGTTCCTGGTTGGAATATGCGCCAGCTCCACACCGGAAGGAACGCCTGGGACTGGCCAAAAAAGAAGGGTAAAACCTTTAAATTTGAAGATTTAAAAGATCTATGGACGATCGAGGATCCACCGAATCCGGATGAAAAAGGAGGTGCGAAATGAGCGATCCAGTCGAACGCTGCACCCTGCTGAAAGACCACAAGACCAGGCTGGCCGGGAATGGAATCATCACCATGTTCCAAGACTGCAAACTTGCCTTTCCTGCCTATGCCATCCTGGAAAGTTTCGGCCGCATCTCCTTTCCGATCCTCCAAAGGATCGAGGACCTGCCGAAAGGCTGGGAGGCTTCCTTTGCCGGCCGGATTTTCAACACACATATGGAGTTTCGCTGGATTGCCGACGGTTCTTCATTTCAGGCGTGGACAATTAAGGATAGCAAAGACGAACATGGGGAATACGAAAAGATCAGCGATCATTATTATCTTTACGGAACATGGGGGAAAGGCCGGTTTTTTGAGGCGACCGTCCGCCGGGCCGCGCTGACCTACCCTATCCAAGGACAACCTCGAGAGAATGATCGGGCATACATCGATGTGGCCCTCTATCGGCCGACGCAACCGACCTCCTGGCCCAACAGCGCAGCAAGCGTCAGGAATTGGCTTAACCAACCGGCTATCGCAGCCCATCGCTTTATGAGGATAGCCTTTTAGGAGGGACACATGAGCAGAAAAGGAACCATAAAAAAAATGACGGGCGCAGAAGTTCAGGTTGTAGAGGGCAATCGTCTTTATAAGAAATTCAACAATAACCGCCTTCCCGACGGCGTTTTGACCGCCTTGAACAATGCTGCCGGATCGATCGCAGTGGAATTCCACACCAACCAGCAAGGGCAACTTGCCCAGGGACAAGACAACAAATACCTGATCTGGCTGCCCGGCGATCCCGAACCGGCGATGCCTGAACCACGGCCAATCACGCCACAGATCAACACGCCCATTCCGTATCCATTGAAGCAACATGTCCATGTTTCCTCTAAGAAGGAGAAGATTGTTATGCCGAGTAAGGTTACACATGTGGATGAAATTCAAGAGCATGGAAAAATAAAAACGCTACTCATCCATTTTGAACCGAAGATGTTGATTAAGGACGATCTAACGGATGTTCAGGAACATACACGTTTCCAAGTCACTGATCCGGCCTTGGCTTTCCAGGAAAATACCCAAATTACTCAACCCGATGATGGAGAAAACCCTGGCCTTGCTGTTAAACATTTCTCTCCCAATTTGCCCGGCATCGGTGGAGCAGAACCTGACATCGATCGCAATCCTTATAACTTTGTTTCCCTCCCCGGAGGAACTCCATGGAATTATCCGTCGCCGCATCCCGATCATGCGGCATGGCTGCTGAATCATCATACCGGTTTTTTGGAATATACAGCGAAGGCGATTACGCCTCTCTTTGTTCCCGAAGGCTTTCCCTTTTCGCCCACAAATGATGCAAAGGTCAACGAAAGCCTGCGGACCACGCCTCGCCGGTTCTGCCGAATGACGAATGCAAAGGACGAAATTCGTTACGTTGTGCCGGGCGTATCCGTCAAGGGCATGGTCCGTTCTGAAATCGAGGCTCTCTCCAATAGCCGCATGGGCGTTCTGAACAGCGATTATTACCAGAGACGAATTCCCTATCGGCGGCGCTGTTACAACATATCCACAAAAAAAGGCGTCATCATCCATGTTGGCGTGGTTATAAATAAACCCCCGATAGGAGATGCCGATGTGACAAAGGTCATCGAAGGATATATTAGATCGACAAGTTCGATGCCTGCGAGCGGGGGTCAATGGAAAATCATTGCTAAAAGACCAATTGCTGCCGCAGACCCAGGTGGACCCTACAACAACAATAAGCAAATTGATTACAAAGCAGGGCTGCTCTGTAGATCCATAGAAAAACCCTATCAATATAAAATCTTCCACTACGACACGGCCACAATCAAATTACCGAAAAAAGTGATTGAACTGTATGAAACGAATCTGAAACACGATCATTACCAGAAGCATCACAACGACTATATGGCAAAGAGGGCTAAAGAAAAAACCAAGCCAATATATAAGGAGGCCGAGAAGGGCATTGCGACTCCTAAATTAGAGAAATGCATTGAAGATCTGAAGCTCAAAAAAGGCGATATCATCTACTTCACCGTCAATGATAACAAAACAGAGATCACCTCCTTCGGCAAGAACGTCAACTACCTCTGGCCGGCAGAACATTCCATTAAACAGCTGATCAACGGTTATTTATTACCCGAAGACCTGGGACTTCTCAAGACTCTTTCCATGGCTGAGCGCATGTTCGGCTTTGCCGCCGATCATAAAAAACAAAACGGGCTAACGGTGAGCCATCCTTTCCGCAGCCGCCTTCGCTTCGAAACACTCTGGGGTCCGGAGGTCGATCCGAACGAAGCGAATTGGCCGGACAAACCAGAGGGGAATAACCAGGGTTTCAAGGTTAAACTGGCTCCCCTCACCTCCCCCCAGGCGCGGGCCAAGGCCCGCCCCCTCTACCTTGAACCACGGCAAAGCGATGGGCTTTCTGCCAGTTACAGCGACACTGATCCCAAGATGCGGGGACGCAAATTTTACTGGCATCAGAAGGCGGAAGATGCAGACGGCATCTGGTCGATCCACAAACGGCATAAATACCATGACCTGATAGAAAAACAACTGCCACCGGAGATCAGTCCGTTGAAAACCGGAACGGGCTTTACGGGCCGCATCCATTTCGACAACCTAACCGGTGAGGAACTGGGCGCCCTCATCTACAGCCTCTCCGGTGACGGCAGCTACGAACACGGCGTCAAATTGGGGAAAGGAAAACCCCGAGGTCTGGGGAGTATTTCCATAAAGATCGAAAAACTATCCCTCCTCAAACCGGAGAAACGTTATGAATCGCTAACCACCCCTACTGCCGGTTACGACGAGTACACAGGCTATGTATTGAAACAGGAACTGAAAACAAGGATCACGGATTTCAAAACTTGGTGTCGAGGACGACACAACAACCAGCCCTTTGACGATCAAGACCATATCAAGGACTACAAGGAGCTCCATACGCTGCCGCAGGCCTTTTCGGCACGCTACTACCCTCTGAACTTCAGGCAATACTCCTGGCTGCCGGAGGAGAACAAACATCCCGACGAACCAAAGCTGCCGGCGAAAAGACCCAAGGCCATGAAACGCGCTCGTGAGATCCCTGCCTGATTCTGGAAAGGAGAGCCGTTATGGATCGTTTAACTGAGTCTGAAAAGCGATACGCCTTCATCGTGACGGTCGGTACCAGTTTGAACAGTTCGAAAAGTAAATTTGGCGAAAGGAACTTGAAACAAAATAAATCTGATATGAATTATACACAAACCCTGGAAAGTGATCCGTATACCCCTAACATTCATTTTGATGACGTAGAAAACACTATCGCCGATGTGACTTGTTCCATAAAAGGCGCTGCTTCAGCCAAACAAGAACACGGCGCGGAATTGAGCGCCATGTATGGGAAAAAGCCTAAGCCCCAAAAAGGAGATCACGTTACCCTTATCGCCACGCGGACAATGGAAGGCGATTTCTGCAGTGAGGCTTTGAGGAATGTCCTTGAAAAACTCGGCATCGATTGCAGTATCATACGTCCCAAGTATCTTGGGCTGGCCGACGACCCCGTTTTCATAACCAAAGGACTGCCCGAGTTCCTCAACAATTGCTATGACGAGATCCAATTAAAAAAGGAAGCCGGTTTCACCGTTGTCCTCTGCCCGAACGGCGGTTACAAGGCATTGATCCCCTACGTCACCCTGGCGGGGCTGCTCCAGAGTATGGAGATACGATACATCTATGACGATTCGGACCAAGCGATGGCCTTACCCCACCTGCCCGTCGGTCCTGATATGGCAGCCTTCGATGAACATCTCTGGCGGATTGAGAACATCCGAGATGGAGATGGAGCTGATCCCCAGAAGATAAAAAAAGATATTGGATCCCTGCCCGACAATCTCCGTTCCTTGTTCAGCGAGCAAAATAGAATGTCTGAGTTGGGCGAGTTTCTCTGGAACATCTACCGTGTCCAGGCCAACATGACTCCCTTGAAGCGGGCAACCGGTAGCAAGGGCTTGTTATCGCACCTTGATAATGATTTACGCGCGAAATTCATGGATATCATTGAATTGGACCATCTCATCTGGAAGGGTGATCGCGTGCCGGAAATGGTGGAGCACGCCTCCCGCCACCACACTGATCTCTTCAGGATTGCCCAGAAGATCCTGTTGCCCTGCTATGAAAAACATGGAGATGCTTTTCTATCTTCCGCAGAACTCTTTACACTGCTATGCGCCCTCCTGCTCCATGACTGCGGGCATGTGGTGGGCAGTGTCTCCTGGCCTGCTTGGAGGAGTTCCGGCAAGGAAAGGCTATTTCCAGGGGAGATTCGCGAGTTTCACCACATTCTCGGGTATATGCGACTTCGCGACGGATGCCGGAGCAATCCTCTTGATCCCATCTATAATGAACTCAAAGAAAGGCCTTCATGGGAAACGCTCACACCCACTGACGCATGGAAATGCTATCTTGAGGCTCCGGCCACAGCGGGGCTGTATCACCGGCAGGTGATGCCTCTAGAAATAAAAGATACCCCTTTTACAGAATGCGGCTTTTACGACAGTGGCGACGGCGTGGTCCCCCTCGTATCGGTTGCTGTACAAATCAATGGTGCACCCATCGAGTCCGCCAAAATGTTACGAATTGCTGCCCTGCTGCGCTTCATCGACAGCTTGGACGTCCAACACTCCCGCGCGGGAGGATCGACCTATGTGAAATTTCATCTCAGCGCCCTGGAGGGGGAAATCGGGGAACTGGCCGGCAGAATCGAGGAGTTCAAAGCGTCCAAGATGCTGTCCACGGAAGAATTGACGGCGGTTGAAACAGCGGTTCAGTCATCGGAGGTCAATAAAAAAACTCGTGAGGATCGCGGGCGCCTCTGTAACCAAACTAAGGCATGTTCGTCAAAGGCCTACCTGATCCGTTCTTACTACGAGTTGCTTTTGGCCAAACGTTTCAAAAAGCTGCAAGGCGAGCACTACGCCAAACACCTGCCGATCATGCGTATTGTGATCCATAACGAAGAGCAGGGTGATAAAATACGGTTCTTTATCAACATCAAGATAGATGAAGGCCTATATAATGAATTCCCTTCGGAGATATGCGGTCGTAAAATGACGGTTGATGAATTCAGGCAAAAATGTCTCGACGAGCTGCAGGAAGAATACGACAAAATTCAAGACATCCTGTCTCATGCCGGCTTATCGGTGACTTATGGTGATTCTACAACATAGTAACAGGCGATTGTAAGGCATATGTCAGAACCGGGATTGGAATTCACACTGAAAAAAATAGATGCATCGCAGATCGATGCCGGCGACGCCCTCTCTTTTTTATCTAAGCGGATCTATTTGACTGTCCTCAAATTCGATTGCATTATAATTGATTGCACATGTCAAATTGACAAGAGGGGCCTTCCTTTCTTTCTTGGCTCTGCTCTGCGGGGTGCCTTTGGTTACTCCTTGAAGGAGCAATGCTGTAACCACCCCGATCCCTTATGGCGGGTGGCGCTCAAGGAGTGTCCAAAAGGGTGCAACTGTGCCTACAAAACAATCTTTCTGAGTCCCGCCCCACTTAACCTGCCGCCCCCTTACCAAGGCAGGACATACAAGCCCCATCCATTCACTCTACGGGCACCATGGCTTAGCGATATTCAGCGCGGGAGGCGTTTTTCCTTCGAGATAACAGTCATCGGTGAGGCACACCGCGCCATCGCCGGATTCATCAATGGTTTTGCTCTTGCAGGAGAAAAGGGCATCAAGACAAATAGATTGCGATTCAATTTTTCTGTGAATGCCGTGCATCAGCTACATCCCGACGGTAGCGGACAGATTGTATGGAACGCTGGGGAAGAGTTTTTCGATAAGGGGTTGGACTATATTTATTTATATGAATTTATCAATGATAAGACAGTAGAAATATTTCACAGCGGGATGGATATTCGGTTGAATTCACCTCTCGACCTAGTTATCGGTCGCTCAACAATCCGCCATTTAGAGCAGATTCAAGAGGCCCTGCTGGTATCGAGGCTGGCAAGCTCCCTCGAAGAATTGGGCGTCTTCTGGTGCGGAACACCAGTGCTGGGAGGGAAACCAGCGCTAAGATCAACTTTATGCACATTACCGATCGAATTGGAAAACGAATGGATATATGAAACACGCAGGCTATCCGTTCAGGAAGGAAACATGATGCCGCTACGTGGTCTAATGGGCACACTACGCATCCGTCGCCCTCATCAAGACACGATTCGTTTGCTGGCTGCCATGTTGCATATCGGCATCGGTCAAAATAAGACGTTCGGTTTCGGACGTTATGATTTATATCCTATCTGAGGGATGATTGTTTTTCCCACAGGGACATTGACAGGGAATGCCTCCTAAAGATTCATGTCAATCACCTTGAAAAACGAGGTAATTTTTACAAAGTGAGTAACGTTCTTCTTATTCCAAATCCCCACTAACGTATCAAGATCGCGATACACCCCATCCTTTTTTAATAATTGGCTGTAAAGATTCTACTTAAATCATAAAATTTACACACATCCTTTCACAAGAAGTTTATCTTCAATGATTTGCGCCATGGCATCATTGAAGTTCCTGTTGCATGATGATGCATTGTCTTCTTCTGGAGAAGATTGTCACGACCCTTTCGACATGCTTGAGGTGCCTTTCATATGTGTATCAAACAAATACCATTTTACATGGCTGTGACGATAATCCCTGATGGTTCCTCTGAGCCGGTACTTCTGAATCAGGGAACGTCACCAGCTTATGCGGAGACTATTCTGTTTCTATGGCTCCTCAAGCATGTCGAA
>JAMDBG010000017.1 GCA_023487865.1 Deltaproteobacteria bacterium | reverse complement strand
CGGCCGATGTAACTCGTTCGTTCGGCGACGCTGATCGCCCCTCTGGCGTTCAAGAGGTTGAAGGTGTGGGAACACTTGAGACAATGGTCGTAAGTGGGGAGCACTAAACCCTTTTCTGATGTGCGGATCCCCTCTGCTTCATACATATCGAAACGCTTGCGGAGCTCACCGACGTCAGCGGTCTCGAAATTGTATACCGACCACTCCACTTCACTCTGATGATGGACATCTCCATATTTGATGCCTTTGGTCCACTCAAGGTCGTAGACATTGTCGATCCCCTGAAGATACATGGCGATCCTTTCTGTACCGTAGGTCAGCTCTGCACTGACGGGGCGGCAATCGAAACCGCCGACCTGCTGGAAGTAGGTGAATTGGGAAATTTCCATCCCGTCGAGCCAGACTTCCCAGCCGAGACCCCACGCACCAACCGTAGGCGACTCCCAATCATCCTCAACAAAACGGATATCGTGTTCCAGTGGATCGATACCGAAGCTCTTGAGCGAATCGAGGTAGAGACCCTGGATGTTGAGCGGAGAGGGCTTCATAATGACTTGATACTGATAGTAATGTTGGAGTCGGTTCGGGTTTTCACCGTAGCGGCCGTCCGTCGGTCTTCGGGAGGGTTCGACATAGGCCACCTTCCACGGCTCCGGTCCCAAGGCGCGCAGAAATGTCGCCGGATTGAAGGTACCGGCACCCACTTCGATGTCGTAGGGCTGCTGGATGATGCATCCCTGATCAGCCCAATAGTGTTCAAGGGCAAGGATCAATTCCTGAAAAGTCACTTCTCCTCCTGTGGTTCATAGTGCATTATTTCTTGATATTACGATCATTTTTTCGTTGGCTTCTTAACATGGCGACCTGTGGGTGTCAATACGAATTATAAATTGTCTACTCCCATATGGCGGATTTCATTGAGGATATGGACCGATTTGGGTTCCTTTCCGAGGATGTGGCGAATAAAGCCGGAGAGAAGAAGCCGACTCTCGGCGGCAGAGCGATCCGACAGCAGGAGCTGTCCCAGCCTGTCAATAGCCAGATCGCGCCCTAAAAGCAGCGTGCGGATCGTTCCGAGAGAAACAGGGAGGGAATCCGGCCCTTCGGGACGGCAGGCAAGACAGGTCAGTCCGCCGTCGGCCGCTTTGAAACGGTAGGCCGTCTCTTTGTCAAGGGGTGTTTTACAAACGCGACAGTGATCCAAGAGCGGATCATACCCCGAGAGTTTCAATAGGCGGATCTCGAAGAAGCGGAGAAGGGACTCCCTTGCGGGAACGGTTTCGAGAAGATGAAGAAACCCGGTGAGGAGTTGGAACAATTTCTCGTTTTTTTTGTCTTCCAGGGTAAACTGATCTGTCAGGTCGATCAAATAAGAGGCACTGAGCGTCTTTTCCAGATCGGCACGGATCGCGGGAAAATGACAGATGACGTCTGAACTCTCGATCAGGGCCAGGCTATCCGGTCCCCGGCGGGAAAAGAGGATATGTGAGTTGGAAAACGGTTCAAGGGCATTGGCAAACCGTTTCCGGCTTCGCCGCGCCCCTTTAGCGATCCCCCGCAGTTTCCCGAATTCCGAGGTGCAAAAGGTGACAATCCGGTCCGATTCGCCGTAGTCTGAAATGCGCAGGACGATCGCTTGCGTTCGGTACTGATTCCTGGCGTTCATCTTTTTCTAAAGATCACGGTAACGGATGATGCCTCCGACGATGGTAAGGACCGTTTTGCCGGTCAACGTCCAGCCGTGGAAGGGAGAGTTTTTGCCGCGGGAACAAAAAAGCGTGCGATCAACCGTCCACACCTTCTCCGGGTCGATGACGGTGATATCGGCATCGGCGCCGACGGCAAGGGTGCCCTTGGAAATATGGAGGATTTGAGCCGGGTTGACGGTCATCTTTTTGATCAGGTCGGGGAGAGTGAGGACGCCGTCGGCAACCAGCCGGAGAGAGAGGGCCAGTGAGGTTTCGAGACCCGTCAGGCCGCTGGCCGCATAATCGAATTCCACTTCCTTATCGGTTCGGGCGTGGGGGGCATGATCGCTTGCGATGACGTCAAGTGTACCATCGGAGAGACCCTCTCGGACGGCTGTTCGATCTTCCGCGCCGCGGAGCGGCGGGTAGACCTTGGCATTGGTGTCGAAATCGCGAATCGCCTCATCGGTCAGTGAAAAATAGTGGGGCGCTGTTTCGGCGGTGACGCGGACCCCGCGGGCCTTTGCTTCACGGATCAGACGGACCGCCCCGGCGGTGCTCACATGGGCGATGTGTACCGCCGCCCCGGTGAATTCGGCCAGGAGAAGATCCCGGGAGACCATGACATCTTCGGCAATCGCCGGGATGCCGGTAAGCCCCAGTTCCGTGGACACGGAGCCCTCATGCATCACCCCGCCGGAGGAGAGGTTTTTATCCTCGCAGTGGACGATGACCGGCATATCCAGTGAAGAGGCGTATTCCAGCGCCCTGCGCATCAAAGAGGCATTCATGACCGATTTCCCGTCATCGGAGAGCCCGACGGCGCCGGCATCCTTTAAATCCCAGAATTCGCTGAGGAAGGACCCTTCCGATTTTACAGTGATCGCTGCAATCGGATAGACATTCGCCAAGCCGCATTCTTTCGCTTTTCTTCGGATGAATTCGGTAACGGACCGGCTGTCGTTCACTGGATTCGTGTTGGGCATGCAGGCGACGGAGCAAAAACCGCCCGTTACGGCGGCCTCGCTTCCGGAAGCGATGGTCTCTTTGTATTCGAATCCCGGTTCCCGCAGATGGGTGTGCATATCGATCAGGCCGGGAACGATCCATTTCCCGCTGAGATCCAATACCTCGACACCGGAAGGCTTTTTCCCCCTCGGAAGATCCTTTCCGGTTCTGGTGATTTTGCCGTCTTCGATCAGCAGATCCACATCACCGTCCGTCTTCCGGGAGGGATCGATCAGCCTGCCGCCTTTCAGTAAGAGAGTCATGAATTGCCTCCAGTCAGGAGATAGAGAAGCGCCATCCTCACAGCTACACCGTTGGTGACCTGATCGAGGATGACCGAATGGGATCCATCAGCGATCTCCGGCGAGATTTCCACACCGCGGTTCATCGGCCCCGGGTGCATTACGATGCAATCCTTACGGGCGAGGACGATGTTTTTGGGATTGAGGGAAAAATATTGCGCGTATTCGCGCAGGGAGGGAAACACGTTCTGTTTTTCCCTCTCGGTTTGAATGCGGAGCATCATGATAATATCCGCATCTTTGATCGCTTCTTCGATGCGGACACAGGGAACAACCCCCAGGGTTTCGATGTCGCGGGGAAGCATGGTCGCAGGACCGGAAACGACAACATGCGCCCCCATTTTGGTCAGGCCGTGGATGTTCGAGCGGGCGACCCGGCTGTGGGTAATGTCGCCGATAATGGCTGCTTTGAGACCGGCGATACGTCCCTTTCTGGAACGGATCGTCATCATGTCCAGAAGCGCCTGGGTGGGATGTTCATGGGCCCCGTCGCCGGCATTGATGATCGATTGCCGAAGCAGTGAGGCGAGCATATGGGGCGCCCCGGCGGCGCTGTGCCGGATCACGATGAGGTCCGGATTCATCGCCTCGATGTTTTTCGCCGTATCAATCAGGGTCTCCCCTTTCACGACGCTGCTGGTTGAGGCAGAGATATTGATCGTATCGGCACTCAGTCGCTTGGCGGCGATCTCAAAGGACGTCCGTGTCCGCGTGCTTGCCTCATAGAAGAGATTGATTACGCTTTTCCCGCGAAGCGTCGGAACCTTTTTGATCTCCCGGGTAGAGACCTCCAGGAAGGAGTCCGCCGTATCGAGAATGAGCGTGATCTCCTCCACGGAGAGTTCCTTGATTCCGAGGATGTCTTTCCTGCTTAATTTCATGGTTAAACCTCATATACATGGGATCGCAACCGTCGGGCATCCCTGTGGTCGCGAAGGTTGAGGGCTATACACTATCCTCGATGACCACCTCATCCTTGCCATCCTTTTCAGTCAGATTCACACTGACGGCCTGCCATAACGATGAGGGGAGGTTTTTGCCGACGAAATCGGCCCGGATGGGAAGCTCCCGGTGGCCCCGGTCTATAAGAACGGCAAGTTGAATCGACTTTGGCCTGCCGAAGTCAATGAGGGCATCCATGGCCGCCCGGATCGTCCGGCCGGTAAAGAGGACATCATCCACGAGGATAACCTTCTTGCTGTCGAGGGAAAAGGGAATGTCGGTTTTCCCGAGCCTCGGTTTCCTGTGGGAGGTAGAAAGATCGTCGCGGTAGAGGGTGATGTCGAGGATCCCGAAGGGAATCTCCTTCCCCTCAATACCGGAGATCTTCCTCTGCAAGCGTTCAGCCAGAAAGACCCCCCCGGTACGGATACCGACAAGGACCAGTTCATCTCCCCCCTTGTTCTTTTCCAGAATCTCTGAAGCGATGCGGGTAAGGGAACGGTCTATCCCTTCTGCATCCATGACGACCTTTTTCTGCTCCATTGGCTTCCTCATCCTGCGATTAAAAAAAAAGCCTTCCCCTGATGAGAGAAGGCCCGCTTAAACGCTTTATGGCTGAATATTCCACACCGACCACCCCTTTTCAACCTCACCGGATTCAATTAAAAGGGTCTGTACCACCTGCTGACGATGCTGCTTTTATAATAAACGAACGGATGGTGTCAAGCCTAAAGATGAGCACTCTAAAAAAGCTTTTGACATATTCTGGTTTAGTGCTATAGGCACAAAAACCGGGAGGAGACGAGCATGGCGGTCAATCAGGAACCCCAGGTTTTTTTGTATTTCAGTGAACTCCTAGGGCGAAAAATCTCTGATTCCGAAGGGCGTCCCGTTGGCAAGATACTCGACCTGACAGGAAACATCGGCGAGATGTATCCGCCGGTCACGGAAATTCTCCTGTGCGCCACCGATGGTAAGATCGTCCTGTTACCATGGCGACGTATGGCGGAAGTCGACGGCAAGCTAGTTGCTCATCCCCTTCAAGCAGGGGACTTCCGGACGCCGGTGCTTCGTCAGGGAGAAATGTTGCTGAAGGACACTCTTCTGGACAAGCAGGTGGTGGACACGGACGGGGCAAAGATCCGGCGCGTGAACGACCTACAGTTTCTCAAATCGCAAAAAACCCTCTACCTGGTCCATGTCGATGTGGGATTTCATGGTCTCTTGCGCCGCGTGGGGTTGGAACGCCCGATCAATTTTCTCTTCCAGCTGCTTTTTGACTACACCATGACGGATCAATTGATCTCCTGGAAATTTGTCCAGCCCGTCTCTTCCCCGGATCTCCTCCGGTTAACCGTCGCCCAGAACCGGCTGGCACAGCTCCATCCAGCCGATCTGGCAGATATCATTGAGGAGCTCGATATCCATCAACGCACTGCGGTCTTCCGTTCCCTCGACGTGGAGACGGCTGCCGAGACCCTTGAAGAAACCGACCCGAAGATCCAGGTGAGCCTGATCGAAGATCTCGATATGGCTAACGCCTCCGATATTATCGAGGAGATGTCTCTCTCCGAAGCGACCGACCTCTTGGGTGATTTGCCGAAAGACAAGGCAGAGGGTATTCTCAAGGAGATGGAGACGGATGTAGCGCAGGATGTTAAGGAACTCCTGGCTCATCCTGAGGAGAATGCAGGTGGACTCATGACCACCTCTTTCCTCAGTTTTGCGCCTGAGCGGACGGCGGGCGAGGCGATGGAAACGATCCGTCGCGATGCCGAGGATATGGATCTGATCTATTATCTCTACATCGTGGACTCTGAGGGTCACATCCTCGGTGTGTTGAGTCTCCGCGAACTGATCGTGGCGGACCCGGAGAGGGCCCTTTCGGAATTGATGGATACTCGGATCGTTGCGGTGAACATCGAGGAGCACAAGGACCGTATCGCCGAGGATTTCGCCAAGTACGGCATGCTGGCCATGCCGGTCGTCGATGACGACAACCACCTGAAAGGGGTGATTCTCTTCAAAAATCTCCTCGAGGTGGCGTTGCCGAAACTGGGTAGATAGTGTGATGTCGGAGGAAGGCGGCAGCGACATATGGTTGAAAATCTTACTGGAACCTTCCGCGGTCTGTGGCGGACCTTTGTTGAAAAAAAAATCTGGAAATCATTAGGGCTTTTTTTTGCCCTGATCGGTCCGGGGATCATCACCTCCAACGTCGACAACGATGCAGGCGGGATCACGACCTATTCCCTGGCCGGTTCCGAGTACGGTCTCTCCCTCCTATGGACGCTGATC
>JAMDBG010000065.1 GCA_023487865.1 Deltaproteobacteria bacterium | reverse complement strand
CCTTCCTGCCGAGGTGGCCCGGGCCGAGGCGGGCGTCCGCGCCCTGAGATCCCAGTTGGAGGATCTCAAGGCGGGCAGCCGGATACAGGAGATCGCCAGGGCGCAGCAGGCGATGCAGAGCGCCGCCTCCGTCATGGAAGACGCGCGAAAAAACGCGGCCCGTTACGAAAAGCTCTTCCGGAAGGGGCTGGTCTCGGATAAGGAGTGGGACGCCGTCCGCCTCCGATACGACCTGGCACTCAAGGAATACGAGCGGAGCAAGGAGACCCTCGATCTCGCCCGGGAGGGAAGCCGGGCGGAAACGATCCGCACCGCTGAAGCGAGGGTGGCCGAGGGGGAGGCCGTCCTGAAGCAGGCCCGCAGCAATCTGATCCGGATCGAAGCGGCAAGAAAGGATGTGGAGGCGGCCCGGTCGATCGTTGCCGCGGCCCGCGCAACCCTCGATCAGACGGAGATCCAGCTCGATTATACCCAACTGAAGGCGCCCCGGGCGGGGATCATCACCAGCCGCAACATCGAACCGGGAGAAGTGGTGGCCCCGGGTCGGGAAGTCCTCACCCTCTCCAACCTCGAAACGGTCGATCTGAAGATCTTCGTCGACGAGACACAGATCGGCAAGGTCAAGCCGGGGCAGAAGGCCGATGTCCGGGTGGACACCTTCCCGGATAAAACCTTCGCGGGAACGGTCACCTTCATATCGCCCGAGGGAGAGTTTACCCCCAAGATCATCCAGACCCGGAAGGAAAGGGTCAAGCTGGTCTATCTGGTCAAGGTGTCCATCCCCAATCCGGCGCTGGAGCTCAAATCAGGGATGCCTGCCGATGCCTGGTTACGATAAAACGCCTTCCCCCACTCCCCCTGACGATGAAGGGGGCGGGAGGTTACCTGTCCCGGAGGAGATTTTCCTCCGGATCGAAGGGATTTCCTGCCGCTTCGGCGCGACCGAGGCGGTCCGCGACGTCACGCTCTTAGTCGAAGCGGGGACGATTTTTGGCCTCGTCGGCTCCGACGGGGCCGGAAAGTCCACCCTCCTGAGGATGACGGCAACGATGCTCAAACCTGTCTCGGGCCGGATCCGGATCGGCGGCCTGGATGTGGTGACCCAAAAAACCCAGGCCAAGGCCCTTATCGGCTACATGCCCCAGCGCTTCGGCCTCTATCAGGACCTGACGGTCGAGGAGAACATCGATTTTTTCATGGACATCTTCGGGATCAAGGGCACGGAAAGGAAGGCGCGCAAGGCCCTATACCTCGGCTTCTCCAACCTTTTGCCCTTCACGAACCGGCTGGCGGGGAACCTCTCCGGCGGGATGAAGCAGAAACTCGGCCTCGCCTGCGTCCTGGTCCATGAACCGAAACTCCTGATCCTAGATGAACCGACCAACGGCGTCGATCCCGTTTCCCGCCAGGAATTCTGGGAAATACTGGGGAAAATGCGCGAGAAAGGGATGACCATCCTCGTCTCCACCGCCTACCTCGACGAGGGCGAACGGTGCGACCGGCTGGGATTGATGCACCGGGCGGCGCTTCTGGAGAACGCCACCCCGGCGGAGATCCGGGCCCGTTTCGAGAATCTGGAGGAGGCGATCATCCACCGCATTCAAGAGGCGGACGGGGAACTGGCCCATGACACCTTTAAATTCTGATCGCCCGGGCGGCGAAGCCATCGAGGTTCGGGAGCTGGAAAAGCGCTTCGGCGCCTTTACCGCCGTCGATAAAATCTCTTTTACCGTCCATCCGGGAGAGATTTTCGGTTTCCTCGGCTCCAACGGCTCCGGGAAATCGACGACGATCCGGATGCTCTGCGGGATACTCACGCCGACCTCCGGCACGGGGAAAGTGGCCGGTTTCGACATCGTCGCACAGGCCGAAGCGGTCAAACACGCGATCGGTTACATGTCCCAGAAGTTCTCCCTCTACGAGGACCTCACCCCCCTGGAGAACCTCCGCTTCTATCTCGGCGTCTACAGCGTGCCGGAAGAGCAGTGGGAGGAGCGGCGCGACTGGGTCCTGGATGTCACCCGCCTGGCGGATGCCAAAGACCGGATCACCCGCGATCTTCCGCCGGGCTGGCGTCAACGACTCGCCCTGGGCTGCGCCCTTCTCCACCGCCCCCGGATCCTCTTTCTCGACGAACCGACCTCCGGGGTCGATCCGATCACCCGGCGCCACTTCTGGACCTTTATCGGCCGGATCGCCGCCGAGGGGATCACCGTCTTCGTCACGACCCACTATATGGACGAGGCGCTCCACTGCGGACGGATCGTGATGATCAACGAGGGAAGGATCGTCGCTTCCGGGAGCCCGGAAGCGATCGTCCGCGAGGCCTGCCCCGGACGACCCGGCGCCGACCTGAACGACGCCTTCGTTGCCCTGATGTCCGGCAGGAAAGCAAGGGGGGCTGCATGACCCTTCGGAATGTCAGGGCCATCACGGGCAAGGAGGTCTATCACCTGATTCGGGACTTCCGGAGCCTCTACCTCGCCTTCGCCGTCCCGCTGCTTCTGATCCTCCTGTTCGGCTACGCCCTCAGCCTCGATGTGGACAACATCGAGACGGTCGTTGTGGATTACGAGCGGACGGATCTGAGCCGCGATCTCGTCCACCGGCTGGGCGCCTCCTCCTACTTCCGGATCACCGCCCACCTCCCCGACACCGCGGCGGTGACGGAGGCGCTCGACCACGGCCGAGCCACGCTGGCCGTGATCATCCCCGCCGGCTGGACCGCCGACCTCAAGGCGGACCGCGAGGCCGTCATCCAGATCCTCCTGGACGGGAGCGATCCGAACTTCGCCGGGATCGCCCGGGCGTACATCAGCGGCTTCATCGAAAGCACCAACCGGAACATCCTGACTGAGTTTCTTAACCGCCAGGGGATGGAGAAGATCCGCCCCCCCGTGGAGGCAAGGATCCGGGTCTGGTTCAACGAGGATCTGGAGAGCCGGAACTTCATCATTCCGGGGATCATCGCGATCATCATTATGATCGTGGGGGCGATGCTCACTTCCCTGGTCATCGCCCGGGAATACGAGAACGGGACGATGGAAACGATCCGGTCTCTCCCCATCAGCGCGGGGGAGCTGCTCCTGGGAAAGGCGATCCCCTATTTCCTCATCGGACTCACCGACGTCCTGATCGCCGTCCTCATGGGGCAGCTGCTCTTCGGGATCGTGATGAAGGCAAACTTCTGGCTGATGATCCTCGCCTCGTCCCTCTATCTGATGGTCGCCCTGACCCTGGGACTGCTCATCTCCTCGGTCACGAAGTCCCAGCTGGTCGCCAACCAGATGGCCGTCATGATCACCTATCTGCCGTCACTGCTGCTTTCGAACTTCGTCTTTCCGGTCATCAACATGCCCCAGTTCCTGCAGGCCTTCTCCGGGGTGATCCCGGCGACGTATTACATCAATATCCTCTCGGACATCTATCTGAAAAACCTCGGATTTGCCTATCTCTGGCCCGATCTGGCGATCCTGGCGGTGATGTTTCTCCTCCTTGCCGCGGCCAACTGCCTCGTTTTGAAGAAGGAGGGCCTCTGCAATGAGCTGGCTTCGCATCCGGGAAATGGTCCGCAAGGAGTTCATCCAGCTCTTCCGCGACCGGAAGAACCGTCCCATCCTGATCCTGTCGCCGCTCATCCAGCTCCTGGTCTTCGGTTACGTGGTCAACTACGACATCAGAGACATCCGGGTTGCCCTGCTCGACCAATCCCTGACAAGGGAAAGCCGGCTTCTCACCGATTCCTTCACCGCCGGCCGGATCTTCCGGATCACCCATCTGCCGGGAACCCCCGGGGAACTGGAAACCCTGCTCCTGGCGGCAAAGGTCGATCTGGGGATCAAGATCCCCCCCGACTTCGGCAGCCGCATCCGGCGCGGGGATACGGCGGCGGTCCAGGTCATCGCCGACGGCGGGATGAGCAACATGGCCTCCGTCCGGATCGCCTATACGACAATGGTCATCGACCGGTTCAACGCGGAACTGATCCAGGAGCTCTACGGTCGCGAACTCAAATACGGGAAGATCGACGGCCGGATCCGGACCTGGTACAACCCCAATCTCGACAGCCAGCATTTCTTCGTCCCGGGGATCGTCGCTTTTCTCGTCATGCTGATCTCGCTCCTGATGACATCGATCGCCATCATCAAAGAACGGGAGGCGGGAACGATGGAACAGCTCATCGTGACACCGCTCAAACCGCTCGAACTGATCATCGGCAAGACGATACCCTACACGATCATCGCGATCGGCCAGATGGGCATGGTCACGCTGCTGGCCCTCTACTGGTTCGAGATTCCGCTCGAGGGGAGTGTCTTTGCCCTCTTCTTGGCAACCTGTCTGTTCCTCCTGAGCACCCTGGGCATCGGACTTTTCATCTCCACCGTGTCGAAAACCCAGCAGCAGGCCATGATGACCACCTTCTTTTTCATCCTCCCCTTCTTCATGCTCTCCGGCTTCGTGTTTCCCATCGCCAATATGCCCACCTTCGTCCAGTGGTTGACATATCTCAACCCTTTGCGCTATTTTCTGGTCATCATCCGCGGCATCTTTCTCAAAGGGGTGGGCCTGCATATCCTCTGGCCCCAGTACGCCGCTTTGGCCGTCCTGGGCATCGCGGTATTCACCGGCGCCGTCGGGCGTTTCCGGAAACGGTTGGATTAGGAAGAGGTAAACCATGCTGAAAGTCGTGGCAGACGAGTCGGCCATCCGGCGTCATCAGCGACAGTTCGCCCGGAGTCTTAGAGCCGCTGCACCGGAAAAGATCCCTGTCAAGATCGGCCATCCGGGGGCCAGCGAGAAGGCGAATGTCGCCTGGTCGGAGAGTCTCGGAATCTGGTTTTTCTCCAGGAAAATCGCCGGAAGCCGTTACTGGAACGGGTTCGGAGTCGGCCGACCGGAAAGCGGCGACAATGTCGCAATCACCTGTGAGATCAATTTTCCTCTCTACGGCATCGACCGGCGGACCGGCGGCGCCTTCGCCCAGGACCGGTCCGGCAGGACCTTCGTCGTCCATCGGGGAAAGCTCGGCGGCGGGAGAAAGGGGATTGGAAAATCCCTCTTTGAAAACCGGTACCGGGGGGTCTGGAAAACCATGGATGACGATGGAGAGGAAACGACCGTCGCCGTCATCGGCGTCCTCCAATCGCCGCGTTTTGCCCGGCAGATCGCCCAGTTCGTCCGTAAGATCGCCCGGATCAAGGAGGCGGCTGCTGCACCCTCTCCTCAGGCCGAACTGAGTTTTGACGAACGGTGCGTGCGCGAAGACCTGATCGGCGAGAGGCACTGCGAACCGAAATCCGAGACGGGCGCCGAGTGCGACCACGGACTGATCATCCGGGATCTGGCCGAGGCCTTGAAAAAGTGCGGCCTGCAAACCGTCAATGACGGCCATCGGGATTTACTGATCCGGGATCGGGCAGACCGGATCCGGGCGGTGTTCCAAGTCCTGACGGAGACGACCCTCCCGGAGCTTCACGCCGGTGCGACACGGCTCCTCCTGAACGGCCTGGGATTCCCGGAAAATCCTCTGCTCATTCTGGTCCTTCCCGAGCCGCCGGAATCCGCCCCCCGGGAAAGGCTGAAGCGGCTGAACATCGACCTTCTCAACTACCAGTGGGCGGAAGACAGGGCCGTATTCCCCCATCTTGACGGCCTGCTTCCCCAGGTCAGATGAGGTGAGCGCCCCGTGAACCACATTCTGATTCTTTTCGCCCATCCGCGCTTTGAGAAGTCACGGGTGAACCGCGCCCTGCTCGACGGCGTCGACGGGATACCGGGGGTGACACTCCATGATCTATACGAGCGATATCCCGACTATGATGTCGACATCGGACAGGAACAAAGTCTGTTGACGGCGCATCAGATCATCATCTGGCATCATCCGCTCTACATGTACGGCGCGCCGGCCCTCCTCAAGCAGTGGATCGACCTGGTCCTCGAATACGGGTGGGCCCACGGCAGAGGCGGGGATTTCCTGAAAGGCAGAATCATCTTCAACACCCTGACAACGGGCGGTTCCCGGGAAGTGTATACGGCCGACGGTTACAACCGCTTCACCCTCCGGGAATTTCTCGTCCCTTTCGACCAGACCGCCGCCCTCTGCAAGATGGTCTATCTGCCGCCATTTGCCGTACAGGGAACCCACCTTCTGACGGAGGCCCGGCTGGCGCATCACGCCGCCCTCTATCGCGTTCTCCTGCAGCGGTTGTCGGAGGGGGACTTCCGCCTCGAATCAATGCGGCGATTCCCTTTACTCAACGATTGGCTCGATCACAAACCGGCCGCTG
>JAMDBG010000204.1 GCA_023487865.1 Deltaproteobacteria bacterium | reverse complement strand
GAGGGTCTTGTTGACCTCCGCAACCGGGAAGATTCTTGCGGAAGAGAGGCAGCGGATGCCCGCTTCGATCTGCCGGACCTTATCCTGCAATCCCGCGATCGGCGGCCTCGCCAAGAGCCAGCTGGTCAAGGAGGTCGACGCCCTCGGCGGTCAGATGGGCCGGATCGCCGACCGGACCGCCGTCCACTTTCGCCTCCTCAACGCCTCGAAGGGGCCGGCTGTCCAGTCCACCCGCTTCCAGTGCGACAAACAACTCTACCGCCTGGCCATGAAGTCCGTCGTGGAGAAGGAGAAAAATCTCCACCTGCGTCAGGGCCTGGTGGAGAAGCTGATCGCCGATGGCGGGCAGATCCGCGGCGTGGTCGATCAGACCGGCATCTTTCACGCCGGTCGGGCCGTGGTCATCACGACGGGGACCTTTCTCGGTGGTCTGATCCACATCGGCGATACGCGATATCCGGCGGGCCGCGCCGGCGAGATCGCCTCCCTTGAACTTTCCCTCTGTCTGAAAGGACTCGGCTTCGAGATGGGGAGGATGAAGACGGGGACGCCCCCCCGACTCCGCGCCTCGACGATCGACTTTTCGCGGCTCACCCGGCAGGACAGCGACTCCGATCCGGAGCCTTTTTCGTTTACCACCGAGAGGCTGAGGGAGGACCGACTCCCCTCCTTCTTCTCGGCGACAACGGGGGAAACCCACCGCCTCATCCGCGAAAACATTCGCTTCTCACCCCTCTATGCCGGGGCGATCAAGGGGATCGGCGCCCGCTACTGCCCCTCGCTGGAAGACAAGGTGATGCGCTTTGCCGAGAGGGAAAGCCACCCCGTCGTCCTCGAACAGGAAGGGCTGGAGACGGAGGAGATCTACGCAAAAGGGCTGGGGAATTCTCTGCCGCCGGACCTCCAGGAGAGGATCGTCCACAGTGTTCCGGGTCTCGAGCGGGCGGAGACCATGCGTCTGGCCTATGCGATCGAATACGACTACGTTCAGCCGACCGAGCTCCGCCGGACACTGGAGACGAAGAGGGTGGCGGGGCTCTATCTCGCCGGTCAGATCAACGGGACCTCGGGCTACGAGGAGGCGGCGGCGCAGGGATTGTGGGCGGGAGTCAATGCCGCCCTCTCGGTCCAGGGACGGCCTCCTTTTCTCCTGGACCGGTCGGAGGCCTACATGGGCGTCATGGTGGACGACCTGGTGACACGGGGTGTCGACGAGCCCTATCGGATGTTCACCTCCCGCGCCGAGTACCGGCTGATCCTGCGTGAGGACAATGCGACGATCCGCCTGATGGGAAAAGGCCGGGAGCTCGGTCTGATCACGGAGGATCAGTACGCGCAACTGCAGGATAAGGTCCGGCAGATCGAAGCGGGCATCCGCTGCCTCTCTTCCGCAAGAATCTTCCCGGTTGCGGAGGTCAACAAGACCCTCGCGGGGCTGAACTCACCACCGATCAGGAATCCGGTCACCCTCTTCCAGCTCCTCAAGCGCACCGAAATCGGTTACGACGACCTCTCCCGCTTCGCAGGCTGCCAGGCCACCGCCGACCGGGCGGTCAAAAGGCAGATCGAGATCGAGGCGAAGTACGAAGGCTACATCCGGCGGCAGCGCGAACTGGTTCAAAAGATGAGGGAGCTCGAAGAAAAAAAGATCCCGGCGGGTTTCGATTACTCCGCCGTACCGGGCCTCTCCAGCGAGCTCAAGGCGAAGCTCGCGCGCGTAGAGCCGGCCACTGTCGGCCAGGCCGAGCGGATCCCCGGCATGACCCAGGCCGCCCTTACGGCGATCCTCATTGTCATCAAAAAGCGTGAACTGGAAGCCGCCGCTTTTAAATCCGGCCTGCCGACATGAAATAAGAGGAAGAGCGTCCCTGTCAAACATCCGGCAACCGCCGCAATCATCCCTTTCCTATTGTCCGGTACGGTAACCGCCGAGGTTGGCCAGGGCGACGCTCCCCGGGCTGATCACGGTGGGATCCACCATCACGTTGATGCAGGCCGTCTTCCCGGAGGAGAAGGCCGCCTCCAGGGCCGGACGGATCTCCTCCGGCCGCTCGACAAGGGCACCGAAACCCCCGAGTGCCTCGACGAGACGGTGATAGTCGACGCGGCCGAGCCACGTTCCATCGGGGATGCTGTGTCCCAACCGGAGCGTCTGACTGTGGGCGATCATCCCCCAGCTCTGGTCGTTGGCGATGACAACAACGATGGGAAGCCCCCTGCGAATCGCCGTGTGGAACTCCATGAAGTTGAAACCGACCGAGCCGTCGCCTATGATGAGCAGGACGCGGCTTTCGGGATGGCGGAGTTTCGCCGCATTGGCGAAGGGGAGCCCCACGGCAAGGCATCCGTAGAGCCCGGAGTCCATATAGTGACCGCCCTTTCTTACCGTACGGGTCATCCCCATCCAGACCTGGGTATCACCCGCCTCCAGTCCTCCCTCCCCCTCCTCCCGGTCCATAAACGCATCCACCTCGCGGGCGAGACGGAGCGGATGGATGGGAACGGCCGAACTGTCCCAGAGTGCCTGCGTCGGGGTCTTCCCATCCACATCGGCTTTCCGGACGGTCTCCACCCAGCCCTGGAAACGGCTGCGGAAGGTTCCGCCGATCCCCCGTGCTTCGATCACGCGGTTAAGTTCTTCCAGCAGGGCCCGGACGTCGCCGACGACGCCCAGGTCCACGGAACGATTCCGGCCGATCTCCTCCGCCTCGATGTCCGCCTGGATGAACTTCGCCTCCTTCCGGAAGATGTCGCCGAAGATATAGTAAAGGCTGAGCCGGCTGCCCAGAAAGAGGACCAGGTCGGCGCTGGCGAGGGTGAAGAAAGCGGCGCCGGGGCGGATGGGGAGGGAGGACTGGAAGCAGAGGGGGTGGGTGTCGGAGATGCTCCCCCGGCCGGAATTGCCCGTGAAGACGGGAACACCGGTCTGCTCGACGAACACCCTGAGGGCATCCCCCGCATCGGCGTACCAGACGCCGCTTCCGGCGATGACGACCGGGGCGTTCGCCGTTTGGAGCATGGCGATGATCTTCTGGGCGCCTTCGGGATCCAGAGGCCGGGACTCGACCCGGCTTCGGGGCCGCCGCACTTTTACCGGATCGACCTTCGCATTGAGGACGTCACAGGGAAGTTCCAGATAGACCGGTCCCGGCCGGCCGGCAAGGGCGGTCCGGAAGGCAAGGTCGATAAACTCGGGAATCCTTTCGGCCAGGGTGCAGACCCAGGCCTTTTTCACCATGGGGGCGATGACGGGAAGCTGGCTCATGTCCTGGAGGTCCAGTTTTTCCACGCTTTCCAGTCCCACGCATCCCGCGATCAGGATCACCGGGGCATTGGAGAGGCGGGCGTTGGCGATTCCAGAAAGGGCGTTGGTAAAACCCGGACCGGCGGTGACCATGGCGACTGCGGGTTTGCGGGTCATCCGCGCCCAGGCTTCGGCCATGAAGACGGCGGCCTGTTCATGCCGGGTGTCGAAAAGGGCGACCGGCGATCCTTCCAAATACTGATAGATCGGTGTAATGTGTCCCCCGCTCAGAGTAAATATATATTCGACACCCCGTTCGATGAGCGCTTCCGCCGCCAGCCCGCCGCCGATCACCTGCTCCATTTCGCCTCCATAAAAATAAACATTCTTTCCCTATTATTGAATAGGCTCTGAAAGGACCGCATTGGAGATTTTTCGGATCGAAAAATGTCCAGCAACCGGAGGGATACCTTCTCTCCAAAGCCCATTACAACTCCATGCATTGGCCCCCGTCCAGGTTGATCGCCTGCCCCGTGATATAATGGGAGGCCTCTGAGGCGAGGAAAGCGACAAGCCTCCCCACATCCTCGGGCATGCCGATCTGTCCGAGGGGGATCGTTTTGCACATCTCCTGCTCTCTGTCCGGGACTGTGCTCCCGAAGAACGAGGCCTCGAGACCGAAGCGCCACTGCTCCAGATCGGTCCGGATCTGCCCCGGGCAGATCGCGTTGACCCGGATGCCGCGGGGGGCGAGCTCCTTGGCCATCGTTTTGGTTAGCATGATCACCCCGGCCTTCGCCGCGGCATAGGCGCTGTTGAACAGGGGCGGCACCTTCCCCGCCCGGGAGGCGGTGTTGACGATCGCGCCCGGCTCCCCCAGCATGAGCGGCAGGATCGCCCTGCTGACACGAAAAACGGAAAAGAGGCACACATCCACCGTCCGAATCCAGGCCGCCTCGTCGTAGGAAAGGATATCGGCGGGGACTCCGAAAGAGGCGCCGGCGTTGTTGACCAGGATGTGGATATGGCCGCAACTCTCCCGCAGGGTCTCCGCCATCCGAATGACGGAATCGGGAACGGTCACGTCCAACTCCACGGCAATGGCCTTCACGCCGTAGCATCCGGCAATATCAGAAGCGATGGCCTCCATTTCCTCGTGTGTCCCCGTCCGAACGGGGCTTGGCGTCCCCGGCAAGCGGCCGAGATCGGCGATCACCATATGACAGCCCAGAGAGGCCAGGCGCTGGGCAACGGCATACCCGATGCCGGTCTTCTTCCCCGCGCCGGTGATCAGCGCCGTCTTTCCCTTCAGATCTTCATGCATGGTTGACTCCCCCCTGCCTGCCTGCCAGGCAGGCCGCGCCGATCGCGCCGTTGACCTGGGCGTACGGCAAAACGATGACCGGCATGCCGATTGCCTTCTCCAACGCCCGGACGACGCCGATGTTCCGCGCCACCCCCCCCGTCATCATGACCGGCGCCGCAAGCCCTATCCGGCTTGCCATTGCCGAAACCCGGGAGGCGATCGCCGCATGGATCCCTGCGATGATGTTTTCCCGCTTCTCCCCCTTGGCGATAAGCGAAATGACCTCCGATTCGGCAAAGACCGTGCAGAGGCTGCTGATCTGTGCCGGCTGTTCCGCCTTGAGCGAGAGGGCGCCGAATTCATCGAGATCCGCTTCCAGGGCGCGGGCCATCACCTCGAGAAAGCGGCCGGTCCCCGCGGCGCATTTGTCGTTCATCGTGAAGTTTGTGACCCGTCCGTTTTCATCCAGGGCGACGGCCTTGCTGTCCTGCCCCCCGATATCGATGAGCGACCGGACGGAAGGATCGAGGTAATGGGCGCCGGCGGCGTGGCACATGATTTCGGTCAGGGCCTTGTCGGCGATCGTCACGCTCTTCCGGCCGTAGCCGGTGGCGACGATCCCGCCGATTGCTGCAGCCGTCAGTCCCAACTCCCCGAGGAGCTCCTCGAAGACCCGGCGGCCCGCCGCCTCGGAATTGTAACCTGTGAAAATCACGCGCGTCCCTAAAAGCCGACCGTCCCGCATGACGGCGGCCTTGGCGGTGATGGAGCCGATGTCGATGCCGGCCGTATGGCTCATATGACGGAGGCCCCCCCGTCGACCAGGAGCGTCTGACCCGTGATATAGTCCGCATGACCGGAGGCCAAAAGCAAAACGATGGGAACCAGATCGGCGATCTCGGCGATCCGGCCCGCGGGGACCGCCTTGACGATCTGGTCATGGATGGCCGGCGTCGACCAGAATGGCTTGCTGAAATCGGTCCGCACCACGCCGGGGGCGATGGCGTTGACCTGGATGTTGAAGGGGGCGAGTTCGCAGGCCAGGACCTTCGTCAGCATCTCGAGGCCGGCCTTGGCGATCCCGTATATCCCCATTCCCGGCGAGGCCTTTGTCCCGGCGAGCGAGGAGATGTTCACGATCTTCCCCCGTTTCTTCTCCCGCAAGATCCGCGCCGCCTTTCGGGAACAGAGAAAAGCGCCGGTCAGGTTTCCCTCGATGATCTTGTTCCAGACGGCAAGATCCGAATCGGTCACGGAGGCGGTCAGCAGGTTCATCCCGACATTGTTGATGAGGATATCGAGGCCGCCAAAGCGATGGACGGCCGTATCGAAGAGGTTCTCGACATCCCCCTCCCGGGCGACATGGGCCGGAATGGCGAGGAGCCGCTCTCCTCCGCCCAGCGTTTCCACGGCGGCGGCAAGATTCGCCTCTTTCCGGCCGCAGATGACGACCCGCGCGCCCGCGGCGAGAAAATGACGGGCCAGCTCCAGACCGATCCCTCTGCTTCCCCCCGTCACGACGACGACCTTCTCCTTCAGATCATAGGATATCCCGCTCATCATCTCCTCCTGAAAAGGATTTTTCGCATGTCGCACTATAGTGCCGATCACACGCCGGTGTCAATGAGGATGACGGTTCAGGGTGATGTATCAGATCTTGTGTCAGAGGTAGAAGAAGGGGTATCTCCCGGTTGCGAGACCAATAAAGAAAGGAGATACCCCATGGAACAAGTAGTACGGAGTCTGCCACAGGCATATCAGATAATCA
>JAMDBG010000108.1 GCA_023487865.1 Deltaproteobacteria bacterium | reverse complement strand
GATGGCCAGATAGATATACTTGAGGAGCGCTGCGTCTATTGTGGGCGCTGCACCGTGGTGTGCCCAGGAAGCACGATGGAACTTGGCGGTGACCTCGGGGCCGCTTTTGAAGGGCCCGGTGATGAAGTCGGCATGGTTCGTGCCGGCCAATGCGGCCGACGTCAGGATCAATCCCAGAACTGCGGCCATTGCGACAATCGTGCGTTTCATAGACATCCCCCCGGTGTGTGATTCACTATTTTGGTTTTGTTGACCTCCGCGGTAAGAGCAAAACCAGTGCCATTTCCCTGCGGCAGGGGCAATGATAAAAACAACAGCAAATACGGGATATTGTCACCAGGGAAGAATTTTTCTTGCCCATGATCTACAACATATGTTAACTGCACATTAACATCTGATCATTAACATCTGTTTTTACCATTCGAGGACAACAGGTGCGGGAGCGAAGAGCGATGATAAACGGTCATTTCGGGCAATACTGGGAAACCGTCGTGGACACCATGACGGACGGTGTTATAGTCGTTGACGAACGCTGCACGATACTGACCGTCAACCGAGCGATGGTGGAGATGATCGGCTACGATAAACGGGCATTGGCAGGACAGCCCTGTTCCATTCTCGGCTGTGACGCGTGCGTCTCCGATGATCGCGATCAAAGCGCCGGGAAGAAACCGTGTGATCTGTTCGCATCGGGGGCGGTGGTCAGACGGAGGTGCATACTCCGGAAGCAGGACGGCAGCGCCCTGCACGTCCTGAAAAACGCCGCCATCCTCAAAGACGCCGCCGGGGCGACGGTAGGCGGCGTGGAAACGATTACGGACATTACCGATCTTCTCGAAAAAGAGGAGGTGATCCGGGAATTAAAGCACCTGCTCCTGCCCGAGGAGAGCTTTGAGGGGATTATCGGAAGAAGCCAGAAGATGATCGACGCCCGGGAGCTGATTCGCAATGCCGCAGTATCGGACGCGCCGATTATCATTTACGGTGAAAGCGGCACGGGAAAGGAGTTGGCGGCCAACGCCATCCATCGCCTGGGCAGGAGGAGCAAGCGGGCGTTGGTGAAGGTAAACTGCGCGGCACTGAACGAATCCCTCCTGGAAAGCGAGCTCTTCGGCCATGTGAAGGGCGCCTTTACCGGCGCCGGCAGGGATCGTCAGGGTCGCTTTGAGGCCGCCCACCGGGGAGATCTCTTCTTGGATGAGATCGGCGACATCCCGCTGACGATGCAGATAAGGCTCTTGCGGGTGCTACAGGAAAAAGAGATAGAACGCGTCGGCGAACAACTGCCGGTCCCCGTGGATGTGCGGATCATCGCCGCAACGCATCGGGATTTGAAGGGGATGTGCAGGGAGGGGCGCTTTCGGGAGGATCTTTTCTATCGCTTGAATGTCATACCGATCCACCTGCCGCCCCTCAGGGAACGGCGGGACGACATCCCGCTGCTGGTGGATCACTTCGTCCGCGCCATCCGGATAAGGACGGAGAAAAAAATCCAAGGGGTGACGGAAGAGGCGATGGAGATGATGGTCGCCTACCCGTGGCCCGGCAACATCAGGGAGCTACTCAACGTCCTTGAATACGCGTTCGTCGTCTGTCAGGAAGGGTCCATTTCACCCCAGTACATGCCGTCGCTGAAAGCCGAGGCGCGGCGCGCGCCCCACCTCCCGGAAAAGAAGGCTTCGGAAGGGATAGCGAGGGAAGAGCTGATACGGATCCTGGAAAATACGGGCGGAAGCAGGCAAGAGACGGCCCGCATCCTGGGAATAAGCAGGGTGACTCTTTGGAAATACATGAAACGACACGGCATCAAAATACAACCGCGTGTGGAGCCTGATCTCGCCGCAAACCGGGAGTGATGAGATCGGATCATCGCGGAAGAGTCATGAGGACGGCATGAAGGAAGAAAAGGTGTTTTTCGGGGAAGACCGGATACGCCTGGAGGGGCTCTTCGCCGCTGCCGGGGGAACAAGGGGGGCGGTGCTCTCGCACCCGCACTCCCTCATGGGCGGGGACATGGGAAACCCTGTCGTGGCGACCGTCGCACAGGCCCTGTTTGCCGCCGGGATCTCCACGCTTCGCTTCAATTTCCGGGGGGTCGGCGGGAGCGCGGGAAGTTTTGACGAGGGGCGGGGGGAACAGGAGGATCTCCTGGCGGCCCTGGCCTTTCTGGAGGACCGGGGGCTCAAGGAGATCCTGCCGGCGGGGTATTCCTTCGGGGCCTGGGTGACCGCCGGTGTCCTCGGCCGTCGGGCGCTGACGCCGGCCATCTTCGTGGCGCCGCCGATCGAGCGGTTTCCCTTCGACCTGGAAAACCTGCAAGGCCGGGTGGGTCTCGTCGTCTGTGGGGACCGGGATCCGTACTGTCCGGCGGACGGGGCCCGAGCCATGGCGGCGGCCCTATCCTGCCGGTTGGTAGTGATCCCAGGTGCGGACCATTTCTTCCTGTCGCGGGAAACGGAGCTTGCCGCCTGTGTTGACGCCCTTGTACGAAAGGGAGGAATTGGATCACCGCATTAAGACAGCCTGGAACTCCCGTACCGTATCGGCTCCAGGACGGGAGAAATCGCTTTTCCAATGGGTTTCCTGCCGATCTCGTCCGTTAGGGAAGATGGAGGGAAAAGACGCTTCCGTTGTATATCCCCCCGTTCATGGTGCGAATAAAACCTTCCCGTCCATCCCTTGTGTGCGATTTGGCAACCAGAACGGAAAAGTAAAGCCCGAGACCGGTGCTGCCGGTCAGGAAGGAAACGTGACTTCCCGCGGAACCGCTTTTCCGGCGGCTGTCCATGAGAAAATAATCCGGATATCCCGGGCCGTTGTCTTCCAGCTGAACGACCAGATACCCATCCTCTCTCCTGGCGCTGACCATCAGCTTGTCCTTGGTATACAGATACGCGTTGTTCAGCATGCTGTCGAGAATCCCCATGATGAGTTCCTTGTCGAAAGACCAGAAGAGATCCGCAGCACACTGCAACTCGATATCGATTCCCTTGGAGGTCAGGAGGGGCTCATTGACAACGATGGCCTCATCCAGGCAATCACTGACCGAATGATAGTCGAGGCTGATGGGGAAGTTGGCTTTCTTGGCCTTGTACAGCGACAGCATCCGGATGAAATTGTGGTTCAATCGCCGCAGTTCATACTGGAGGAGGAAATGGTCTTTCTGGACGGGACATCCTTTTTCCTGGCACTGGCCGATCAGCGTATCCAGGGTATTGTAAAGCATTCCCAGTGAATTTTTCGTATCATGCATCGTCGATGCGAGGATATCCGAAAACTCTAGAGTGTCGCTGTCATCCATGATAAGGGCTCCTTGGAAATTTCCCGATAGACGGTAAGCAGGCTAGGAAGATCCCGATACTGGGGATCGTTACGGTATACACGCTCGAGATACTTTTGCGTCTTCCGAATGCCCTCCGACGTCTTTCCATTTTTCTTCAAATCAAGCATGCAGGCATACGCGGCATTGGCATTGATCAGCGTGTTGTAGGGCAGCTTTTCCACGGCCTTATCGAAGTAGGAGGTCGCCTTGGCCAGCTCACCCTGTTTCACCAGCTGGACGCCCTGGTTGTTCAATTCCACGACCTCTTCGACGGCCGCATCGAGCAGTTCCTGACCCTCTTGGGCCATGTTGATCCCTTCAAACATCTTTTTCGTGTCTGTGATCAGCCCTTCGTTTTCATGGTTGCTCTGAATCAGCTTTCGTACGATTTCTTTCCCTTTGTCCTGATCTCCGCTCAGGATAAGGGCTTTCGCCAGTTCCAGCTCGACATCCGCCGGTACCTTTTCGGGAGATTTTTCGGTTGCCCGGATCGCTTGATAGATGGACTCCCGGGCTTCCTCCTGCCTGTTGAGTTTCTGGTAGACAACGCTCTCCGCAAGGCCTATCTGGACCGCCGCTCCAACGTCATCACGGGGAAATACCTGATGGGCATCCCCGAGGACGCTGAGGCTTTCCTGGGGCGAATCCGCATCCACCAGGACCTTTGCCAGTGTCGTGTAATCGGACGGCGCCTTGAAGGCTGAATTTTTGCCATGGGTTATCGCCGTCCTGAGTGACTTGACGGCTGTTTTAAGGTCCTGGTTTCTATGGGCGATGGCGCCCAGTTCCCTCTGGCGTTTCAAGGCGCGGGGAGAGATTTCCGTCGCCTTCATCAGAATGGTTTGCGCTTCCTGTGGATTTCCCAGCGCATCCAGAATCTTGGCCAGCCAGTCGTATGCGGCCATCACTTTGTCATTCATCTTGATCAATTGAGTAAATGTTTCCTTCGCATCCTCCAGCCGGCCTTGCTGATACTGGCATTTTCCGAGACCGAACAGCGCCCATGGCATCTTGCCCATAGCGGAGACTTCCTTGTAGAACGCTTCCGTTTGTTGATGATCCCCCCTTTTTTCAAAGATCTCCCCTTTGATCCGCAGAACTTCCCTGATGTGTTTCGGGCCTTTTCCGATCGTTTCATCGCACAACGTCAAGGCCTTTTCGTAATCCATCCCCTCTATGGTTTGAATGATCTCCCGGAGGGCGATTTTTTTCTCCAGCACGGACAGGAGTTTTTTCTCCAGTATTTGTTTGGTGAAAGGCTTCATCAGATAGTCATCCGGCATGTATTCCACGACACCCATGACCATGTCCATGCTGCTTTCAGCCGTCACCATCATAAAGATGGTCATGTAATTGATATATTTGTAATGCTTTGCCTCCTCAAAAACTTGCTGTCCGTCTTTCCCCGGACCCAGATTATAATCACAGAGGATGATGTCATATTTCGATGCGGACAACCGCAGGAGGGCACTTTCCCCGTCGAATGCATCAACGATATTGGCCACGCCGAGGCCCGCCAGCATGCCCTTAACCGTTCTCCGGAAATTGACGAAGTCGTCAACAACCAAAACCTTATAATGCTTGAGTTTGTCCACCGTCGGAGCAATTGGGTCTTTGTGAAGATATGCCACCGCTTTTTACTCCTTCCCTAAGCTGTTTTTTCCCATTTATCATATTATCGTCCGGATGTCCCCTTAATAAATTGGATCGGCTCATGGACGTTCTGATATCCCGACGCCGTTTCCCCTACGTGCCGGAATGTTTCCGGAGAAGATTTTTGAATAGCAGTCGTGATAGGATATAAGGAGGGAGGAGGGGAAATCATGGAAACCGCCAAATCTCATCATCAATGTAGATTGCTTCGATCGATAAAAAGAGGTGCGCTGCCGATGCTGCTGATTGCCGTATTTGCTGCGGGAGTCGCCGCCGCTGCGTCAGGACCCCTCTCCGCCAGGAACGTGCACCTCGTGGGTCGCCTCGATCTTGAAGGCGGGGGAATGGTGGATGTGAAAGGGGACATTGCGGTCGTGGGACACATGGGACCTCCCTATGCCGCTACCCTGCTTGACGTGGCCGACCCTGCCCGTCCCATGATCCTGGCACGGATACCTGTACGCACCGGGACGCACTCCCACAAGGCGAGGCTCTGCGGCAATCTCCTGACCATCAATGTCGAACGGTATGGTGGAGGCGGCGATGGTACGGCCGGTCTGGCCATTTTCGATATCGCCGATGCGGGGCATCCGAAGGAGATCGCCTATTATCGCATGGGGGGGCTCTCGACGGGCGGAACAGGGGTTCACCGCTTCCAAATGGACTGTCCGCGCAAGCTTGTTTATGCCAGCGGCAGCGCCGACGGCTTTCAGGGGAACATTGTGTCGATCATCGATATCTCTGCCCCTGCCCGCCCCAGGGAGATCGGCCGGTGGTGGATGCCCGGTCAGCACGCGGCGGCGGGAGAGAAGTCTCCCAGCTCCGGCTCCGCATACAGGATCCACCATCCCCTGCGGCTCGGCGACAGGCTCTACGTATCGCTCTGGTACGACGGCTTTGCCATCCTCGACATCTCCGATCCGGCCCGACCAAGGCTGGTTAGCCATGTCGGCGACCGGCCGGAGAGCGGCGCTCCCACACACACCGCTTTACCCGTCGGACATCGAATCCTGGGACAAGACTGGCTTGTCGTTTTCGACGAGGAGATGGGCGGCGGCAATCCACCCGCCTATATGCGTCTCTATAACATTACCGAGGAAAGGCGGCCGGTCCCCGCTGCGACGTTTCATGTCCGGCCGGATCCGGCCGGAATGACCGGCGGCCGTTTCGGAGCCCATCAACCCCACGAATCCGTCGGGACCGACAACCTCGTCTATGCCGCGTGGTTCTCCGGCGGCTTGCGGGTGATCGATATCTCGAACCCTTACCGGCCGACGGAAGTCGGTCACTACATCCCGCAGCCGGGACAGGGGACACGGTTTGCTCAGAGCAACGACGTCTTTGTGGACGAGCGGGGCCTCATCTACCTCATCGACCGCGTCAGCGGTCTCGACATACTGCGGCAATCTCCTGACCATCAATGTCG
>JAMDBG010000050.1:5765-6438 GCA_023487865.1 Deltaproteobacteria bacterium | reverse complement strand
TCATCGACCGCTCCATCCGTCCGCTGTTTCCGAAGAAATATTTTCACGAGACACAGGTCGTCGCCTCTGTCCTTTCCGTAGACAACGAGAACGACTCTGATGTCGCGGCCATGCTTGCCGCTTCCGCTGCGCTGGAAATCTCGAATATCCCTTTTAAGGGACCGATCGCCGGGGTCCGAGTCGGTCGTGTGGACGGCGCTTTCGTTTGCAACCCCCCGCTGGCGCTTCAGGAAAACAGCGAACTCAATCTCTTTCTGGTGGGACGGAAGATCGTTCCCGGCACGGAAGGCAGACCTTACGACGTGAACCTCGTCATGCTGGAAGGCGAACTCAATGAAGTCAGCGAGGAGATCGTTGTCGAGGCGATCACCTTCGGTCTCGAGGCAATGCGACCGGTGATCGATCTTCAGGACAGGATGCGCCAGGAAACGGGCAAGGCCAAAAGGGTCCTGGAGATTCCGGCCGTCGACGGGGACCTTGTCGCCAAGGTGTCGGAACTGGCTCTGCCGGGACTCAAAGAGGGTTATGGCATTGCACAAAAGATGGAACGTTATGCGATGCTGGATCAGGTTCGGAAAACCGTGGTCCAGACGCTCACCGCCGAGAATGCCTCCCTCAAACCCAAGGTGCTCGATATCATCGAGTCGCTGGAGAGGAAAATCCTCCGGGAGAT
>JAMDBG010000050.1:4638-5755 GCA_023487865.1 Deltaproteobacteria bacterium | reverse complement strand
CCCTTTTCACCCGGGGTGAGACGCAGGCCCTGGTGACCGTGACCCTGGGGACCTCCCATGACGAGCAGCGGATGGACTATATTTCCGGGGAGGAGAGGCGTTCATTTCTGCTCCACTACAATTTTCCGCCCTTCAGCGTCGGCGAGGCCAAACCCCTCCGAAGTCCCGGCCGGCGGGAAATCGGACACGGCGTCCTGGCGAGGAGGGCGCTCCTTCCGGTCCTGCCGCCCAATGATTCATTCCCCTATACCGTGCGGATCGTCTCCGATATCCTGTCGTCCAACGGCTCCTCTTCGATGGCGACCGTCTGCGGCGGATGCCTTTCCCTGATGGACGCCGGTGTGCCGATCCGGGATACGGTTGCCGGGATTGCCATGGGGCTGCTGAAGGAAGGCGACCAGGTGGTGATCCTCTCCGATATCCTCGGGGACGAGGATCATGCCGGCGACATGGACTTCAAGGTCTGCGGGACGGAAAAGGGTGTGACCTCCATGCAGATGGACATCAAGATCGACAACCTGACCGGTGACATCCTGAAGCAGGCCCTGAACCAGGCCCGCGAGGGGCGGCTCTTCATCATCGGCAAGTTGCGCGAGACCATCGCAGCACCGCGTCCGGACATCTCCGTTTATGCCCCCCGGATCACCACCGTCAAGGTGAGACCGGATAAGGTGCGCGACGTGATCGGTTCCGGCGGCAAGAACATCCGCCAGATCGTGGCGGAGACGGGTGTCGAGATCAACGTGGAGGATGACGGGACGGTAACCATCGCCTCCAGCGATGCGGATGCCGCCGCTCGGGCAGTGGCCATGGTGAAGTGGCTGACCGAGGAGGCAGAGGTCGGTAAGATTTACAAGGGGACGGTCAAGAAGATCGTCGATTTCGGCGCCTTCGTTGAAATCCTTCCGGGTACGGAGGGGCTCCTGCACATCTCGCAGCTTGCCAAGGAACGGGTGAACAAGGTCACCGACATTCTCCAGGAGGGGGATGAGGTGATGGTCAAGGTGCTGGAGATGGACAAGCAGGGAAAGATCCGCCTGAGCCGGAAGGAAGCGCTGGGGGCCAATGGTCAGTAAGACCATTCTGGACAACGGCATCCCGGCAACCGTATCCCGGA
>JAMDBG010000050.1:0-4628 GCA_023487865.1 Deltaproteobacteria bacterium | reverse complement strand
CGACCATGTCCGGTCGGTCTCCATCGGCGCCTGGGTGGAAGGCGGTTCCCGCCATGAAAACGGCCTGACCAACGGGACCGCCCATTTCATCGAGCACATGCTGTTCAAGGGGACGGAGAGGCGGTCCGCCTTTGATATCGCCTCCGCCATCGATTCCGTAGGCGGTGTGATGAACGCCGCCACGGGCAAGGAACACACCTCTTTTTACATAAAAATACCGGATTATCACCTGGAGCTGGCCGTCGATCTGCTGGCCGATCTGTTTACAGGTTCACGTTTTGACGAGAAGGAGATCGACCGGGAGAAGTCGGTGGTCCTTCAGGAGATCCGGATGGTCGAAGACACCCCCGACGATCTGATCCATGATTTTTTCGAAGGGGTGTTCTGGAAAGACCATCCTCTCGGATTCCCCATTCTCGGGACAAAGGAGCGGGTCGAGGCCTTCAGTCGCGACGATCTGCTTCGCTTCTTCCGGACCCGCTACCACGGGAGTCGTCTGGTGATTGCCGCAGCGGGTCATCTTAAGCACGATGAATTCGTAGAGCTGGTTCGCCGCTCCTTCGGATCGCTGGTCGGATCATCCGTCGGCGAACGGGGTGAAATCCCTGTGGCCAGGCCCGGAAAGTCCGTTCTCCGGAAGGATCTGGAGCAGGTGCACCTCATCATCGGCGCTCCGGCGCCCTCGGCGGTGAGTCCCGAGCGGCATGCGGGATTTCTTCTGAACGCCGTCCTCGGGGGGAGCATGAGTTCCTGGCTGTTTCAAGAGATCCGCGAAAAGAGGGGTCTTGCCTATGCGATCTATTCCTATCTGACCTCTTACATGGATGCCGGGCTGTTCGGCATCTATGTAGGGACCGGCAGAGACAAGGTCCGCGAGGTCCTGGGCCTGATCAGGGAAGGGATGGAGAAGTTTTCCTCCGAGCGCCTCACCGAAACGGAGCTGCGGTCGGCCAAGGAACTGATCAAGGGAAATTTCCTCCTCGGGATGGAAAGCACCGACAACCGAATGACGGGCCTGGCCAGGAACGAGATCTGCTTCGGGAGGCAGGTGACGCCGGAGGAGATCATCGCGCGGATCGACGGGGTCAATGCGGACGAGATCCGCTCTCTGGCCGCAGGGATGTTCCGGTCCGATGTTCTGACGATCGGGGCGCTTGGCCCCCTGTCCGAAGAGGCTTTAGTTTTTTGACGGAAATGCCGATTATGGAAGAGATACAGGTGTCCATTCAGCGAATGCCGGGGACGGAAGATCTGCCGCTTCCCGGCTATATGACCGCTCAGGCGGCGGGAATGGATCTGATGGCGGCGGTCGAGGCGGAGGTGACAATCCTTCCCGGGGAGAGAGAGCTGATACCGACCGGTGTCAGGGTGGCCATTCCCGAAGGGTATGAAGCGGAGATTCGCCCCCGGAGCGGATTGGCGCTGCATCACGGCGTGACCTTGGTCAACACCCCCGGCACGATCGACGCGGACTATCGCGGCGAGATCGGGATCCTCCTGATCAATCACGGTCAGGCCCCCTTCGTCGTCCGGCGGGGGGACCGGGTCGCCCAGATGGTGGTGCATCGGGTCTGCCGGGTGCGCTGGAACGCTTGTGGAGCCTTGATTCCGACGCAGAGAGGTGACGGAGGCTTCGGCCATACTTAGGTTGCTGAAATATCAGCTTGCATCGCCTCTTTTTTTTGTGTATATTATCAGCAAGTTCTGTTTTTGAAGTCATTCCGAAGTTGCGGGGTATCAGGCAGATGAAGGTGGGAAGATATCTCATCGTCTTTGTTTTGCTCATGGGGGCCCTGATCACATTTGGGGACAGGGGTCTCATTGATAATTACCGGATGGAGGAAAAGCTGCTGGTGCTCAAAAAGGTCAATCATGAAATTACTCTTGAAAACATAGCGCTGAAGAAGAATATCCTGCTGCTCAGGAATGACCCGTCCTATATCGAGATGATGGCGAGAAACGAACTCGGCATGGTGAAAAAAGGGGATCTGGTTTACCGGCAGGCGCAGTAGGGAGTCCGCCACTGGCTGAGCAGGCGCGGTCCATACCCTTATCTCAAAACGGTGACCTCATGTTCGACATCAGGGGCCTGTTTGCGGGCGAAAAACAGCTCGCGGGGCTGGACATCGGTTCGAGCAGCATCAAGCTTGCAGAGATACAGGATACTTCCAGAGGCCGTATCCTCGGCCGTTTTTCCCAAATTCCCCTGGCCAAAGGAGTGATCGTTGACGGCACCATCATGGAGCCGGAAGCCCTTACTGCAGCCATCAAGGAACTCTACAAACAATCCGGCTGCCAGCGACGCAAGATCGTCACCTCCGTTTCCGGGCATGCCGTCATCGTGAAAAAAGTGACCCTCAACCGGATGGGTGAAGCCGAACTTTTTGAACTCATTCACGATGAAGTTGAGAAGTATCTGCCTTTCGAGGACGCCGCCATGGTCGATTTCGATTGCCAGATCCTCGGCGACCATCCCTACAATGCCAGCCAGATGGAAGTTCTCCTCGTAGCGGCCAAGAAGGAGATCATCGAGGACTATACAAAGTCCATCGAGGCGGCGGGTCTGATCCCGGTGATCATAGACGTCGATTCCTTCGCCCTCGAGACCCTGTATGAAGAAAATTATGATTTCGAGGAGGATGATGTCGCCATCCTGGTCAACATCGGGGCGAGCATTACCAATCTCAACGCTGTAAAGGGAGGGAGGTCGATCTTCACCCGGGATTTTACCCTGGGTGGAAATGCCGTTACCCAGGCGATCGCTGATCGTCTGGGCCTCTCTTTTAAAGAGGCGGAAACGACCAAGATCGATGGTCTCGGTGATGACGAACAGTCCCGGAAACTCTTCCGGGACGGTCTGATTGTGTATACCGATCCGATCTGCTCCGAGATCGAGCGCTCGGTCGACTACTTCCGGTCGACATTCGGCGTGGAGATCGTCAGGCAGATTCTTCTCTCCGGCGGCGGGGCCATGATCCCGGGGATGGCTGCCAGCCTGGGCCAGCGTCTGGGGATCGATACGGAGATCATCAATCCCTTTAAAAAGATCACCTGTAACAGAGCCATCCTGGACGCAGAAACGGCGGTGCGTATCGGTCCCCTTGCCGCCGTCGGTGTGGGGCTGGCCCTGCGGCGGTTGGGTGACAAATGACAATGGCTGACTTTTTGCGGGAAAACCCATGATCAGGATCAATCTTCTTCCCTATCGGGAAATGGAAAAAAAGGGAACGTTCCTACGCGGGATCTACCTCCTGTCGGGATCGTTCGTGTTGTTCCTCCTGATCCTTGTCTCCGGCTACCTCTATATCGACCTGAGCAGCGGCGATCTCGAACAGAAGATCCGGGAGGCGGAGGTCAAGCTGGTGGCCATGAACAAAAAAGTCGGCGATATCGAAAGCTTCAAGCGGGATAAAAAACAGATGGAGCAGAAGCTCGCTGTGATCAAATCCCTGGACGGCAACCGGCTTTTCCCTGTCCAGATGCTGGATGAACTGTATTTGCTGGTTCCGGTAAAGGACATGTGGTTGGAGAAGCTCAGCCAGGCGGGAGGTGATCTGCGTATCGAAGGTGTGGCCAGGGACAACGATGTGGTAGCCCTCTTTATGAAAAATCTCGAAAAGGCCGGCTTTATCCAGAGCGTCGATCTGCTGGGAACCAAGGAAAAAGAGGTCTCCGGAGTGAAACTGCAGCAATTCGCCCTGGCGTGTGTTCTGAAAAAGAGGTTATAAACCATGGCCATCGATGTCAACGACCTGAAAAAGCTCTCCCCCAAAGTCAAGGTGCTGCTCGTCTGCCTTTTATATGTTTTCCTGGGCTATCTCTATTTCATGTTTTACCTGCAGGGCGCCATGGAGAGGCATGGGAATCTCAAAGCCAAACTGACAGGACTTCAGCAACAGATGACGGAGAAGGAGAAGGCGGTGGCCCAGCTCGACAGTTACAGGCGCGAGGCCAATGCACTGAAAGAGTCCTTTGCTCTGGCGCTGATGATGCTTCCCAACCAGAAGGAGATCCCGGACCTCCTCCTGGCGGTGACCAACGCCGGAAGAAACTCCGCTGTAAACTTCCTCGTCTATGAACCAAAGCTTCCTGCGACAACCCCCCCGGAGGTCAATCCGGCGGCGGTAAAGTCGGCAGCTCCCCACCCGGCCGCCCCCGCCCCCAAGCCGGCCGATGCCAAGGTCCAGTCGCCGAAGCCGGCGGAGCAGGAGAAATTCTATGAAGATCTCCCCATCAAGGTGCAGCTGGCCGGCGGTTTCCACAACACAGTGTCCTTCTTCGAGCAGGTGGCCCGGTTGCCTCGAATCGTCAATATCGAGGACATTACCATGGGAGACGCAAAGGATGTGAAGGGACGGGGGTATGTCATGAAAACCTCCTGCACGGTTAAAACCTATATGTTCGTGGACAGGAAATGAGCAGACGGCATGTCATCATCGGTATTGTGCTAAGCACCCTGACGCTGTGGTTCGCCGGTGGGAACGGCGCCGTCTCGTCCCGGGCTGCCGAAGTGAAGGCGCTTCCCCCCGCGGCGGCGCCCCCCCTGGTTGCACCGGCGGCATCGCAGTCCTATCGCCAGCGTACCGTCGGAAAACCGGATCCGTTTCGGCCTTTCATCGGGACGGATA
>JAMDBG010000161.1 GCA_023487865.1 Deltaproteobacteria bacterium | reverse complement strand
TGCATCCTGGATGTTAAAGCGACCATCGCCAGGTTATGGGCATTGACAATATCATTGATGTCCCCCGTAAGACCAAGCGAGAATTCAGTCATGGGGATGAGAAGGGACTTCCCTCCCCCTGCAGCCGTTCCCTTTACATTCATGGTCGGACCGCCGGAAGGCTGACGGAGACAACCGCCGACATTTTTCCCCCTTTTGCCGAGCCCCTCAATCAAACCCATGCTCGTCGTCGATTTTCCTTCTCCGAGGGGGGTGGGTGTGATTGCGGTCACCTCGATATACTTTCCGTCCGGCCTTTTTTTCAGACGCTCCATAATCTTGATGAAATCGAGTTTGCACAATTTCCCCATAGGGATAATTTCATCCGGCTTAAGGCCGAGCTTGTCCCGCCACTGGTCCACACTGGGCATATTCTCTTCCGCTATGTCCGCGATCTGCCAGTCTGCAAGCTTCCTTGGATCCGCCTTCAGATACTTCTTCGAGATATTGAAACTCATGTCAATTACCCCCTCCTTTTCGTTATGGATTTTTTACTCCGTGTTTTTCTCTACACGATATTATCAATGAACGGCAAAAACATACCGCCTATTAGCAAAGACAAAGGCATTATTCAAGAATTGTTTTTGGATCCAGGTCATACCGTCGCGTTTGAGCACCCTTTCATTTTCCATCCGTTTGAACAAGGAGATTCAAACGATTCCGAGCTGAATGCGAATCGCAGCGGAGTTACGAGCAGGTCCTGTCGATGTACGTCTTGACGATGGCGGGTGGTATGAGGGTACTCCTTTCCCCGCCACGGCGCGAAGATCCATGGCGGGAAAAGACTTTTCTTTAATTATTTATCCATCGATCGTCAGTTGATCCTTAATCTTGTCATAGTCCGGCATGACGTTCTTCCAGCCTTTGACAAATCCATAGATGACAAAGCCGATCGTCGCCAGGGCGATCCCAAGGCCGATGACCAACAGGGTGTTTCCGGGAATCGTAAACATCATATCCATATCGCTGTTCTCCTTCCAACTCGGTCTCGGGACCTGTTTTTCTTACTGTCCCGAGGTTATATCCGGGCGGTCCTGATGAGGGGGTTCAGCCTCCGGATCTCCCGGATGATCTCTTCCAGGTTGCCGTCTCTGCGGTGACAGAACAGATAGGCGCTCTCCCGGCGAATTTTCATCCGAACAAATCCGAACCCCCCGGCAAATTTCGAACCTTCGATGGAGCGGATCTCCTTTGCCGTTATGACGAGTGTCCGCCTGAGGCTTTTCAGCTCGATCCGCCCCTCCGCATCGAGGCTGATCCGGGAGACGAGGCCCAGGGACCAGAACCAGGTAAACAGATAGAAGAACCCGATCATCACCCCGTACAGCCAGTCCCCCCGGAACACCCCCTGTTCGAACCGCCGCCAGATAAAAGGCGCCGTGCCGACGGTCCAGAGGACAAGCAGTCCATAGAAGAGCGCCACATACAGTCCCGGGGCCTGATAGACCCGGTTTTTTTCTTGCTCCTGCCCCGACTGCATGTCCTGTCCGTTTCCACGATGAGGGTATCCGGCGCTGCCTCAAACCAGCGCCGGATACCGCTCGATTAAACCCCTTCCATCCCTTCCCGCGCGACTACCCCCGGAACAAATACTTGGGCGCGATGAGGATGATGTCCGGAAAGTACATGCAGAGGACCAGGCCGATGAACTGTAGGGCCAGAAATGGAAAGGCCGACTTCCAGACGTCCACCGTGGAGACATCGGGCGGCGCCACGCTCTTGAGGTAGAAGAGCGACATCCCGAATGGCGGCGTCAGGAAGGACATCTGCATGTTCACGGCGAAGAGCACCCCGAACCAGATCGGGTCGAAACCAAGCTGCCGGATGATCGGCCCGAAGAGTGGAACGGTGAGCATGAGGATCCCGACCCAGTCGACGAAGCAGCCCAGGAAGATCAGGATGATCATCATGATCCAGATGACCGTCCATTTACCCAGTCCGGAGCCCAGGAGCATGTTGTTGACGAAGTCGCCGCCGCCCACCATGATGTACAGGGCGATGAAGACGTTCGCCCCGAACATGGTCCACATGACCATCCCCGTGGCCTTGATCGTGTTGACCGACGCCTGGACGAGATCCTTCCAGGGCAGGCGCCCCTTGAGTTTGCCGATGATCCAGGCCCCCAGGCAGCCGACGCCCGCCGCCTCGGTCGGCGCGGCGACGCCGATGACGATCGTCCCCAGGACGAGGAAGATCAGGATCGTCCCCGGTATGATCGGCATCGCCACACGGAAGAGGCCTTTCCAATCCAGGCGTTCTTCTTTCGGGACGGGGGGACCCATCTTGGGGTTGATGTAGCAGCGGATCGTGACGTAGAGAATGTAAAGCCCCGACAGGAGGAAGCCCGGCAGGAAGGCCCCGGCGTAGAGCTGGCCGATCGAGGTGTTGTCCACCATCCCGTAGACGATCAGCATGACGCTGGGGGGGATGAGGATCCCCAGTGTGCCGCCGGCGAGGATGACGCCCAACGCCATCAGCTTGTCGTACTTGCGGTTGAGCATCTGGGGGAGCGCGATGAGTCCCATCGTCACCTCGGTCGCCCCGACGACGCCGGCCATGGCCGCCATCATCGTGCAGGCGCAGATCGTCGCCGTGGCGACGCCGCCTTTCAGCCATCCCAGCCAGTGATAGACCATCATGTAGATGTCCTCGATGATTCCGCTCTTTTCGAGGATGTTCGCCATCAGGATGAACAGCGGGATGGCGTCCAGAAGGTAGTTGGTCATCAAGCCGAAGATCCGGGTCGGGACGATGTTGACGGCCTCGGGCCCCTGGAAGATCGCCGTGAAGATGATCCCCACGACGCCGGTGGCGAAGGCCACCGGCAGGCCCATGAACATAACCAAGACCATGCTGCCGAAGATGAGGAGGGTTATCCATTCAATGCTCATTTGAATTCCCTCCCTGTAAAGACCATGTGGGCGTCACGAATGGTCCAGACAACCCCCTGGAGGAGGAGGAGCACCCCGCCGAAGGGCATCAGGAACTTGACGGGATAGAGCGGCGGGGCCCAGTCGGTGAAGGAGGCCTCGCCGGGGATTTCGATCCCCAGGAAGGAGTTTCCCGCAGTCATCCACTGTGAACTCCAGTAGAAATTCCAGGAGGTCCAGATATAAACGAGGACGAAGAGATAGAAAAAGACGCCGCTGATCAGATCCATGATCGCCTGGGTCCGGCGGGACAGGGAGGCGTAGATCACGTCGACCCGTACATGCGCCCGCCAGTAGTGGACGACGCCCACCACCATGACATAGTACATCGCGAACAGGGAGTACATCAGCTCGTGTCCCCAGTTCGTCGGCATGCCGAAGACGTAACGCATGATGACTTCGAGGGAGATCACGACGACGCAGACGATCGACACATAGGCCATCATCTTGCCGACGAAGAGGTTCGTCTTCTCGACGGCCATCATGAAGGTTCTTAATTTATCCATAAAATCAGCCTTTCCAAAATTTTCCTGCTTCTTTCTCCTGGCAGCCGTGACAGATGCCGCAAGCTTTATGGATATCCAGGAGAGGTGCTTTTTAAAAAAGCGGGGGAAGGACACCCTTCCTTCCCCCGCCGGGTCACACTAGAAGACAAGCTTCTTGCCGTTGCGGTCCACCATGTCCTTGTCGGACATATAACCAATCTTGATTGACTTGATGAACTCCAACTGGGACTTGAAGGCCTTCATCGCCAGCGGGTCTTTCTTGGCCCAGGCCACCCAGAGCTCGGGGGCGAACCGCTTGAACTTCTCGATGTCGGAATCCTTCAGGCGGATGATCTCGCAACCCTTGGCCAGGTACTTGGGAATCGCCTCGAGGTCGGCCTTCTGGATCGCCGTGTAGTGGTCGATGGAGTGCCAGGCCACCGCGGCCTCAAGCAGGACCTGGAGGTGCTTGGGGAGCGCCTTCCACTTGTTCATGTTCACCTCGATGCTCATTAAGTCGCAGGGCTGGTGGAGGCACGGGGTGGAGGGGGGGCCGATGATGATGTACTTGGCGATCTCGGCGAACCCCAGGTTGTAATTGACGGCCCAGCCGACGAAGTCGGAGGCGTCGATGACGCCCTTCTCCAGAGCCGGGTACACCTCTCCGCCGGGGAGCAGGACCGTCGAAACGCCGGCGGCGCGGTAGATATCGGCGATGATCCCGCCCGGATACCGGATCTTCTTCCCCTTGAAATCCTCGAAGGAACGGATCGGTTTTTTGGAGTGGATCAGGTTGTCGTCATGCTGGATCGGCCCGAGGTACATCATGTTGTGCTTCCCGTAGGCCTCGCGGGCGATCTCCTTGCCCCCGAGGTACTGATACCAAGTGTCCCACTGGTCGGGACGGTCCATCCCGAAGGGATAGGAGGAGAGGAAGGTCGCCACGGGGATCTTGCCGGGCCAGTAAACGTCGAAGCTGTGGTAGGCGTCGAACACGCCGGATTTCACGGCGTCGAACATCTCGAAGGTCCCGACGATGGCGCCGGCAGGGAGGCATTCGATCAGGAGCTGTCCTTCGGTCATCTCGGACACCTTCTTGCCGAAGTCCTGGAACTTCGTGTACCCGACGGTACCGGCGTCCCAGCAGGTCTGCATCTTCCACTTGATCGGGGCCGCGGCCGACAGGCGCATCACGCCCGGGAAGCCCATCACCCCCGCCGCGGCGCCGGTCGCAACCGCTGCGGTCTTCAGGAAACTGCGCCGGGACTTCTTTTCTTCAGTGATCTTCTCTTCTTTGACTTTCTTGCTCATAGACACTCCTCCTTCTTCTCTTTTTTGGTTAGGTTTATTTTTTACCCTGCCTGCCGTTCGAACACTGCATAAAACCGTTCGCTTAAAAGAAAAGGTTGATCATGTACTGCAAGTAACGTGATTGGCTACCACCGCCGCCGATTGATTGTCAAGAAAAACATCGGCAATCCCGGCATAAATCGATGTCCCGCTTTATGTTACATCCCGGCCGCTGCCTTGTCAGCCCGGATTGAATCCTTACCTTTCTGACCCCCTTCCGGTCTGTTATGTGAAGACACCGAATACCGAATATCCGTCCGGCCATCCTAGCCGTTCAACACCTTCTGCAGGAGCTGGACCGGGTGCAACACCTTGATCGCAGGATCGAGGTGGTTGGAAATGGTGAGGTTGCATCCCGGGCAGCAGGTGGCAAGGACCTGGGCCCCGGTCTCCTGGATATTGTCCACCTTGCGCTTCGTGATCTTCCGCGAGGTATCGGCATGTTCCACCTGGAAGGAACCGCCGCCGCCGCAGCAGTCGTTGGCGCCGGGGAGTTCCACGTATTCGACGCCGGGTATGGCCTTGAGGACGTTCCGCGGCTGGGCGCTGATCTTCTGCCCTTTCACCAGGTGGCAGGGGTCATGGTAGGTGACCCTAATCTTATTGCCGTTTTCCTTCATCTTGGGCAGCCACTCCTTGTGCTCGTCGATAAAGACCGTGACATCCTTCAGCTTGCCGGCCAACAGTTCCGCCGCCCTGATCTCCTCGTCGGTCACCTGCTCGCCCAACTGGCGCAGGTCGCACAGCAGGTGGGAATACTCGTTTTTGAGCGCCGCGCCGCAGGTGGCGCAGTCGACGACGACGGCATCCACATCCTCTCGGGCAAAGAGTTTCAAGGTGTCGCGGATGCACCGGAGCGAAGTGTCCCTCTCGCCGGACATGAAGATGGGAAGACCGCAACAGGACTGGTCTTTGGGAATGATCACCTCCACGCCCATTTTTTTCAGGACATCCACAACGGCCAGACCGATGGCGCCGAACAGGTAGTTCGTGGCGCAGCCATGAAAATACAAAATCCTCGCTTTCGCTTTCCCCCCCGGTTTGACGACCTCAGGAACCGATTCGGCAAAGGGTTTGTCGTTGAAGGGCGGAATCCTCTCCACGTTCAGGGCGCCGGCGTTGAGTTTCGATTCGATCCAGGGGCCGCCGAACATCGCCCGGGCCCACTTTCCGAACCAGGCCGACGTGGACATCATCCATCTGCTGGCCAGAAGCTGGAACATCACTTTCTTCTTCCAGTCGATCCCATAGCGCTGCGCGGCCCGCCAGCGGACACCGGAGAAGAGGTGATCGCCGTGGACGCCGCTGGGACAATTGGCCACGCAAGATCCGCACAAAAGGCAGGTTGAGAAGAACGCCTCCTTCACCTCTTCGGACAACTCAAGATTGCCTTCGGAAAGGTGGCGGGAGAGCTGCACCTTACCCCGAGGCGTCGCCTCCTCCAGGAGGATTTCCTTGTAGACCGGACAATGGGCGATGCACAAACCGCACTTGATGCAGTGATAGATATTTTCCCGGGTATTTTCGCCAAACACTTCTCGCTTTTCCATAATTCAATGACCTCGTCATCCGCTGATCAGGAAAACCGGGAGGGAGGATCCTCCCGGGATTTTAAGCTCAGAGTCCCCCGACAAATCGCCCCGGATTGAGAATGCCGACCGGGTCCATCTTCTCTTTCAGACGACGTCTGACCACTTCCT
>JAMDBG010000156.1 GCA_023487865.1 Deltaproteobacteria bacterium | reverse complement strand
AGGCCGGACTCCCAGAGGCAGGGCTGCAGGGTGTTGGTCACGCAGGCCTTCATGCACTCCCCGCAGCGGATGCAGGTGCGCAGGAATTCGGTTTCGGGAAGCGCCCCGGGGGGCCGGATGAGTTGCCGCCTGCCCTGAAGAAGGGTGAACGGATTCTGGATCGCGACAAAACCGAAGGTCAGCCCTCCGGCCAGGGAGGAGAAAAATCCCCGCCGCGAGACATCGAACGCGGAATACTCCCCCACCCCGGCATAAGAGGCGGGGTAGGAGATTGCCTTCTGGGGGCAGATCCCGGCGCACTCCCGGCACTGGATGCATTCCGGCAGGCGGGTCTTGAACGGGTCTTCGCCGATCGCCCCCATGGGGCAGGCCTTCTGGCAGGCCATGCAGCCATTGCACTCCTTACTGACCCGGCGCCGGAACACCCCCAGGGGCGAGAGCAGACTGAGGAAGGCGCCCAGGGGACAGAGATACCGGCACCAGAACCGCGGCGTCAGGAGGCTCAGGGCGATCACCGCCCCGAAGATCGTCAGCGTCACGGCCGTCATGTAATAGACGGGCTGGGGAGTGTGAAGATGGGCGAGGGTCACCCATCCCGCTCCCCGAGCGAGGGGGCGGAGCAGATCCAGCAGGAGGTTGAGGACGGCGATGGCCAGGGGGTAGAGGACCAGGGTATAAAACCGCGTCAGCAGGGCGATCGGGTCGATCAGATAGGCCAGGGAGACGCCCGTCACGGCGGCGGCGATGATCAGCAGGAGAAGATAATATTTCCATCTTTGCGGATTCGAGTCCGTTGTCAGGCCCCGGCGTTTGCCCTTCCGGAACAGGAGGAGATCGAGAAAATCGATGGCGGCGCCCATGGGGCAGACATACGCGCAGAAGAACCGTCCGATGATCCTGACCGCCCCGACAAGGACCAGAGACCACAGGACCCGGGCGATGATCTCCCGCGCGGCGATGACGGCATTGATCCCGAGGAGCGGGTCGAGCCTAAGGTAGATGTCGGCCGGGAGCCAGTCCGGGAGCCGGTAGGTCGCCAGAAGAAACAGGGCGGTGAAAAGGAGAAGCGAAAAGGCCTGGATGGTTTTCCTCATGCGGTCCCCTTGGCGATTTTAAGCTTCTCCACGTCGATCTTCCCCACGCCCCGCTGGTGGGCCATCAGCAGATGCTCGACCTGGCGGCCTTGGAAGTTCTGACCGTACCACGGAACGATGCCCACCCCGTAGGAATCGACCGCCACGGGGTCCACGCCGGCAACTATCAGGTTCGGTTTTCTCACTTCCCCCGGTCCGCCGGGCCCCCCGGTTATCAGGGCCCGGGTGGCGTCCAGGACGGTCAGTTGCGGCTTGATCACCGTCGCGAGATCCGCGATCCCCTGGTTGATGTTGAACTGGTAATGGAAAATCCCCCGATCCCAGATGAGCCCCATCAGGCCCTTCAGGCCGAGGCTGACGCCCGTCGAGGAATGGGACTTCGCCACGGGGACATTGATCAGGACGCTGTCGATCAGATCCTTCATGATCTCGACACGCTCCAAGACCTTGCCTCGGGGAACCCGGATCTCCCTGAAGAACTTTCTTTCCTGCACGGCAAGGACATGGACGCCTCTGAGGTTCCGGCACGCCTCCCGGATCCCCGTCCGCTCGAGGCAGAGCTCGGCCCTCTGAAGTGTATAATCAAGGACCAGCACTTCCCCGGCACCCGCCTCCGTACATGCCTGAGCGACCGCAAAGACGACCAGGGGATGGGTCGTCGCGGCGTATTCCGGAGTCCTGGCAAAGGACATGTTGGGCTTGATGACGACCCGCTGTCCCTTTTTGACAAAGCGGCCGATGCCCCCCAGGGTCTCCAGGGCCTTCCTTGTGGCGGCGGCCGGCTCGCCGGAAATGACGGCGAGATCGGCTTCCTCCGCCGCACCAAGATATGCCGGGTAGCCGGCGAGGCCTATGGTCACGCCCGCCGCCGTCGCCTTCAGAAACTGCCGTCGTGATATGTCTCGTGTATCGCCTGCCATGATGGGTGGTTACCTTTCAAGCAATAAATTCCGCGGGGATCTCCCGGATCCGGACGATGTCCCGGATTTTTTCCCGCACCGGAAACCCGCTGGAACACCGCACCGGGCAGACGGTGCACTCCCCGCATGCCCCGGAGGGGAGTCCCAGAGAGAGGACAAGATCCCGGGCCATGGCGAGATTCCGGTAATCGTACACATACATGTAGGCCCGCATCAGATCGGGGATGGGAAGCCTCGCGACGCACTGTCCCAGACACTCCCGGCATCCCTGACAGTAGAGTCCCGGAAGGGAGGCCTCCTTCTGCAGCTCCATTTTTTCAGCCTCGTTGAGGTTGATGTCCTCCATGACGGCGAGGTCGGTCTCCAACTGGTCGAAGGTGGTGAATCCCGGGACGATCGTATGCACGTGGGGGTCCTGAAGGACCCATTTCAGCGCGGCGGCAGGGCTCCTGACGGACGGTGAGAGCCGGAATCCCCCCCGGATCGCCTTCATCCCGACAATCCCGAGACCCGCCTGGGCCGCGCGGGCGATCGCGTCCCGGACATCGGCGACGTGCTTCTGCTGATAATTGTAGGCGGTCAGGATCACTTCATAGAATTTTGTATCGACGGCCGCATGAATGACCTCCGGTTCGTTCGAGTGGGTCGTGATCCCGGCAAAGCGGAACTTCCCCGCTTTTTTTGCCTTCGCCATCGCATTGAGCACCGGCTCGTGTAAAACCGATTCTTTTCGTGACACACCGTGATGATAGAGGATGTCCACATGGTCGATCCCCAGACGCTTCAGGCTGAGATCGAGCTTCCGGAGGAATTCCGTTTCCGTCGCCCCTTCGGTGTAACGGCCCGTCGTGCGGTCCTGGGGAAGGCTCACCTTGCTGCCGATGAGATAGGAGTCCCGGGGGCGTCCCTTGACCACGCTTCCGATCACCTCTTCGTTGCGGCCCTGCATGTAGGCGTGGGCCGTATCCAGAAGGACGACGCCGGAATCCAGGGCGGCCCGGATGAGATTGGGATTGTCCGAATTCATCACCCCCATGTTGATGACGGGGAGTTTCAGCCCTGTCCGCCCGAGGGGTCTATAGACGAGTTTCCGCCCTTTCCCCTTGACGTCGATGCGCTTTTCCTCCGGCTGCTTGTCGAGAGCGGAGAGGAAAAAGAGCCCGCCGAACCCCGCCAGCGTCGTTTTCATGAAATCCCTTCTGCCGACCCCGTCTTTCTTCATCGTCCCTCCCTCTCCTCTCTCAGAACAGCGTAAAGCGCATGACGCTCTTCAGGTCAAGCGCACCTTTTCCGGGTCTCATATGCGCTTCAAATGACTTAAGGATCTTCGTTCGCAAATCGGCATCCGCCAGATCAACGGTGCCCCAGATATACCTCCCCTTCCAGAAAAGATCAATCACCCCATGGTGGGGATCCGCGACCGTATAGCGCCTTTCGGTGATCCCCCGTTCGGGTTTTTTGATCCGGCGGAGGTATTGCTGAAGGATGCTTTTACACTCGTTTTCATCCGCCGCCTCGATGAGAAACAGTTTGAACGCCTTCCCGGCGAGCTCATAATCGGCGGTATAGGCGGAATGGAAAAAAGCGTATCCCAAAAAATTCCTCGTGATGTATTTTTCGGAATTGCCCTTCTTCCCTTCCGGCGGGAATGCGGACAAAAGGGAAGGCAGGCCCCCCTTCTCCCCCGAATGCTCCGCCACCATTATTGCAATGGCCTGCAATGCCTCCCGGTCATCGGTGCCGGTGTTGTAACTGTTGAGCTTTACGTAATAACGTCCGTAGACAAAATTCAGGATATTCTTGTCGCTGTAACCCTGAGCGCCGATTTCAAGAAAGTTGCCGTCCGGGAGGCGTTCCTGACTATAGATGCCGAAGGCATCCCGCGGTGTCCGGTGGCGGTACGCTTCCACAATAACCGAGGCCTTCTTTTCATTGACATATTCAGCCACTTTCAGCTCCTCGAAATCGGAGGCCAGATAGAGGTCCGCAGCGCCGTTGATGTATTCGTAAAGGGTTTTCGGGCTGAAGCTCTGGACCTCGCCTGACTGCTTCCAGCCGGGGATGTCGGGAAATTGGAGACCCTGCGCCGGCGGAGATGAAACCGGCAGCAGGAGGATCCCCAGGATCAGGCCCAAGACTCTCATCGTATCCACTCCTCGCTCATCAGGTCCGCACATTGAGGGCTTTGAACATCCGCCTCATCCGCGCTCCTGGCCCGTTTCGCCCTGCACAGCGTCCCGCCAGCGGGGCTCTCGGGGCGGGGCAAGCCATTTTAACATGAACCCCTTTCACAATCACCTCCAAATATCAGCAGCCGATTTTCCGTCTATGACTACGGTTTGCCGAAACCAACGGAAAATCCTTCCCCGGCCCGGCCTAAGGTGATATAAAGATACTACGGTAGCGGGGTGCTGCATGATGCCCCATGAGTCGCTCCAGGCAACTTCGAAAGGATGAAAGATGATGACAGTCATGTTCAAAAGGATGTTCATCCCCGTCATGGTCTGTCTGTTCACTGCGGCCTCGGGATACGCCCAGGGGCAGGGGTGGATCGGCACCCCCGTGGAGGCCAAAAAGATGGTCGAGAAAGCCGTCATCTACCTTTTGGCCCACGGCCCGGACAAGGCGCTCAAAGAGTTCAACCGTCCCAATGGCAGGTTCCAGTGGCGTGATCTGTATGTCTTTGCCTGCAATTCAGACGGGGTCGTCACGGCCCACCCGGATGCAAAGCTGATCGGCCGGAATATGTATGAGGTTGCGGATATTCACGGCAAGCCCTTCTGGAAGGACATCGTCGATCTGGCGAACAGCCGGGGATCGGGGTGGGTGGATTATCTGTATCTTGACCGTATGACCGGGCAGGAGGCGTTCAAGATTACTTATTTTCAGAAAGTCGGCGATTTGATCGTTTGCTGCGGGGCTTACCTCCCCTAGCAACGGATATATATCCGATGAACCGCGACGTCATAGAAAAATCCGTCGCGTGCATCTTTTGGAACCGAGGACCTGTTTGATGGAATGGCTTGCGGATATTTCTTTGGCGGCCTGGATGTCGCTGCTGGCCTTGGCCATCGTCGTCATCGTCAGTTGCATCAACGAAAATCTCAACGTCGGATTCCTCAGCATCGCCCTGGCCATCATTGTAGGCGGGATCTGGGTGAATCTGAGCGCCGTCAGGGTCCTGAGCGCCTTTCCCCTGAGCCTGTTCATGATCCTGGTGGGGGTCACCTTCCTGTTCGGCCTGGCCTCCACCAACGGCACGATGGAGAAGGTGGCCGCCTACTCACTGCGAGCCTGCCGTGGTCAAGCGGCCTGGCTTCCCCTGATCGTCTATCTCCTGGTGACCTTCCTGACCATGATCGGCCCGGGAAACATCGCCGCCACGGCCCTGGTCGCCCCGATCGCCATGGCCATCGCGGCCCGTGTCGGCATCCCGGCCTTCCTGATGACCCTGATCGTGGTCGGGGCCTCCAACGGCGCCGCCTTTTCGCCTTTTGCACCCACGGGGATCGTCTCCAACGGCCTGATCGCCAAGATGGCCCCCCAGCTCCCCGCGATCCTGGAGCACTGGTCCCTCGACCAACTCGCCTGGAAGATCCACTTCAACTCCACATACTGCCAGGGGATCATCAACATCGGCGGCTTCCTGATCATGGGCGGCTGGATCTGGATCAGAAACAAGCGGAATCAGGCGCTGGATATCGACGAACTGGCCCCTCGACCCGCCCCCTTGACTCGCCATCAATGGTACACCCTGACCGCCATCGGCCTGTTGATCCTCCTGGTCATCGTTCCGGCCCTCCCCTTCCTGAAAGGTCTCTTCCCCCGTCCCCTCTTGAACCTCATCGCCAACGTGGGCTCCGTCGCATTCATCCTGGCTGCCGTCCTCATGCTCCTGGGCGCCGGGGACAGCAAAGCCGCCGTCCAGGCGATGCCCTGGTCGGTTATCATGCTGGTCTGCGGGGTGACGGTCCTGATCGAGGTGATGGACCGGGCGGGGGGGCTGAGCGCCATGGTCAAGATGATCGGCGCCACCTCCGGCCCGGTGACGGTCACCTTCTGGCTCGGTCTCTGGACCGGCGTGATCTCCGCCTACTCCAGCTCCTCGGGCGTCGTCATGCCGATGTTCCTGCCCCTGGTGCCGGGTCTGGCCAAGGAGGTCGCCGGTGCGGATGTGATCGCCATGATTTCTTCGATCAACATCGGCTCGCATCTGGTGGACACCTCGCCGCTGTCCACCCTCGGGGCGCTCTGCATCGCCTGCGCCGGCGAGCACGAAAACAAGCAGCGCCTTTTCCGGAACCTGTTGATCTGGGGGTTGTCCATGTCGTTCGTCGGAGCGCTGGCCTGCTTCCTTTTCTTCGGTATTTTGGGCTGGTAGGTATTGGGCAAAGGGAACGGGTCTGTCAGACCCGGCCGGCCGCCAGAAAGGAGGAGAAATCCATATGTCCGGCTTGAAAAGAAAAAGAGGGACCATCGGCATTCTCACGGGGGGCGGGGAGGGGCCA
>JAMDBG010000054.1 GCA_023487865.1 Deltaproteobacteria bacterium | reverse complement strand
TTGGGTGGGCATTCCGCGACGATCGGGCAGTCCACCTTCAGGGCCGGCGACGGCGTCAGCCCCGTCACGGCGAACTTGTCCTCGCTGCGGCCGGAAACCACCCCGCACCAGTCCACCGCCCTGGCCTGCCTGAGGGAGGGAACATTCACCACAAACTCTCCCGTTGTCCTGATGATTTCATAGGAATACCGCTCCGGACGGACGGAGATCGACAGCATCGGCGGATCGCTGCATACATTTCCGGCCCAGGCGATGGTGATCAGGTTCGGCTTCCAGCCCCGCGAACCGCCGCAACTGACGAGGACCGCCGGAACCGGCGACAGCACATTCCCCGGCTTCCACGACTGTTTTGCAATCCGTTCCCTTTTTGCCATGCCGCACCGTCCTTTCGTCCCTGTGGCTGTTCACCTCCGATCCTATACCGGAAGCAATGCCCGATCCGCCGTCCTACCGCCGGTTGATCAGCCAGAGGATCAGGGTGAGGAATGCTCGTCGTCAGCGGAAAGTAGAAGGAGAAGCCCTTCCCCCGGAAGAAGAAATCGCCGGGGAGTCTGCCCAGCCAGGGGATTTTCCCCGCAAAGAGCATGGCGAGCCCGATCCCCGCGATGACAAGACCGATCACGATCAGGATGCGGCCCATGCCGGAAAAGTCAGGCATCATGCCGCCCGCCTCCCTCCTCCCAGACAAACGGGCTCTCCCGCCGAAAGTCCGGGACGAGCGCCCGGTCATCGACCTCCTGGGTATAGAGGTCCTCAAACCCCAGATCGAGGGCGGCGTTGACCACCCGCTCATACTCCCCGCGGGTGAGCCTTCTGCCGAGGAGCGGATGGTTCGTCACAGCGGGGATCGGCGTATACTGGGCCATCAGGCTCAGCGGAACCAGCGGGGAGATGTTTTCCCGAATCGCCTTGAGTACCGCCAGGCTGTTGTCCGTCTGCCCCGGCAGGACCAGATGGCGGACAAGAACCCCCCGCTTCGCGACACCGTCCTCGATCTGGAGGGTGTCGCCGACCTGGCGGACCATTTCCTTAAGGGACGCGAGGGCATGGCGGGGATAGGCGGGCGCCCCGGAGAAGCATCGGCCCGCCCCATCGAGCCCGTATTTGAAATCGGGGAGATAGATGTCGACAAGCCCGTCGAGGAGGCGGACGATCTTCTCCCGTTCGTACCCGCCGCAGTTGAACACGAAGGGGAGACGAAGTCCTCCTTTACGGGCGATGAGGAGCGCCGCCATGATCCCCGGCAGCTGGGGTGTCGGCGTCACCGGTTCGATGTTGTGGCATCCCCGGGTCTCCAGATCCAGCATGATCAAGGCGAGCTCCTCCTCGGAAACCACCCGCCCCGCAGGAGAGTGGCTGATCTGGTAATTCTGGCAGTAGCTGCATTTCAGATTGCAGGCGGAAAAGAAGATCGTCCCCGCGCCGCGGCTTCCCGAAAGGGGAGGCTCCTCTCCGTGGTGGGGAAGGACCGAATGCATCACCATCTCCACCGGGAGCCCGCAGAATCCCTTCTCGCCGGCGGTCCGGTCCGTCCGGCACAGCTGAGGGCACAGGACGCACCGCTTCAGGATGCGTTTCAGATATCCGACCCGTCGCGCCGCATCTGTCATCGGATGCTCTCCTTCCGAATGTTATCTACAATAGAGAGCAAAGGGTGTCAACCGACGGGAAGCAGGGTGAAGCGATCACAGTTTCTCGATGACATCCCTGAGGCGGCCGCTGGCGATCGTCTCCAGGAACTCCTCCCCGAGCGGGGAGGCCAGTTCCGCCGACCGCCGCCAGTTTGCGATCCGGGTGGCCGGGTGGTCGATGAAGGTCGCAAAGTCTTCACGATCGGGAATCCTGCCGTCGGGAAGCCCGGCGACAAACGTTTCCGAAGGGGTGACCATGACGACCGAATCAAGAGCCGCCTCCGGCGGCTTGCGTCTCTTGAGCCTCTTGTCCATCCAGCCCGGAACGATCCGCTCCTGATGATGGAAGAAGAGGATCAATCCGTCGTTTCGGGTCGTGTAATCCTGGTTGATATGGTAGTCGAGAAACCCTCCGTCCCGGTAGATCCCGTTGGGAGCGCCGAAGATGTCCCTGACGCCTCCGACCGCGATCGGGATCGCGCCGGAGGCGATCACGGCGGACTTGAAATTGATCTCGGAAAGGGGGATGAAGCGTCCCCGGAACCCCTTTCGCAGGCAGAAATCGGGAGGTCTGGGACCGTAGTAGAAAACCACGCGCTCGGCAAAAGTGTGGGTCAGTGCGGGATGAAGGGCATTGGCCAGGAAACTGGCGATGAATCCCGCCTTCTGAACCCAGGGCCGCTCGGAGGCCGTCAGATGCTTCATCCGGCAGGTCAGGATCGCCAGGCGATACCGTTTGTTGGTCAGGGCAAAGGACAGGGCGTCATCCTCGATATAGCCGTCGATGATCGCCGTCAGGGACTGGAGGATCGTCCGGGGGGTGTCCTTCCTTCCATAGGTCGTCGAGATGTAGGCTTCCCGAAGGGCAAGGTAGCTCTTGACCGGCTCCGCCTGCAGCCAGGCCGCAAAACGCCAGGCCCCGGCCGAGGCGCCGACCAGCCAGACCGGCAGCGTCCTCCCCAGCAGGCCCTCCTTCAGAAGGGTCAGATCGAAGCCGCCGGCGACCAGCCACCGGGGACCTCCCGCAGGACCGAAATAGGTTCCGATGCGGTCCAGGGTGAAGCCGCCGTCCCGGATCTGCTCATAGGCCAGCCGGCCTGCTCTGACGCGGATATTTTTCATGTACACGTTCCCTGAGACGGAAAAGCCCGTCGTGTGCCGGATGATGCCGCTCTATGGGATCCGCCATCCCGCCGCCGGCCCCGCAAATGGCCTTGACACTGCCGGCCCGGTCCTGTAGATTGTCGGCGTTCGCCCTCACAGAGGAGATGGGCGGTTCTTATACGAATATCGCCGGATTTGTCAACGGCGAAGATGGATCCTCGCGGTCGGTTTTCATTGTGACTTCGGCAGCGGGGACAAGCCAGGGGTGGGCGGCATGACCGACATCGGATCACAGATGGCAAAGATGGGCAGGCAGGCCAGAGAGGCCTCCGCCGTCCTCGCCAGGACCGCCACGGACGTCAAGAACCGGGCGCTCGTCGCGATGGCCGACGCCCTGATCGCGAACCGGGCGCTCCTCATCCGGGAAAACGCCCGGGACATCGCCGGCGCCCGCACCCTCGGCCTTTCCGCGGCGATGATCGACCGCCTCACGCTCACGGAGGAGACCATCGGGGGAATTGCCAGAGGGCTCACCGAGGTGGCTGCCCTGCCGGATCCCGTGGGAAAGGTGACCTCCATGTGGCAGAGGCCGAACGGCCTGACCGTCGGCCGGATGCGGATCCCCCTGGGTGTGATCGGCATCATCTACGAATCCCGTCCGAACGTCACTGCCGACGCAGCCGCCCTCTGCCTCAAATCGGGCAACGCCGTCATCCTGCGCGGCGGCTCGGAGGCGATTTTTTCCAATCTCGCCATCGGCCGGATCCTCCAGGGGGTCCTGCGGGACCTTTCCCTCCCCGAGACGGCGATTCAGATCGTCCCGATGACCGACCGGGAAGCCGTTTACGAGCTCCTCCAACTGGAGGAGTCCATCGACGTCATCATCCCCCGCGGCGGCGAGGAGCTGATCCGGGCCGTGGTCCGGGACTCCCGGATCCCCGTCATCAAGCACTACAAAGGGGTCTGCCATGTCTTCGTCGACGAAGGGGCCGACCCGGCGATGGCCGTCCGGATCTGCGTGAACGCGAAAACCCAAAGACCCGGCGTCTGCAACGCGATGGAAACCCTCCTCGTCCACGAGGCGACCGCGCCCGCCTTCCTGCCTGTGGTGGCCGCTTCGCTCCGCAAAGCCGGCGTGGTGATGCGGGGCTGCGAGCGGACGCGGGAGATCCTGCCGGATGCGGAGGCGGCAGCCGAGGAGGACTGGTCCCGGGAATATCTCGACCTGATTCTTTCGGTCCGCGTGGTCCGCGATCTCGACGAGGCGATCGCCCACATCGCAAAGTACGGCTCCCTCCATACCGAAGCGATCGTCACCGAAAGCTACGAACGGGCGCAGCGGTTTCTGCGCGAGGTCAATTCCTCGACGGTCCTGGTCAACGCCTCCACGCGCTTCAGCGACGGCTTCGAACTGGGGCTGGGGGCCGAGATCGGCATCAGCACGACCAAGCTCCATGCCTTCGGCCCGATGGGACTGGAAGAGCTGACCACCACAAAATTCATCATCTATGGAAACGGACAGGTGAGGACATAACTTTTTTTACGGGGGCGCGAGAACATGAAGTGGGGTTTATTCGGGGGGACGTTTGATCCGATCCACATCGGCCATCTGCGGTGCGCGACGGAGATGCTGGAGATCTTTGCCCTCAACCGGATCATCTTCGTTCCGGCGTCGCGGCCGCCGCACAAACTCGACGGGGTCATCACCCCTTTCTACCACCGCGAGCAGATGATCCGCCTCGCCATCGGGGAGAATCCGGCCTTTTCCTTCTCCGATGTCGAAAACCGACGCGACGGCGTCTCCTACTCGGTGGAGACGGTGGAATACATCCTGGACAAGTACCGGTTGGAAAACCTAGAACTTTACTTCATCCTCGGGCAGGATGCCTTCCATGCCATCCGGACCTGGAAGGACTGGGAACGGCTCGTCCTTTTGTGCAACTTCGCCATTATGACCCGGCCGGGCTACGTGAACCAGGGGCTGGAGGCGATCCTCACCCCGGAATTCGCCTCCCGGTTCGCCTACGACGAGGGATTGAAAGGATTCCGCGGACCCCAGGGGCACGTGCTCTATTTCCGCGAGGTCACCTTCCTCGACGTGGCCTCGAGCAACATCCGCAGGAGGGCCAGGGAGGGGAAAGCGATCAACTACCTCGTCCCCGATTCCGTCCGCCACTATATCGTCAAGAACTCCCTGTACGAGACCAAATAAGCAAAGCGGTCATTTTTTGCGGCCGAGGGCGGCGTAAAGCTCGTCGTGCAGGGGCACCGGAACGCCCAGGAGGCGGCCGGCCCGGACGGCATAGCCGATGAAAAGCTCAAGCTCCGTGCGTCCCCCCTTTGCAAAGTCGAGCTGCAGGGAGGATTTGGTCGCGGGAGGGAAGCGCTCGACCGTCGCGATGCCGCGCTCCACGCTGTCCGCCGGAAGAGGGATCCCCTTGGCCGCCGCCAGACGCTCGATCTCCGCCATCAGCCCCCGGACCAGCCCCCTCCCCTTCTCGTCCGCCATCACATCGCCGAAGCACAGCCCCAGCAGCGACGTCACCCCGGCCATCGGACTCACGAAGAGGTACTTTGACCAGAGGGGAACGGCGATCGAGGCCGACAGCTCCGCCTTGATCCCGGCCTCTTTCAGGAGCGTCTCCAGGGGGCGGTACCTCTCGGCCTGCCCGTCATCGGGGCCGAAGAGGAGCTGGCAGCTCCCCCCCACCTGGCGGACGACGCCCGGCGCCTCGATGAAGGTGGAGATATAGACGCAGCCGCTCAGGATCTCGCCCCGGGGCAGGAGCAACCGGAGCCTCTCGGCGATGTCGACCCCGTTGAGCACCGGAAGGACCACCGTCTTTTCCTGCAGAAGGGGAGCAAGTGCAGCGGCGGCGGTTTCCAGGTCGTACTCCTTCACGCAGAACAGGACCAGGTCGCACGGTCCCGCTTCCGACGGGCTGTCCGTCGCCAGGTCGGGCCTGACCCTGAACTCCTCCTCCACGGTCCTGAGCAGCAGACCGTCTCTCCGGATGGCCGCCAGATGCGCCCCCCGGGCCACAAAAACCACTGGATGCTCCGCCGAACCGGCATATCTCCGGGCGATCTTTCCGCCAAAATAACCGCCCACCCCACCGAGACCCACAATTGCGATTTTCACAAACAGCCTCCTTATTCATAGCCCAAAGCGTCCGACCCTCCGGTCTCAGATGAACGTCAACCATCAGCAAACCGTTGATTTTCGTCTTGATCGACCCCTTTGGCGGCATTTCCTATCACAAAATCGATCCCCCTTACAGAATATTTTTCTTGACATCCTAAACACCATGACCTTATATGAAGCCGCTAATTTCACACGGATGCCCGTAAAAGACGGGTTGGCTTCCGCAGCAAATCCCCGTTCGGCCCAGACAACAAAGGCGTTGTCTACTGCTCTTTCATTCAGCGATTGTTCAGAGTCTCATCGTTTCGGATCCTTGTACTGGCGTCAAGACGGTCAAGCGGACGTTTTTCAAGACCGTTTAATATCAGGAAAGGAGAGAAAAAGATGAATTCAGTCGTTGTTTTGATCTTGGGTTTTATCGTCGCTTTTCTCGGGTATCGCGTCTACGCGAAGTACATCGACGCGAAAATCATCAAATCCGATCCCAAAAGGGCCACCCCGGCGAAGATGTATATGGACGGGGTGGAATTCATGCCCACCAACCGGAACGTCCTGTTCGGCTACCAGTTCAAGTCCATCGCCGGCGCCGCACCGATCATCGGACCGATCATCGCGATCCAGTGGGGGTGGCTCCCCGCCCTGATCTGGATCCTCGCCGGCGCCTTCTTCATCGGCTGGGTCCAGGATTACGCGAGCATGATGGTGGCCATGCGCAACG
>JAMDBG010000159.1:883-6682 GCA_023487865.1 Deltaproteobacteria bacterium | reverse complement strand
CAAACCGGCCGACGACGATCGTTCTCCACGATAAGCCGAAAATAACGCCGTTACAGAACCCAAAGCCTGTATCCCCGGGGCAACAGCCGCAGGCAAGGTCTTTTTCGGCGACGCTGCCTGAGAAACTCCCCCTTCGGCCACAGCCATCAGGAATGAAGCGAAACTCCCCGCCCTCAGGGCGGAGCTTGCGGGGAGCGCTCCCGGTCACCGGTTCAAAACGACGACCGGAGAGAATTGACGTGTGAAAAAGGGGAAAATCGGCTATATTTATTTCGACACTGGGGTTCCGTCCGGAATCGCTGCAGTTACCGTAGATATCCATATCGCCCTGTCGTCCCGGGAGGGACCGTTCTGATCGGCGCAGAAACCGCCGGTTGAGACCGTTCATCGCACGATGAATACCCGGAAGGAGGAACATGGCAGAAAAACCTCTACGCGTGCTGATTGTCGGAGATTCAGAAGCCGACGCCCGACTGTTGATCGACGAACTGAAGCGGGCCGGCTACAAATCCCATCACAGCCGGGTGGAAACTCCCCTGGCCATGCACTCCGCCCTTCGAGGTCATTCATGGGACCTCGTCCTGAGCGGTTCCCAGTTTAGTCATTTCAATTGTCTTGAAGCGCTCCAGCTGTTGAAAGAAAAAAAGAGCGATATCCCCTTCATCATCGTTTCCCCGGAGATCAGCGAAGAGATGGCCATAGAGGCCATAAAGGCCGGCGCCCATGACTGTATCAAGAACCGGCGGCAACGGCTGATCCCCACGATCGAGCGAGAGCTGCGAACCGCAGCCATGAGGCGGGAGCACAAGCAGACGGTGGAAGAGCTCCGCCGGAACCAGGAGACCGTCCAACAACTGGCCACGGAGACGGGGATCATGGCGGAGATCGGGCGATTGATCAGCTCCACTCTGGATATCGACGAGGTATATGAACGGTTCGCCGCCGAGGCCAGGAAGCTGATCCCCTTTGATCGGCTGGTTGTGACCCTCAAAAAACCACAGGAAGACACCTTCTTCAATGCGTATGTTTCCGGGGTGGTTGTTCCCGGGCGGAAACCCGGTGATACCTTCCCTCTGCCTCGATCGTTAAATGAGGTGCTTTTGCACACCCGGACCGGACTGATCGTCCAGCCGGAATCCATCGAAGAGATAGCCGACAGATACCCCACCCTCGTCTCTACGTTCGAGGCGGGATTGCGTTCGGTGATGAGCATCCCCTTGATCTCCCGCGACGAGGTGATCGGCGGTCTCCACTTTCGGTCGAAAAAAGCGAACTGCTACACCCCGGAGACGCTTCGATTGGCGGAGCGGATCGGAATCCAGATCGCCGGGGCCATCGCCAACGCCCAGCTTTTTAAAAACCTCAAAAAGGCCGAAGAGGAGCAGCGGGAACATCGGGAGAAGGCCGAGCGACTGGCCGAGGAGATGGCCGTCATCGCCGAAATCGGGCGACTGATCGGCTCCACACTGGACATTGAAGAGATATATGAATCTTTTGCCTTGCAGGCGAAAAAACTGGTCCCTTTTGACAGGCTCAGTGTGGACCTGAATCATCCCGACAGGACCTCGCTCGTCGTCACCTATGTTTCCGGATTGGATATCCCCGAACGGAGACGGGGCGCTGTCTTTCCAAGAGCGGGGACGATCTCCGAAAGCATTTCACTCACGCGGACCGGACTGCTTATCAACATGGCGAATGGCGAAAAGATAGACGCGGAACGGCCTTACATGACCAACGTCGCCACCGTTCGAGCCGGAATGCGCTCACTCATCAGCGTTCCCCTGATCTCACGGAACGAGGTCATCGGCACCCTGCACTTCCGGTCAAGGCAGGCGAATGCCTATCAGGAGCAGGATCTGCGCCTGGCAGAAAAAATCGGAAACCAGATCGCCGAGGCGATCGCCAACGCCCAGCTTATTGCCGACCTCAAAAACACGGAAAGGTCGCTTCGGGAGAGCGAAGGACGGTTCCGGGCTCTGTTCGAGCAGGCGGCCGTGGGTACCTCCGAGACTGACATGCTGACGGGCCGTTACATCATGGTGAACCGGCGACTGTGTGAAATGGTCGGCAGGACGGAGGAGGAGATGCTGACCACCACCTTCCCGGAGATCACACATCCGGAAGATCGCCATCTGCATGAGGATAAAACCGCCCTGCTGCTGGCAGGAAAGATCGGGTATTACAGCCTGGAAAAACGGTACATCCGCAAGGACGGAGAGGTTGTCTGGGCCGATGTGACCGTGTCCCCCCTCTGGAAACCGGGGGAGCCCCCCGGGCGTAATATCGCTGTGGCCCTGGACATCACAGGACGCAAACGGCTGGAGGAGGAACGCCTGAAACTGGAGGAACGCCTGCGACGGGCGGAGAAGATGCAGGCCCTCGGTCAGTTGGCGGGCGGTGTGGCCCATGATCTGAACAATGTTCTCGGGGTCCTCGTCGGCTATTCGGAATTGCTTCTGGAGCAGATTCCGCCGGGAAGCCCGCTGAGGAAATACGTGTCCAACATTCAGCAATCGGGAGAAAAGGGGGCGGCGATCATCCAGGACTTGCTGACCCTGGCCCGGAGAGGGGTGGCCGTTTCCGAGATCATCGATCTGAACAAGGTGGTCTCCGACTACTGCGAAACTCCCGAGTTTGAAAATCTGCAGGCCTGTCATCCGCTTGTGGTATTCAAAACCACTCTCGATAAGGATCTGCTGAACATCCAGGGATCCCCGGTCCACCTGAATAAAACCCTCATGAATCTGGTTTCCAACGCGGCAGAGGCGATCTCCGGCAAGGGTGAAGTCGTCATCCGGACGGAGAACCGTTATCTGGACCGGCCCCTCATCGGTTATGACGGTATGCAGGAGGGGGACTATGTGATCCTGACGGTCTCCGATACGGGGAGGGGGATTGCCGCCGCCGACCTCGAAAAGATCTTTGAGCCGTTCTATACAAAAAAGGTGATGGGCAGGAGCGGTACCGGCCTCGGATTGACCGTTGTCTGGGGGACGGTGAAGGATCACCGGGGATATATCGACGTCCAAAGCGAAGAAGAGAACGGGAGCATCTTCACTCTCTATTTCCCCGTGACCCGTCAGGCGCCTTCACGGGCCCAGGAAGCCGTATCGCCTGCGACCTACCGCGGGAAAGGGGAATCCATCCTGGTGGTGGATGACGTCAAGGAACAGCGCGAGCTGGCGATGAGCATGTTGACCGGCCTCGGCTATCAAGTCACGTGTGTCTCCGGTGGAGAGGAGGCCGTGGATTACCTCAGGGCGAACCGATCCGATCTGATTGTCCTGGACATGATCATGGACCCGGGCATCGACGGCCTGGAGACCTACCGAAGGATTCTGGAGATTCATCCCCGGCAGAAGGCCATCATTGTCAGCGGGTTTTCCGAAACGGACCGGGTTCACAGGGCCCAGTCCCTCGGGGCCGGTACGTATGTCCGGAAACCCTATGTGATGGAAAAGATCGGCCTGGCCATCCGAAAAGAACTGGATAAATAAGCGTTTGTACGCAATATCCCTCCTGGTCACGGCCCTCCGCTCGCGGAGGGCCGAACCGGCAGCGGTCGACACATTTATTTCCTTGATTTCAGTATGTTGCCGTCTTTTTCCGCTGTCGGGATCGCCCCTGATCCCGACAGGGCACAGGATGATAAATTTTCCTTGACAAGCGATTGTCGACAATCTACCATCCGTGTCACGGTCGGTGTTGAGGGTGGGTTCCACCTCCATACCGCCCCGTACCGGGGAAATTTATCAAGTCCGAATGGAGGATCTTCCTTATGCCTGATTTTACCCAATGTCCCGTTGTAGACAACCATTGCCACGTTCTCGAATCCGAAAAGAAGACCATGGAACCGATATGGCTCGCCCGGGAATTCTTTCACGGCATCGCCGATACACCCATCGCCGGCGTCGCCAAGGCCAAGCTATGGGGGGCGACCGACGACCTCCTGTTCCACTTCCCCCATATGGGCGCCGTCCTGACGATGGTCTGCCAGCTAGCCAAACTCTTCGGCTGCGAGCCGGAGCTTGCGGCAGTCACTGCCGAGAGGAACCGCCGGACGGCAAAGGAGGGACTGGCCGGTTACGCGAAAATGCTTTACCGGGACGCGGGGATCGTCTGCTCCGTCATGGACTCCAATCTTCCGATCAACGATCCGATCCTCGATCTGACCCCCGGTCCCAAAATCCGACTCCTTCAGATGGACCCGCTCCTCAAAAGCCTCATGACATCGTGCGGTACCTATCCGGAGCTCCTCCGGAGTTTCCAGGATGCCGTTGAGAATGCGATCCGTCATGACGGTTTTGTCGGCATCAAGTCCCACCTGGGTGAATTGGTCGGTTTCGGCGCCCCACAGGTGGACGCCGAGGAGGCCGCGCGGATCTACCCCGCCGCCGCCGCGGGAGACGGCGAGGCCTTCAAGAAGCTTTACATGGCCGTCTGGCTGGCGACGATGCTCCAGGCCCAGGAGCTGAAGTTCCCCATCCACGTCCACACCGGCATCACCGGCGGCCTCTGGAACGGCCCGGTGGCAAACACCGATCCTTTTCTCCTTGTTCCGATCCTCCGTCAGCCCCGCTTCCTCCAGACGCGGCTCGTCCTCCTCCATGCCGGCCACCCCTGGATGCAGCATGCCGGCATGATGGCCCACACCTTCCCCCACGTCTGGGTCGACATGGGCTGGATGACCCCCTGGACCGCCCAGCGGATAGCGGAGTGCTACCGCGATGTGATCTCACTGGCCCCCCTCTCCAAGATGATGATCGGCAGTGGGGGCCACGGTTCGCCGGAGGTCTCGTGGCTCGCCGCGAAAACCGCGAAGATCGCCCTGGGTGAAGTGTTGACGGACGCTGTCCGCCTGGGCCTCATGGCCGAAAAGGATGCGGAGCGGACAGGGCGGATGATCCTCCACGACAACGCCGCCCGGATGTATGGCCTGAAATCGTGAACGACCAGGCGACATTTCACCATTTCACACATGACGGGAAAGGAGACCCGGAAATCTCATGGACGAACTGATCAGACAGAGGAGCCTCGCGGAACACATCGTCGAGGATCTGGAGCGGCGGATCATTTCCCGGACACTCAAGCCCGGACAGAGGATCATCGAAGAGAGAACGGGGGGGAAGGATGAGGATCTCTCTGCAAGACCTTCGGAGTCAGCCGTTCCCCCGTGCGGGAGGCATTCCAGATCCTGGAAAGCCAGGGATTTGTCGTCCGCGAACCACGGAAGGGGATCTCGGTCGCCAAGATCACGCCGCAGGAGGCGGAAGACATCTACCGGATCCGCGCCGGCATCGAGGGCCTGGCCCTGTCGCTGGCCGTCCAGAAGCAGACCCCTGAGCTCCTCAAGAAACTCAAAAACCTCAATGCACAGATGGTTCAGGCATCGGAAAAGAAAAACGGCAAGACTTACAACAACCTGAACCAGAAATTCCACGAGCTGATCGTCAGCGCCTGCGGCAACCAGCGTCTGGCCCAGCTGATCCGGAGTTTTGACAAGCAGACGATGCGCTACCGATTGGCCATCGTCAGCAGTCCGGGCTGGATGACGAACTCCACAAAGATCCACGCCGCACTCATCGCCGCCTTCGAGGCGGGTGACGCCGATGCGGCCGAGCGGATCCGGAAAAACTCCATCCTCGGCCAGATCCGGCAGTTTTCAGAGATATTCAAGAACGGGGGGGAAGGATGAGGATCTCTCTGCAAGACCTTCGGAGTCAGCCGTTCCCCCGTGCGGGAGGCATTCCAGATCCTGGAAAGCCAGGGATTTGTCGTCCGCGAACCACGGAAGGGGAT
>JAMDBG010000159.1:0-873 GCA_023487865.1 Deltaproteobacteria bacterium | reverse complement strand
CCGATGCGGCCGAGCGGATCCGGAAAAACTCCATCCTCGGCCAGATCCGGCAGTTTTCAGAGATATTCAAGAACGGGGGGGAAGGATGAGGATAGATACGGAGAAGTGTATCGCGTGCCGGGAGTGCATCGATTTTTGTCCGATGAACAGCATCGCGGAGAAGGACGGTGTCGTTGCGATCGACCAGGACGAGTGCGTGGAGTGCGGGGTATGCCTCCATGTGGGCGTCTGTCCGACGGACGCCATCTTCCGGCCCGAGGAGGTCAATCGGTATCCGCGCGCCCTGCGGGCGGAGTTCAGCGACCCGGGCGTCTGGCACCCCTCGACGAAACAGGGGGGGCGGGGCACCGAGGAGATGAAGACCAACGATGTGACGGGGAGGTTCCGCCGCGGGGAGTTCGGCATGGCCCTCGAGTTCGGCCGTCCCGGGACAGGCGCCCGGATGACCGACCTGGAAAAGGTCCTTCAGGTCCTGGTCACGATGGAAGTGGAGCTGGAGACGAACAATGCCGTTTTTGCCTTTCTGGAGGAGCCGCTCACCGGGAAGGTCAAGGCGGAATTCCGGAATGAAAAGGTCCTCTCCGCGATCCTCGAGTTCAAGATCCGGGAGGATCAATTGGAGCAGGTGGTCCGGCAGCTGCAGCCCGTTCTGGCCGATCTGGACACCGTCGTTTCCTGGGGGCTGGCGACCCGTTTTGCTAAGGACGGCACCCTGCCGGTGCGGTCCCGCCTGGAGGCCCTGGGGGTTCCCGCCCGGCCGAATGCGAAGATCAACATGGGGATGGGACGCCCCATCGTCGAGTTATAACCAAGGAGAGAACCATGAGTCATGCACTGCACCGCCACGGAACGGCCAAACAGCTTCAGAACGAC
>JAMDBG010000056.1:6014-6618 GCA_023487865.1 Deltaproteobacteria bacterium | reverse complement strand
TGGTGGCCCTCGCGGCGATCATCGGTGAGAGACAAGAAAAGCTCCTTTGCTTCCTGAAGCGACGTCTCATCAAAAGAAGAGACGATCTGCGGCAGACTTTTCAGCTCTTCAATGGCTTTGCCTTCAGCGATCCGCTCCGGGCAGAAAGAAACACGGGTTTTTTTGCCTGCGGCGGCAAACAGGTCTTTCACTTTTTCCGTAGTGCCCGGATAGACTGTACTCCGGAGGATGATATGCTGATCATCGCCGATCACGTCCATAATCCCGGCAAAGAATCTCTTGAACATCGTGAACTCCGGGTTCAGGTGCTCGTCGACCGGGGTCCCGATCACCACAACAATGAAACGGCTTTCCCGGATCACAGATCGGTCCGTGGAGACGAAAAGATTTTTTCCCAAGACCCTCTTGAGTATCTCTTCAGCGCCTTTTTCCATGAAAGGCATTTTACCGCCGCCGATGGTTTCGGCCGCTTCCCGGTCAATGTCAAACAGAACCACCCGCCTGCCCCGCTCGGCAAACGTTATGCCTAAGGGCAGACCGACATGACCCAACCCACCGACAATACAGACTTCAAAAGCTTGAGCTCTATGGTATGGATCATCAA
>JAMDBG010000056.1:0-6004 GCA_023487865.1 Deltaproteobacteria bacterium | reverse complement strand
CCAGGTGGTGGCCCTCTTTTTGAAGATGAGCATAAATAATAACGGCCAACACAAAGGCCAGACCGATGACAAGCAATGCCCGTCCCGCCGACAGGACGGATTCAGACATCATCGAGAACAGGCCGATCTCAGTAGGCTGGGAGAAAGCAAACCATCCCCCATGGTCTTTAGCCTGGTCCGTTGCCTTGATATAAAAAGGGACCGGCGGCGATTTGACATCGACAGACGTCCAGCTTTCCCTGGGCAATCGCTTGGGTATCACTGCGTCGATCAATTGATGATCCATACCATAGAGCTCAAGCTTTAATCTTGAATTATCGAGGTATCCGGCAACCCAAAATCGCAGATAGGGCAGTCGGGGTGGCGGTATCTTTTCACTTCTGAAATACCCTGTAAGAAGATCCCCCTGCAAAGGCTTGTAAGAACCCCAGATTTTCCTGTCCTTGATGACGGGCATTGTGCCCAAAAATCCGTTTTCGGCAAAATCATTCCGCTCACTGACGGAGGGGACAACGGCCAATGGTTTTCTCACTGATGCGGGCATGCGCTCCCTTATCGCCTGATCACGCAACAAGGAAGACAATTTTTTTGCATCGGGATAGGGGATTTCCATAGGCCCCGCCCTGAGAATGACATTATCGTCTTCGCTGGCCAGATAACGGTTGATCGTCTCAGATTGCTTTGCAAGCAATGAACCCGCCGTGGTGAAACCCTCTGTGGATCCGTTGATCAGGAGGTTCAAAAAACCAATCACGGAAAATGCATACCAAAAAGAACAGGCAATGATGAATCCCTTCCTCCTTTTGAAATCCGCGGCAGAACGGCTGTAAAGATAATGTGCCGCCAATATATTGACCACGGGTATCAGGCTCAATGAATCCATATAGCGAGAGGCAGGCCCTGAGCCTTCTAAACCCCTGGAATAGGCTATGGCGATGCACTGCAGGAGGGTCCACAGACCCAGGCCCATGAGGAAAAAGGGGTATCTCGACAGTTTTTCCCTTTTGCTGATGCCTATTCGATAGTTCAGGATGATAAACGGACTCCAGAGTATGGGAAACAGGAAAGGGACATCGATCCAGGGCCAGGAGAGATTCTTACCCAAAGCCGTCAAGAAATCCGAAAAGGTTTTTGGTCGCAGCCCGGCATGACCCTCCGGCACCTGAATCAAGAGAATACCGGCCAGCAGGATCAGGAGGCAGGAGATGAGGGTGATTCCGTCACGCCAGGTCATCCGCCGTTCCCTGTAAACCCTGATGAGCATCAACGCCAAAGCAACCGCGGCGGCAAAAAAACCGGCTCCCATCGTAAACAGGGAGAGCAATGCAAAGAAGATCCCCATCAGCCAGGATATTGAAAAGGGACGATTTTGCGGAATCAGCAATATGGCCAGCGATGAAAATCCCAACAGGAAGTAGAAGGAGGACTGAAACCCGAACAATGTATTTTCCCAGGAAAATGGAACAGCCAGGATCAAGACCATCACGCCCAGCATGATCCACAAATCTTTTTTCTCATTGAGCTTCCACAATATCCAGACAAGCCATAGGCCGAAAAAAGTATGCAGGAATGCATTGGCCACTGTTTGCAGATGCGCATCCCACTGCTGATTGATCGCATAAAGGCCCAGGGCCCATAACCGTGAAAAAAAGAGCCGGTGTTCATTGTGAGAGGAGAACAGCGTACTCCATAACAATTTGCCCTGATCATAAGGGATGTACAGCAATTGGGGTTCCGTATCCCACTGATCCCAGAAAGGCAGATCGGATCCATAATAATGGATAAGAGTGAATTTTGCCCCGAGGATGATCAGAGCCGCTCCGATAAACAGAGACCATGCATATCCGTTTTTGTCTCTCTCGGGCGGATCGTTTATCGGCTGCCGCTCAAAGGTTCCTGCTGATTCACCGATACATGACGCCACCGCCATATAGGCTACAACCAATAATGTCCAGATGAGTATCAGGGTGGTTGGGCCAAAATAGGGGATCACTGTGCCTGCTCCTCATTCATTCGATTCATGCCGCCCGTCAGCCGCTGTATCCATTTTGCCGTTACCCATGAGCGGCATCGCGCCGGTGAACTTCCGGCCATCAGTCCGCCTTCTCCCCTCTTTGCCTCTCCCTCTCGATGAGTTCCGTCCAGACATCGCTCAATGCCATTTGCGTCACCTCCGGCAATCCGTCATTGCGGACGACGATATCGGCAAACGGGAGCTTTTCTTCGATCGGCATCTGTGCAGCGACCCTCTTTGCGGCGTCTTCACGGCTGAAACCATTGCGGGCTACCAGCCTGGCAATCTGTTCCTCAGGAGGGATATAGACGAGGAGAACCAGATCGACCATCGGCTTCATGCCCGCCTCGATGAGCAGGGGAATGTCGGAAAGGACAATGGCATCCGGTTTCACCTTCCGGATCGCCTCGAGCCTCCGATGCCACTCCTGGAAGACCGCCGGATGGACGAGGCGGTTGAGCAGGTTCAGTTTTTCCCGATCGGCAAAGACAATGTCACCGAGTGTGCGGCGGTCGATAGTCCTGTCCGCATGGAGTATCCCTTCTCCGAAATGGCCGACGATTTCCTTCCATACCGGCCCTTCCGGTTCCTCAACGGTATGGCTGAGTTCATCGAAGTCGATGAGACGGGCGCCTTTTTCCACCAGGACTCTGGCGACGGTCGATTTACCGGTGGCAATTCCCCCTGTCAGGCCTACATTCAGCATCGTCGCCTCTCAGTTTCTACGGTCTCCCTTTTTCCTTCGGAGAGTCGCAGATTCAGATTCCCCCTTCGTCGGGAAGTTTCGGCCGGTTCCTTGTGAAGATGATGTTCAGCCCTTCAAGGGTAAGAAGCTCATCGACTTCATCGATCTGTTTCGCCTCCCTGGCGATCACCCTCGCAAGGCCTCCCGTTGCCAGTACCAGCGGTGAAGAGGCCGCTTCGGCCTTCATCCGTTCGACGATCCCATCCACCAGACCTGCATAGCCGTACATGATCCCGGCTTGCATGCCGCTGACCGTGTCTTTGGTGATGATCGAGCGGGGTTTTGTGAGCTCCACCCGCGGAAGTTTGGCCGCCCGTTCGAACAGGGCTTCACAGGAGATCATGATCCCCGGGGCGATGCAGCCGCCCATATACTCCCCTTTCGGCGAAATATAATCAAAGGTCGTGGCGGTACCGAAATCGACGATGATCAGCGCCCGCCGGTACTTTTCATAGGCTGCGACGGCATTGACGATCCGGTCCGCTCCCACCTCCCGGGGATTGTCATAGAAGATCGGCATCCCTGTTTTGATCCCCGGCCCGACGATGATCGGTTCAATCCCGAAGTACTTCTGGCAGAGAGGCTCAAGAATATTGAGCATCGGCGGTACGACACAGGAAATGATGATGTCTCTGATTGTTTTGGAACTGATACGGCAGTTCTTCAGGAGGTTGAGGATCAGTGCCCCATACTCGTCGACGGTGTGATCGACAACGGTTCTGATCCGCCAGTCGTGGACCAGTTCATTCCCGTCATACAGACCAAGGACCGTATTGGTGTTTCCCACATCGATGACCAAAAGCATGTTTCAACCTTTCATAATGGATGCGTCTCCGGCGATGATCCTCCGGACGACGCCACGCTCGTCGTCAAGCAGGAGCGCCCCGTCAAGGTCAATACCCACCACCAGGCCTTCCTGCACCTCACCCTGGAAGAGGACCCGGACGCGTCTACCCAGCATTCTTGAATGGGAGAGCCATCTTTCCCTGATCGCCACGAATCCTTCGTCCAGGAAAATCCGATACCACTTTTCAAAGGAATCGCACAAACGAAGGGCTACGTCCTCACGCGGAAAAATCCGCCCCGTCTCTTCCCGGAGCGACGTTGCCGATTGGCGATATTCCGGATCAAAATCCCGCCCGGCGATGTTCACGTTCAGACCGATCCCCACCACAAGCGCGTCGAGCGCTTTTCCTTTCGTCTTCATCTCGGTGAGAATACCGCATACCTTCCGCTCGCGAATGAACACATCGTTCGGCCATTTGAGCCCCACCCCTTCGGGACAGAAAATGGAGATCATCTCCGCGACCGCCACTCCCGCCGTCAGCGTGATCCGGGTAGCGTCTGCGGGATCGATGTCCGGGCGGAGCAAAATGGAGGCATAGACGTTGCGCCCGGGCGGCGACTGCCAGATCCTCTTCAGTCGCCCCCTGCCCCTGGTCTGGCAATCGGCGAAGACAACCGTCCCTTCCGCCGCTCCTTCCCGCGCAAGCTGCAGGGCCAGGCGGTTCGTCGAATCGACCACCGGAAGGTAGTGAATCCGCCAACCCATCCTCCGCCCGGCCAAGCGGGACTGCAACGCCTCGGTGTCAAATCCCCCGCTTTCTATCGCAAACCCTGCCACGCAGCGCCCATCGGTTTCGCTCCGCACGACACCCTTCCTTCCCGAAACAGCGCCGGCGTCCCTCCCATCTTGTCATGAGGTCCTACCCCCGACCTGCATCACATTGAGAGAGATGTCCGCCGCCATCACTGAGTGGGTCAGCGCACCCACCGAGATCAGATCCACACCCGTGTCCGCAACCTCCCGGACCCGCTCCAGGGTCATGTTTCCCGATGCCTCCAGAGAAACCTTTCCCCCGGCCCGATGGACCGCCTGGGCCATCTCCTCGATCCCCATGTTGTCGAGAAGAATCGCATCCGCCCCGGCAGCAAGAGCCTCTTCCAGCTCGGTCATATTTTTGACTTCGATCTCGATCTTCAGGGTATGGGGAACGCGTTCGCGAATCCTCTTCACTGCGGTAACGATCCCGCCAGCCGCAGCGATATGGTTGTCCTTGATCAGGATCCCGTCATAGAGGGCAAAACGGTGGTTGTGCCCTCCGCCCACACGAACGGCGTATTTGTCGAGGATGCGCAACCCGGGTGCGGTTTTTCTGGTATCCAGAATCTTTGCCCTGGTTCCCCTGACCGCATCGCTGTATCGCCGGGTCATGGTGGCGATCCCGGACATCCGCTGGAACAGGTTCAGGGCGACCCTTTCGGCGGTCAAAATGGAAGCGAGACTGCCGGAGATCTCAGCCAGCAGATCCCCCTTCCCCGCCGTTTCCCCGTCTCTCTGCCGGGCCGTAAAGACCAAGGCAGGATCCAGGGTGAGAAATACTTCACCGAAGACATCGATCCCGGCCACGACCATCTCGGTCTTGGCCGTCGCCCGCGCGATTCCCGTCTCATCTCCCCGGAGCGCCGCTCCGGTCGTGATGTCCCCCGGTCCGATATCCTCATCGAGGGCTATCCGGATCACCCTGATAAGTGCCTGCCGAAACAACATGATCTCCCCCTCCTAACCGGCATTGGAAAAAGCCGCCAGCCGTGTGAGGGCCGCATCGAGAGCGGTCCGCTTTTCCTTGAGTTCCCGGGCCTTCTCCTGCTCCTTCTTGACGACGGATTCAGCCGCCTTCGCCAGAAATTCAGGATTGGCCAGTTTTCTTGCGACGACTGCCAGGTCCTTATCAACCCGGGCGATCTCTTTCTGAAGGCGGCTCTCCTCCCCCGCAACGTCGATCACCCCGGCGAGAAACAGATACACATGAACCGGACCGGCTACCGCCGTGGCTGCTCCCTTCGGCTCCGTCATCTCACCGCCGATGGTCAGGGTCTCCAGATTGGCCAGGTTCATGATGTAGACCCTTCCCTTCTCCAACGTCGCCTGGAGATCGACGGCCGGTATGGCAAGGGTTGCCTTGAGCTTCAGCGAGGGGGCGACGTTCATCTCCCCGCGGATGTTCCGGATGCGGGTGATCACTTCCATGATGAGGGCCATCTCCCCCTCGGCCCCAGGATCCGACATCGCCCTGTCCGCTTCGGGAAACGGGCTTACCATGATCGAACTGCCATCCGCGACCAGGGTCTGCCAGATCTCCTCCGTCAAAAACGGCATGAAGGGATGGAGGAGCTTGAGAGAGGTCGTCAGGACGACCATGAGGGTTTTCTGGGCGGCGCTTCTCGCGGCGGTATCCTCTAAC